>JBDKRC010000279.1:0-2657 GCA_039683575.1 Armatimonadia bacterium | reverse complement strand
CTGCGGAAACAGGTCGCGTACGTCTCGATCATCTTGGCGACGAGTTCGTACGTGGCCGGCTCCTCGGCCAGCATGACCGTGATCGTGTCCTTGACCTGGCGGTATACGTGCCACTTGAGTATCTGCTCCATGTGCGCCAACGTCTGGATGCAGCCGATCATCTCCATGCCCAGGCGGTTCGCGTAGTCGTCGAGTTCCTTGAGTTCCTGCGGGCTGTACGCCCCGCGCAGGAAGCCGAAGAACGGCTCGCCCGGCAGCTTGTAGGTGTCCTCGGTGTAGAGCATGACCATGTTGTAACCCATCAGCGCCAGCCTGCGCAGCCAGCCCTTGACGTGCTCGACGGTCATCACCGCGTTGCGAGAGCAGGCCAGCATGATGCCCAGCGTGGTGAACGGACAGGACTCCACGAGCGCCTGGTCCGCCTCGGCTGGCAAGTCCGCCAGCACGGTGCCGACCCCGCGCAGGGCATCCGGGTGGCTGCCGTAGGTGACGGTGTACGTCTCCCCCTTGCGGCCGACCTGCAGCGTGCGGCCCGGCTCACCCTGCATCAGCACCAGTTGCGGCGTGCCGGGCCCCTCGCGGACAGGATACTCCTCACCCAGCGTCTTGAGCGCCGTCGCCAGACCCTGGTCAACCGTATCCGCTTTCCAGTAGAGATTCGTGGGCATTGTATGGATCCTCGTATTGGCAATCCGAACATCATAAGGGCGGTTGGCGGCGATACAAGCGGCACAGGCCGACGGAACGGGTGCATCCGCGTTTCGGTGGCAACGGCGTCCGGCCCTGCCCCGTTCACGGGGCATCCAGCGTAGCGGGCACATAGGCCAGCCCTTGTAGGGCTGGTGCACGGGCGGCCCCACATCCGCCGCTTCTCCTTAGTTGTTGCCCCGTTCACGGTAATGGCATTAAGATAAGCATCGGTTACGTTTTCTTGCGGGTTCGTTTGTACCGCCAGCGTGGCTTGGTCATAGACAGAAAGTTCTTCTTGCGTCGCTTGAGGACGCGCGGCTCGATACGATTCGGACGCCGCGGGTTGACCAGCAGCCTGGGCAGCCGCCCTCCCGGCTCCAGCCACTGCAGCCAGTGCAGCGTGTCGGCAAAGCTGATCCGCTCGGGCCGCACCCTCTGCCGACGAGCCGCCGCCAGCATCACCAGCCGCACCAGGTTGTACAGCACGGCGAAGATGCATAGCTCCCGGCGGATGCCTTCGGGCTTGCGGCAGTGCAGCACATCCATCTGCAGCGTCGTCTTGAGGTGACCGATATTGGTCTCCACGCCCCAGCGGCAGCCCCGCAGGTTCGTCAGCGCCTTGGCCGAGTAATGCCGGGGGTTGGTCAAGGTGGTCACCATCGCCAGTTCGATCGCTCCGGCCTGTGGATGCTGCACGGTCCGACGCAGTTCCCGTACCAAGATCGACTCCGGCAACTCGGCCCACAGGTCCGGATCGATCCAGTCCGGAGGGTGGCTGGGCTTGAAGTACCGGACCAGTTGATCCTGCTTGCCCAAGCGGCGGACCCACTGGGAATGCGGCAGACCCGGCTGAGGGGTATGCTTTCCTTCCGGGCCAAACGGCCGGTGCGGCGTGAAGTCCACGATGCGGGCCACCTGGACCGAAAACAGCCCATAGACCTGCGCCCGTTGCAGTAACGCCAGAACCACATAGCAGCCGAAACTGCTGTCGCCGACCAGCAGGTCTCCCAACTCCAGATGCTCCAGGATGCCCGGTACGTCGGCCAGATCCCCTCGCCGAGCGCCGGCGGCAATGGCCTCGCCCAACAGCCCGGTGCGGGCGTTGAACAACGTCAGCAGGTGGGCTACTGGAAAACCGCAGCCCCTCTTGACGCCGTTGGGCAGCCCGAATTCCTTGCGCAGTTCCGGAGTATCCGGCATGGAAAAGCCCGTGCCATCGATGTGGAACGTGCGATGACCGTGCCAGAGGAAGTCCTTGTGATTATCCAGCGAGCGAGCCCTCTGGTAGACCTCCGGCAGCAGGGCTTGATAGGCCGCCAGCGGCAGACGATAACGGGCTTGACAGACGGCCGAGCCGCTGACGGACTGCTTGGCGATGTGTCGCACGGCGTTACAGGACAGGTTGCCTTGCAGGACCTGCTGAAGGAACAGACCGATGGTCGCGGGCGGAGGCAGTCGGCGCTCTCGCCAGTGATGTCCTAGACGCTTACAGAGTTCGCCGATCCGGTCGGCATCGATGACCTCAAGAGGATTCCGCTTGATCTGTTCAACGACGGCGTGGATACTTGTCATAAGTGGTCTCCTATGATGAACGACGTTCTGACCAACACCGTCATCCTAGGAGGCCACGCTTTAGTTGGCCGTCTCAACCCCTACCCAGACCTGACACTGTGCTTATCTTAATGCCATTACCGTAAACGGGGCAGGTGCAGGATAGTTGCCATCGGTAGCGTCTGTGCATGGACGGTCCCCGAGCCAACCACCATGATCCTGCTGGCCCTGGGTGGGCTATTCCTTCGGCGCAGGAGCTAGTTGAGCAGCATCCAGCGGCGCGGGCCCCCCGAGCCTGCGTCTATTGCCTGAAGATCATCAAAGCGGCGCGAGCCTTTCGGCCCGTGCCGCTTTCTTTTGTACTCCGTCAGTCAGCCGTCGTACCTCGTATACCGCCCCACCGCCCACATCCACTC
>JBDKRC010000278.1:0-40795 GCA_039683575.1 Armatimonadia bacterium | reverse complement strand
AGGGGCGCGAAACGGGCTGTAGAGGGCTTCTGGAGCCAAAATCCGGCAAAAAAGCAGATTCCGAAAGTCAAAGCTGAACTTCAACGCACGAGAAGGGCCGGTTGTTCAGCGGCTACATGATCGCAATCACGACCAAGAGCTCAATCAGCGTGAAACCTCTACGTGTCATGTCGAGCCTCCTTGTTCTTCACTCACATATGGGATGACAAACATAGATCATGTTCCACGGTCTCTGCCAGCATTCCTGCTGCCGCGCCCGCCGTCTCAGAGCCGTCTCCCGCGATATGAGGCTACTGCGGGGTCTCGCCAAACTCCGCCGAGCCCAGCCAGGCGTTGCCCTTACCCTTGATCGAGAAGAAGAGCACGGCCTTTGCGGCATTCTCGGGCGCCTGGCATGAGACCGTCAGGCGCTTCCAGTCCTGCTTGCCTGTGGCAGCGGCGACAATGCCCTCCCACTCCGCCCCGAGGCCCGGAATGGCCGCCCAGCGGTCGTCCCTGGTGAAGAAGTGAAGGCCAATAGTGGCCTGTGCGTCGGCGGCCAGAGCGGTCTTCACCAGGCCGCTGTAGGTGTATGTCTTCCCCGCCGTGATCGGGATCTCAGTGCCGCTACGGTAGTTCGACCAGTAAGCCTTCGCCTCGGGCCCGTCGCCGGTCAGCTTCAACGAGTAAGGCAGTTTGGCGGCGAACACATGGTAGTCCTGCTCGGTGGCGCCGCCCTCAAGCGCCTGCGGGCGCCAGAAGCACCAGCGCTCAAGTTCGGGGTTGGGCAGGCCGAAGCGCGGGTTGAGTTCGACCGTCTCGGCGGCGACCTGCTTGCCCTTGACCTCCAGAAGCAACTTGTAGTTGCCATCGGGTGCCGGCTTGCCTGCGGCATTCTTGCCATCCCAGATGGCCGCTGGTTGCGTGCTTCTGCCCGAGAAGGCCCTGACCTTGCCCCCGGCGGCGTCGGAAACGGTGACTGTCCACGGCGCCTCGGTGCGCAATTCGGCTTGCAGGGACACAGTGTCATAGACTCCGTCGCCGTTGGGTGAGAAAACAGACGGCTGCACCGCAACCGCGAGCACACCAACCCTGAACTGCCCTACGGGAGACCACGCGCTTTGTTGGCCATTGTGGGCATCCACGGCCCGTACCCGCCAGAAGTAGGCGCCGTTGTCGTCCAGCGGCTCGGTGATGACATGGGTATTGGCCGCAAGATCAGCGGCGATGGTAGAGGCCGGTGCGAAAGCGCGATCCGGCGAGACCTCCACGCGGTAGCGGCAGTCACCTCCGCCCGCCTGATCCCATACCAGGAGCGGCCGGCGGTCTGACACCGTCTCATCCACCGGGCTGACCAGCCGTGGAGCCACCGGCGCTGCCATGTTGGCGGACGGGCGCACATGGATGACCTTGACCCCGTGCGCCGGGACGTCAGCCACCAGGGCGGGGGAGAGGGGCAGTGGCTTCTTTGTCCAGTAGTCCAGCGCCACGGCCCCGGCGGGGAGGTCCTTCAACTGCACGCGGAACTGCTGTGGGCTTGCTGCGGTGCCGAAGAGGAAGACCAGCCGCTCGGCGCCGAGGGAATAGACCACGACATTGCCCTCGCCACCGGCTTCAACCGTGGCCAGGGCGTCATCGCGCCGGCCCTTGAGGAAGAAGGGTTCGAAGTCTGCAGCGACCGCCGCGGTGCGGGAGAGCCCGCTGTAGAAACGTCCGTCCACGAACCAGTCATAGTAGACCATGACACCACCGGCGCAGTCGGTCAGGCGGCGCATGAGGTTAGCCTCGGTGTCATCGAGCGGATAAGAGTTGCCATCCCCAAGCCAGACCAGTTCTCCGTTCACCAGCGGCTTGCCCCCCAGTGCCCTGAGCGTGTCCCGCGTCTGCTCCACGGGCCGGCCGTAGCCGCACCAGCCCTGATCGAGGTGAGGCGCCACGTATTCCCAGTTGATTCCGTAGGTCTCTCGGGTGTGCTCGCCCTGGTAGCCGCTGTAGACGAAGAACATGCAGGCCGGATTGGCGGCCTTGATGCCCTCTTGCAGCAGCTTTACGACCCCGGCGTTTTGCCGGCAGCGGAAGTCTATCCACTGAGCCCGATAGTCGCGCACCGCGACCGCCGGGGTCAGTTCCACGCTATCTGGTATCTTGGCGAACTTGCGGAAGGCGGCGAGGTTGTGGGCACCAAAGCCGATAGACTGCGGATAGGCCACCGGCACCTCGTAGTCCCAGCTCAGCACCGGCTGCTGCCGGGCCTGCTTGCCCACGTATTCCTTTATCATCGCCCGCGCGGGGCAGCTTTCCTCCAGCAGGTGCGCCGGCGAAATCGAGGTCGGCAGCGGCTTGCCGTCGAGAGTGGCATCCTGGTACTGCGGATTCGCGCGCAAGTAGTCGCTGAGGCCGGTCGCGCTGCCGCAGAGGTCCTGCAGGGTGGCCGGCAGGCCCTGCGCGGTCTTCAGCCCCCGCTGTTTCGCCAGACCAAAGTGTGTGTACAGGTTGAAGCCCGTGTGGATCCAGGAATCGAGAATAGCCTCCTGCTCCGTCTCGCTCAGACGGTTGAGGAAGGCGTTGAAGTAAGTGCTGCCGCACGGCCAGTTGCAGACGACCACCTCGCGTGGCGATTTGCGGGACAGTGGCGGCAGAAGGGACAGTGGCACGCTCCCGCTGGCTCTGCTCTGGCCGTTGAGATAGACATCGTACGTAAGGGGAAAACTGGTCTGTTGGGGTTGTCCGACATACTCCGCCCGGAATAGGAGCGGGTTCTCGACATACATCCTTTCCTCGCGCGCCCGGGCAAAGGTCACGCTCTTGGGGCCGAATTCCATGGTGACGCGGCGGTACGGCTCCCCCTCGCGCTCAATCGCCTCTTCCTTCACACGCAGCGGCGTCGGACAGCGCCGCGGCCCACTCAGCGGGCTTACCAGGCGCAGAAAGCCGGGCACTTCCAGCGTCACCGTCGCCTCCTTGAACTGCTCCTCCTCAATTCCCGCCAGCAGCACCAGCGGCACGGCCAGCGTCTCTCCCTGCGCCACGCTGAAGCTCGTGATGACATGGCTGCTGGGCTTGTCCAGCACGTTCACCCAGGCGATGAAGGGGTTGTCTGACTGCAGCGGATAGCTCGGAGAGAGCAGCAGGATCCGCCCGTCTTGGGCGATCTCATACCGCAACGCCCCATCGCCGGACGGCGCGTCATACTCAACGTCCACCGTCTCAGTCTTCCCGGGGGCCAGTCGCACGGAAGCCCGTCCGACCTCGCTCGCCCCGTTGCCCTGGGCGACCGAAGTAGTGACGGTGACAGTACAAGCTTCAGCGGCGGGGTTGCCGACGGTCACTTGCAGGCGGTTGTTGCCCTTGCGCAAGGGCCCGAGGTCCACCGCGCCGCCGCTAATGGCTGGCGGCCCGAAGGCGACCAGTCCAAAGCGCGAGGGGGTGTGGAACGGCCCCCCCGTGGGCGACCAACAGGAATTCTCCCCCGACGGCTTCTCGCTGCGGCAAAGGTTGAGACGCCAGCCCTCCGTCGCGGTGAACTCCATCGCGCCCAACTGCTCGCGGGGAATAGCCACCTCCACCGTCCAGGAGCGCTCCCCAACCTTCCCGGCCGCCTTTGCGCCCGAATCCCAGCTCTTGTCGTTGACGCCGCTGGCCTCGCAGCGGGCGTCATAGAGCGCGCCGCGGCTGTTGACCGCGAGGTGGTAGTACGTGCCCTCCGCTTGCGAGGGCTGCAGGAACAACTCCACCGCATCGTCACGGAAGACATTGGAGTCATGCTCAGTCTGATCGGCCTTGAAGGAAGCGCGCTTTTGCAGCACCGGATTCAGCGCCGCCTCGTAACACTCCAGGAACAGGTAGAGATTGTCCTTGTCATACGCCAGCCGCGCCCTCGTCTGTTCCGCGGCAGCCTCCACGCCCCCGCTGAGCAGAAACGGCGACAGGTCGGACGAGCGCTGCCAGCACTCGTCATCGCTCGCCCCATCAATGCGCGGAGGCGTTTGAGTGTACGGGGCCAATGCAAAAGGGACCGCGGCCTCGGCTTGCCCATCGGTCGGTACCTGCCGCAGTTCCACCTCGTCGAAATAGACCGTCCCGATGAACTTCTGCTCGCCCTTCGACCACACCAGGCACCAGTACGTGATGGTCTTCAGCTTCTTGTCAGCATCGCTGGTAAAGCTCAGGCGATAGGTCTTCCACTTACCCAGATTCGCCTTGATCTGCGCGTCGCTGAGCGTAAAGCTGTACGTCTTGCTGGTGCCATCGTCATAGCCACAGGTCACGTACGCGCCATAGATGCTGCCCTGCTTGCAGGAGTCGACGTAGATGCTGTTAGTGGCGGCGAAGGTGCCCCTGGCCGGCAGGTCCGCTACGGCGGTGTTGGTGCCCCCCATGCCCTTCTCATCGGCCTGGCCGGTGCCACTGATGCGGCAACTCCAGGGCCCTCCGATATCGGGCGCATAGCTTCGTTCGCGGGTGCGGGTGTATCCGCACTGGTAAAGACTCCAGCCACGTGCGGCCTGCTCCTTGCCATCGGCAGCTTGCTCAAAGGAAGGATTGGCCACGAGATTGACGGGTGGCTTGAGGGGGGCGGCGCTGGCTGGCTGCCATCCTGCCCCGGCGAGGGCAGCAAACAGCGCGATCCGCATCATCTTCATATACATCAGCAGGTTCCCTTTCTGGCCTGTCTGGCACGCGGGAGTTCATACCACCAGCCTCATGGTTCGCCAGCGGGGGCTGATGTCCCTTGTCTACCCGGTCGGTGTGCGCCCGCCCTGTCGCAGCTTGAGGCCCCCGGCTTGACGAAGGGGTGCGTCCGGCGGGCGGCCACCCTCACGCAACCGTCCAGGCTGATGACGCACTGAAGCTGCGCGGACGGACTCAGCACGGAGAAGCCGCCGATGTCCACCAGCAATCGCACCAAGCATCGACCCAAGTCCGTGAACCTGCCGGCCTCCTGGAGAGTCCGCAGGAAGAGCAGATTCCAGTCGAACACACCGGCTAACCCCGTTTCAGGGAGGCAGGTCAAGTGGGGAAAGCAGTCCAAATGCGGCCCCCCTCCGTCTCTCACGGTGCTCCAACCGGGTCTGCCTAAAGATAGAGGGAGAGCCCGCCCGAAGGGTGGAGGCGGGCTCGCGCTTATCGCGCTATGATTCCACCATCATGTAGTGGCAAAGCAGCTGTGCTCCGGAAACCAGAGCCGATCGCGAGGTTGCCGCACGCGGAGGTTTCACCATGTCAACTGACAACCTGAAGGCAGTCGTACTTTGCGCGGGGGAAGGCACCCGGCTGCGACCGTTGACGTTCTCCAAGCCCAAGCACCTGCTGCCCGTGGCAGGCAAGCCGATACTCGGGCACGTGCTGGAGGCGCTGGCCAGCGCGGGGCTGAACGAGGTCGCACTCGTAGTCGGGCATCATCCAGAGGCCGTCCAGCGCTATGTGGGAGACGGGTCGCCGTGGGGGATAGTTGCCACCTACATCACCCAGGCGCAGCCGCTCGGCCTCGCTCACGCGATTGGTCAAACGCGCGAGTTCGTCGGCGCTGACCCGTTCATAGTCTATCTGGGCGACAATCTGCTAGAAGACGGCATTGCGGAATTCGTTGCCGATTTTCGCGCCGGCAGCGCACAGGCGTCGCTGCTGCTCAAGGAGGTCGAGGACCCGCGCCGGTATGGTGTGGTCGTGCTCGACGCCCAGCAGCGCGTGCTGCGGCTGGTGGAAAAACCCGCTGACCCACCGAGCAACCTGGCGGTCGTCGGCGTCTACGCCTTCACTTCAGCCATCTTCGACGCCATCGCTAACATAAAACCCTCGGCGCGTGGTGAGTTGGAGGTCACGGACGCGATCCAGTACCTGGTCGAACAGCAAGCGAGCGTGACCGCCCGTGTGCTGAGTGGCTTCTGGGAGGACGCCGGTGAGCCGAAGGCCCTCTTGCGGGCGAACCGCAAGTACCTGGACCTGATCGCTGGTCAGATGCAGGGCAGGGTCAGCGCCGATAGCGTTATCTCCGGCGTAGTCCACATCGGCAAGGGGACGCGCATCGTGAACAGCCGGATCATTGGCCCTTGCCTGATCGGGCAGAATTGTGTGATCGAGAATTCCACGCTGGAACCCTACGTTATGTTGGGCAACGGCTGTGCCATCAGCGACAGCCTCCTTGAAGACTGCGTGATCCAGCACAACTGCCAGATATCGCACCTTGCAGCCGGACTTGCGTCATCAGTTCTGGGCGAAAGCGTCAAAATAGTGGGCGGCGAGCCGATGCTTGGCCCGCTGAACGTGATTCTCGGAGACATGGCTCAGATTCGGATGTTCTGAGGACCCCGTGGCGCCCAGGTGACGCGCGGGCTATAAGCCTCCCGGCCCCCGGAGGGCGACTGCGGCGCGCGCCACGGTCGTTTCCGTATGCCCGCTAACGGGACCACATCAAGAATAGAGAGGCAGCATGAGCCTATCCGGTTTGCTAGAGCGCCACCTGAGACTGCGCGAAGGCCTCCCCGCCAAGGCGCCGATACGTGACGTGCTTCTGGGGCCTGAAGAGCTAGACAAATGCGCCAGGGCCGTGGCGATCCTCCATGTGGTGTCCTCCACGCCGCAAAGAGCGTCGCGGCTGCTGGCCTCCTTCGAGCAGGACTACAAGGTTTTGCACAAATCGCTGCGGGCCATCGCCTCCTGGGCCCAGGCCAGCGCCCCTCTGATCCGCTCCGCCGAGTGGCTCCTGGACAACTCGTACCTGATTCAGGAACAGGCCCAGCAGATCCGCCATAACCTGCCCCAGGGCTTCTACCGCGCGCTACCGAAACTGGTCAGCGAGCCGTTGGCCGGCTATCCCCGCGTCTATGCCATTGCCATCGAACTGATTGCTCACACCAACGCGCAACTCAATGAGGAGCGTCTGACCAGCTTCGTCAACGCCTACCAGCGCGAAACGCTCTTGACCAGCGGCGAAGTGTGGGCACTGCCGATCATGTGCCAGATGGCCATCATTCTCAACCTGCAGCGCCTCAGTAGCGAGATCGTCCGCAACCAGCGCCTTCGGTCGGAGGCCGACGCCTGGGCCGACCGGGTACTGGGCGACATGCAAAAGTGCCAACCAGGTGCGGCGCACATCTCGGTCCGCCATGACCGTCGCCTGGATAAGCTGGAGCCGGCGCATGCCGTCCAGCTTCTGCAACGTTTCATGGATCAGGGCCCGTGTACCGCCGACCTCCTTGAGTGGCTCGAGGAGCGTCTCGGCCGCCAGGGCATGAACATCGACGACGTGACGCGCCTCGTTCACCAGGAGGAAGCCGCCAACGTGACCTCGGTGAGCAACTGTATCGCGACCTTGCGCTTCATCGGCGGCTACGATTGGCCGGAGTTTTTCGAGCAGGTAAGCCGCATCGAGCAGATTCTCCGGACCGACCCGGACGGCACCTACCCGCGCATGGACTTCCCGACGCGCGACAGTTACCGCCACGAAATCGAGCGTTTGGCCAAGGCCTCGAAGATCGTCGAGACCCATGTGGCCAAACACGCCGTGCGACTCGCCGGTGAGGCCGCCCGCGAGGGGCAGGTGCCTCCGAAGCGCCGGCACCTCGGATACTATCTCTTTGACAGCGGCAAAGACCAACTGGCTGAGCGCCTCAGGCTGCGGCAGACCTGGCGACAGCGGGCCTCGCGGTGCCTCAGCAGGCACCCCTCCGCCTTGTACGTCGGCGCCATCCTCACCGGTACGGCGGCGCTCGCAGGGCTCGTCACGTGCCTCGCCGCGCAGGAAAGCGGTGGCCTCTCCGCGGTGGCCTGGGTGCTGTTACCGCTGTTGCTCCTGATTCCCGCCAGCGAAATGGCAATCCAGTTGCTGAACCGCTTCTTGACGCGCTTCTGCCACCCCCGTCTGCTGCCCAAACTTGAACTCAAGGACGGCCTGCCACCTGAACTACACACTATGGTGGTCATCCAGACCATGCTGTCCACAAAGGAACACCTCGTGGAGATGGTCGAGCGGATGGAGGTGTGCTATCTCGCCAACCAGGATCAGCACATCCATTTCGCCCTGCTCTCTGACTTCCTCGACGCGGCCGAGGAGACGCTGCCGGGCGACGAGGCGCTGCTCGCTCGGGCACATGAAGAGGTGGCCGCCCTCAACGCCCGCTATCCCGCCGACCAACCTGTCTTCTACCTCTTCCACCGCCGGCGGCTCTTCAACCCGGCACAGGGCAAATGGATGGGCTGGGAACGCAAGCGGGGTAAGCTGGAGGAGTTCAACCGCCTGCTACGCGGCGACCAGGCCACGAGTTTCATGAATGGTCCCGAGGAACTGGGGGCACTGTCGCCCGTCCGCTACGTGGTCACTTTGGACGAGGACACCCAGTTGCCGCGCGAGGCCGTCCACCGGCTGGTCGGCACCCTCGCCCACCCTCTGAACTGCCCGCGCCTCAACGACCAGAAGACCCGCGTCGTTGAGGGCTATGGCGTGCTCCAGCCGCGGGTGTCGGTCACCGCTGAGATCTCCGGACGCTCGCTCTTCGCCAGCACCTTCGCCGGCCAGGGCGGAGTGGATCCGTACCCCACCGCCGTTTCGGATGTCTACCAAGACGTTTTCCGCGAGAGCATCTACATGGGCAAGGGCATCTACGACGTCGATGCCTTCTCTGCGGTGCTGGAGGGCCAGTTCCCCGAGAATGCGGTCCTGAGCCACGACTTGCTGGAGGGGACCCACGTTCGCGCCGCCATCGTGACTGATGTCGAGGTGGTGGACGGCTTTCCAGCCACTTACCTGGCCGCTGCGCGCCGTACGCACCGCTGGGTGCGCGGCGACTGGCAACTGCTGCCGTGGTTGCTGCCGCTGGTACGCAATGCTTCCGGCGCGCGCGTGCGCAATCCGCTGCGCCTCATTTCCCGCTGGAAGATGCTGGACAACCTGCGGCGCAGCCTGGTGGCCCCGGCCCTGTTTCTGCTGCTGTTCCTGGGCCTGACGGTGCTACCGGGCAACCCGGGACTATGGCTGACGCTGGCCGTGCTCGGGATCGCCCTGCCCATTATCGTCCACCTGGCCGACGATACGGTCGCCAGCCTGCGTCTTTGCCTCAAAGGGTCGCTGTCCTGGTTCCTGCCCGACCTGGGGCTGATCGTACGTCAGATAGTGCTCACCTTCGTCCAACTGGCGCACCATGCGTACTTGGCGAGCGATGCCGCGGTGCGTACTGTGGTGCGGCTTTGCGTCACCCACCGGCTGCTCTTGGAGTGGGAAACAGCGGCCACAGTCGAACGGCGGCAGGGCAGGACGCCTGCGAGCTATCTGGCAGGGATGTGGCCGGCCTCGGCCCTTGGCGCGGCGCTCGCGCTTCTGGCCCTCGTGTGGGCTCCGGAGCGCCTGCTCTGGGCCACTCCCGTCGCCACCTTGTGGATTGTTTCACCTCTGGTCGCCTGGTGGATCAGCCAACCCGAGCGACCGCGGACCTCGGCCCTGAACGCTGCAGACCGCCGCGACCTCATCCGTTTGGCCGAGAAGACCTGGCGCTACTTCGCAGACTGCGTCGGGCCCGCCGACCACGACTTGCCGCCGGACAACTACCAGGAAACGGCAGAGCCAGACGAGCAGAGCGGCCCGGGCACCATCGCTCACCGCACCTCACCCACGAACATAGGAATGTACCTGCTCTCCGTCCTCAGTGCCCACGACCTCGGTTTCATCACACCCCTGGAGATGCTGGAACGCCTTGAGCGCACTCTGGCCACGATGGAGGGCCTGCCGGGCCATTTGGGTCATTTGTACAACTGGTACGACACCGAGACCCTGGCGCCGCTGGAGCCACGGTACGTTTCCACCGCGGACAGCGGTAATCTGGTCGCCAGCCTGCTTGTCGTGAAGCAGGGGATACTGGAACTGCTAGACTTGCCGGCCCACACCCTGAGGGTGGAACTGGGCCTGGATCCCCAGGACGCCGGTGCCGCTGGCGCCGCCGAGGAGTACCAGCAGCGCTGCCGCGACGTGGTCTCGCGTCTGGAGGCTCTCGCAACCGCCACGGACTTCTCGTTCCTCTACGATCCGCAGCGCCACCTCTTCTTCATCGGCTATCACGCCACTGCCGGGCAACTGGACACCTCATACTATGATCTGCTGGCCTCCGAGGCGCGCATTGCCAGTTTCGTGGCCATCGCCAAGGGGGACGTGCCGGAGAAACACTGGTTCCGCCTGGGCCGGGGCGTGCGGCAGTTGGGTGGCCGCCGCGCCCTCGCGTCGTGGAATGGCACCATGTTCGAGTACCTGATGCCGCTGCTCATGATGCGCAACTTCGGGCACACGCTGCTGGATGAGACCTATTCCACGGTCGTCCACCGGCAGCGGGAGTATGGCCAACACCTGGGACTGCCCTGGGGCGTCTCCGAATCGGGGTTCAGCGCCCGCGACTTGCACTTCAACTACCAGTATTACGCCTTCGGCGTGCCCAGCCTCGGTCTGCGCCGCGCTCTGTCTTCCGACAGGGTAGTGGCCCCCTATGCCAGCATGCTGGCCCTCGCCGTGGATCCGGCGCTGGCTGTGAGAAACTTGCGCATGCTGGTCAGCAAGGGCATGGAAGGGCGCTATGGCCTCTATGAAGCAGTGGACTACACGCCTGAGCGGCTGCAGCCAGGGCAGAGATTCGAGATCGTTCGTAGCTTCATGGCCCACCACCAGGGAATGAGCCTGGTCGCCATGCACAACGCGATCAACGCCAACGTGATGCAGACCCGCTTCCACGCCGAGCGCATGGTTCAGGCCACCGAACTCCTGCTCCAGGAAAAGCTGCCGCGCCGCGCCACTTCGTTCGAGCGCCCTCCGACCGAGGAGAAGCGGGCCTATCGCGCGATCACGCCGGTGGAAGTGCCGATCATGCGCCACTTCGCCACCCCGCACACCATCGAGCCCACCGGCCACATGCTCTCCAACGGCACCTACTCGGTGCTCGTCACCACCACGGGGGCAGGCTTCAGCCGTTGCGGCAAGACTGCCATCACCCGCTGGCGCGAGGACTTCACGCAGGATCACTGGGGCATGTTCTTCTACCTCCGTGATCGGACGAATGGGCAGGTCTGGTCGGCCTCCTACCAGCCCATCGGCAGCAGCTACGCCGAGCCGGTGACGCAGCCGGAGAGCGATAGCGTGATCTTCGCCGCCGAGCGGGTGGAGTTCATTCGGCGGGTCGAGGACATCGAGTCGCATCTCGAGGTTGTGGTCTCGCCCGAGCACAATGCCGAAATCCGTCGCCTGTCCTTGACCAACCACGGACGCGTGCCGCGCGAGTTGGAGCTAATCAGTTACATGGAGGTCGTGCTGGGCCCGGCCGCCGCCGACCTGGACCATCCCGCCTTCAGCAATCTCTTCGTGGAAACCGAGATCATCGCTGACCGGGACGCCCTGCTGTGCTCGCGCCGGCGGCGCACCCCCGACGAGTCGCCGCCATACTTGATTCACGTCGTGGCGTGCGAGAGCAAGTCGTCCGTCCCCACGCGCTATGAGACCGACCGCAGCCGCTTCGTGGGCCGTGGCCGGACGCCCGCCAATCCGCTTATGCTCGACCCCGGCCAGGAGCCTTCGGGTACCGTCGGCGCGGTGCTCGACCCGATCCTGAGCATTTGTACCACCGTCCATCTCGCCCCCGGCGAGACCATCCAGGTGTCCTTTACCACCGCGCTGGCCGAAACGCGCGAGCAAGCCCTCCAACTGATAAGTCTCTACCACACCGTCATTGCCGCCGAGCATGCCTTCGTCCACGCCTGGACCCACAGCCAGTTGGAGTTACGGCATCTGCGCCTGAGCATCCATCAGTCTCACTTGCTCCAGCAACTGACCTCCCGCATGTGCTACCCTGGTCTCTCGCTGCAGACACGCCGCGACATGATCGCCAGGAACCGCAAGGGCCAGCCGGGCCTGTGGGGCTTGGGAATCTCTGGCGACTACCCCATACTGCTCGTCCGCGTCAGCCGCGAGGAGGAACTGGACCTGGTCCGCGACGCCCTGCAGGCTCACCAGTTCATGCGGCTCAAGGGCCTTGTCACCGATCTGGTCATCGTCAACGAGCATCGCACCGAGTACACCCTGTCCCTGCAAGAGCAGATCCGGGCACAGATCGAGAGTAGCGACGAGCGGCCGCTGGCGAACAAACCGGGTGGTGTCTTCAGCCACCGCAGCGAAGCCATGAGTGAGGACGAGCGCGTGCTGCTGCAAGCCGTGGCCCTCGTGACGCTCAACGGCGCCGCCGGCTCGCTCAAGCGCCAACTCGAGGCCAAGCTCTACGAGCTCTCACTGCCCCGCATCCTGGCGCAGGAGCACACGCTGCTGCAGACCTTCACACGAGTGCCTGCCCTGGCCTTTGCCGGCGCCCGGCGAGAGGAACTGGACAGGAGACTGTTCGAACTGCCGCTGGCCGAGCGGTCCCGCTGGCGTCGGCTCAAGGAAGCCCATCCCTCCCCGCCCCTGCAGCCCCGGGACCTGCTCTTCCTCAACGGCCTGGGAGGGTTCACCCAGGATGCCCATGAGTATCAGATTACGCTGCAGGGCGAACAGCAGACCCCGGCTCCGTGGATCAACGTGCTGGCCAACGCCGGCTTCGGCTGCCTGGTCTCAGAGGCCGGCTCCGGGGGTACGTGGTCGCTCAACAGCCGGGAAAACCGTCTCACTCCGTGGGCCAATGACCCCGTCAGCGATCCCCCCGGGGAGATCGTGTACCTGCGCGACGAAGAGACCGGGGAGTTCTGGACCCCAACCCCCTTGCCCGTCCGCGAGCCCGAGCCCTATGTCATTCGGCACGGTCAGGGGTACTCCGTGTTCGAGCACCACAGCCAGGGCCTGGACCAGGAACTGCTCGTCTTCGTCCCCGTGGACGCCCCGGTGAAGATCTATCGCCTGCGTCTTCGCAATGACAGCCCGCGACGGCGGTCGCTATCAGCCACGTTCTATGCCGAATGGGTGTTGGGGGTGCAGCGCGAGCGCAGCCGTCAGTTCATTGTCACCGACGTAGACCTGCAGAGCGGGCTTCAAACAGCTACTAATGCCTATCGCGACGAGGCCTTCGCCAGCCGCCTCGCCTTTCTCGATGTCGTCGGTGTGCCGTCCCGCACCATAACCTCCGACCGCACCGAATTCATCGGCCGCAACGGCCGCCTCTCTGCCCCCGCCGCCCTGTACCGGGTGGATCTGTCGGGACGCATGGGGGCCGGCTACGATCCCTGCGGAGCGTGCCAGGTTAAGCTCAGCCTGGAGCCCCAGGAGACCGCGGAACTGCTCTTTGTTCTCGGCGAGACCGGGTCCATCGAGGAGGCCCGTGCCCTCGCCGAGCGCTTCCGCACGCCCGGGGCGGCGGAGGACGCGCTCCGCGGCGTCCACGATTTCTGGAATACTCTGCTGGGCACTGTATCTGTGGAGACCCCCGAACCGGCCATGAATCTGCTGCTCAACCGCTGGCTGCTGTACCAGGCCGTCTCCAGCCGCCTTTGGGCCCGGGCCGCTTTCTACCAGTCCGGCGGCGCCTACGGCTTCCGTGACCAGCTTCAGGACGTCATGGCGCTCGTCTATGCAGCGCCTTACATGACCCGCGAGCAGATTCTGCGGGCAGCATCGCGCCAGTACCTCGAAGGCGATGTGCAGCACTGGTGGCATATGCCAACCGGCCTCGGGGTGCGCACGCGCTGCTCCGATGACTACATATGGCTGCCCTACGTGACCGCCGACTATGTCACCTCCACCGGTGACAGCGGGGTGCTCGACGACCCCGTGCCTTACCTGCAGGACAGGCCTCTTGAGCCCAGGGAGGGAGACCGCGCCAATGTCCCCGAGGTCTCCCCACTGCACGAGACGCTGTACCAGCACGCTGTGAAGGCCCTGGAGCGGGCGGTGCCCCTCGTGGGCGAACACGGCCTGCCGCTCATGGGCTCCGGTGACTGGAATGACAGCATGAATCTCGTGGGGGAAGGGGGTAAGGGCGAGAGCGTGTGGCTGGCGTGGTTCCTCGCGACCGCGTTGAACCGGTTTGCGCCTCTCTGCGCGGCCCGCGGCGAGGAGGCGCGCGCCCTGCATTTCCAGGGCGCCGCTACCAGACTCGTCGCTGCCATCGAGAAGGAGGCATGGGACGGAGACTGGTACCGTCGCGCGTATACAGATGAGGGCGTGCCCCTGGGCACCGCTCAGGGCGAGGAATGCCGTATTGACGCCATCAGCCAATCCTGGGCGGTCATCTCCGGAGCCGGCTCGCCCGAGCGGGCCCGCCACGCTATGGAAGCTGTTGACCGGCAGCTAGTCAAGCGTCTCGAACGCCTGCTGCTGCTGCTGACGCCGCCCTTTGAGAAGTCACCGCTGGAGCCGGGCTACATCAAGGGCTACGTCCCCGGTGTGCGCGAGAACGGTGGCCAATACACCCACGCCGCGACCTGGACCGTGAAGGCCGCGGCCCTGCTCGGAGATGGTGATCGCGCAGCCGAGTATTTCGGGCTCATCAACCCGATCAACCACGCCCGGACGCCCGAGGAAGTCGCCCTGTACCGCGTGGAGCCCTATGCCGTGGCCGCGGACATCTATGGCGCCGAGCCCCACACCGGACGTGGGGGTTGGACCTGGTACACCGGCTCGGCCGCATGGATGTACCGAGTGGCTATCGAGAACCTGCTGGGGCTTCGTCTCGAGGGCGGGGACCTGTTCGTCGATCCCTGCATCCCGCGCCTCTGGCACGGCTTCACCGTCACTAACCATTTCTTCTCCACCACCTATGAGATTGCGGTGGAGAACCCCGAGGGGGTCAATCGCGGTGTGGTTGCTGTCTGGCTGGACGGTGAACCTCTGCCAGACGGACGGATCCGGCGCGTGGACGATGGTGCCACCCACCAAGTCCGTGTGCTGCTCGGGCCCCCCTCCTAAAGACGTGGCGCTTGACCTCTCGGGAGGGACAGGTGATCATCGGCCGAGACCGGTGACCATGTACGCCTGCAGCAGACCCGACTCGTCCGAATTGAAGAAGCCCGTTGTCCCATCCGGCGAAAGGAAGGGATGGATGTGGGCGCCCTTCAGGCAGGTCGAGCGGGGACTGAGCAGGTACGTCCAGCCGGTCAGCGGGTCCATTCCGGCATTCCCTAGCTCCGCCGCCCAGATGGTAGCCTGCTCGTTGAGCGGCCCGCAGTCCGTGATGAGCCGCTTCCCGGCAATGTCAGTGGCGAAGTGGTAGAAGTGCGGGTTGTCGAACTCCCGGCTCAGGTCGTTGCGCACTGCGCCGGGCGAGTTGAGGCCGACGTGCCCCGCATGTGGCACTGCCCTGCCCTCGATGAGTTGCGCCTCTGGCGGCTGTTTGGTGCCCGTGCTTGTAATCGCCCACTCGCTGCGACCCCGCCAGCACTGGTGCCCCTGGCAGTACTCGTTGCCATCCCGTCCCCACGGCATGTTGCGGAAGTTCGTGCCGTCGTCGCGGATGACGTGGATGTCGGCGCCATCTCCTCCGACCAGGAGGGTGACGACTCCCTCGGCATCGGTGACATTGCCATGGTTCTCCTGGATCAGGATGTCATGGCCCTGTTCGGGATCCTGTGAGCGGCTGTATTGCGGGTGCATGTTGCACCAGCTCTGCCCCTCGGTAATGCAGTTGACGCTGGCCTCCGCGAGGTCGAAGACCAGGAGGCCCCAGGGCGCGTTCTCAGTCTGTCCATCGCCCAGGAAGCATGAAATTGCAATCCGCCGACCATCGGGCGAGATGCTGGAGAGCGGGTAGATGCGGCTTGGGCGATAGTTTGTACCGGGCAGAGCCGCGTCCACGACCATCAGCGTCTGGCGGTCCGTGCCGTCCAATCGCACGCGCTTTAGCGTCAATCGCCCCCCATTGACCTCGGTCTCGTTGACGAAGTAGTACAGGAACTCCCCGTCGGGCGAGACTGACGGGCCCGTAGCCCCCGTCTCGGTGGTCAGTGGCGTTAACTCGCAGCCATTTGCGATGTCGCACAGTAGATACTGGTGAAGAGGATCGTCCTTGGAGCTCCCGTGGGCATGAGCCGAGCGATGCAGGACGAACCGCTGGGAGTCCGGGGTGAAGATCTGGGCCTCCATGTAGATATGCGAAGCAGGCACGTCAGGCTCCGTGGTGAGCTGAATTACCTGAAGACCCCGGGGGGATCGAGCGTCCAGCAGATCGGGTCGCAGCTTCATCTTGGTCTCCTCGTACTAAATGGCTAGCCCGGCAGTTCCCAACGCGACCATAGCAGGGAGCACTTAGCGTCCCCAGGCACCTTCTGGTAGCAGACGGTGAACAGCGAGCCGTCCGCCATCTGTACAGTCGAGGGGTACCCCAGGTCACTGTCCGGGCCATCGTCGCGGATGATCCAGTCGTGGTCCCATGTGGCGCCGTCGTCGTGGCTCAAGGCTACGCGCTGTCCCCACGGAGCGAGCCGGTAGCCGTAGGTAAGGATGATGACGCCCGAGGAGTGGCGCAGGAGGTGCGGCGGCGATCCGTGGAAGCCGAGGGGGCGCGCGGTGGTCCAAGTGCGGCCGCCGTCGTCCGATTCGGTCAGCATCATGCTGAAGTTGGGTATGCCCGCAGTGTCGAGGGTCTTGCCACTATGGTCCTGAATGCGAATTACCCCCAGCAGGCGCCCGGACGGCAGCTCCAGCACATGAGGCTCATGGTAGTTGACTGGATCTGTGTCCGGGTGCACCGGCACAGTGCCCAGAATCTCCCACGTCAGCCCCTGATCGCGGCTGAGGCAGGCGGCGACCATGCCCTCCACCCGCTCTTCCCAATAACTGTACAGCTTGCCCAGATAAAGCAAATCGCCTGACCGCAGCCGGATCGGGCCGTGTGGTGTCGTCACCGGAACGCGAATGGGGTCGCTCCAGGTGACGCCTTTGTCCTCACTGCGCATGGCCCACGAGCCGAGCAGCGCGTCTACCATCTCATCGGTCCAGGTGCTCAGGACCTCGGTCCAGCTTGCGCGTTCGGCCTCGGGAAGCCAGGAGGCTGCGGCGTACTCGCGGGTGTCGGAGCGGAACCACGTTGTGAGCAGACTATCGCCGCCGAGGTTGACCACGCCGGCATCACGATCGTCAATCGGCGAATCCTGTATCACCCGCGGCGGTGACCAGGTGCGGCCGTCATCAGTACTCGTGTTGAGGACGGTCTTGCCCCAGGGGCACACGTGCTCCGAGCGCAGCCCAGAACTGGCCACCACCAGCATACCATCGTCCATGCGGGCTACTGTAGGCCAACCGAAATACCCCAAACGCTCCCCCGGCAAACGACAGATGATCCCATGCTCAGCCTGAAGAGAGCCGCCCATCTGCTGACACCTCCATCATATTCATAGAATCCATCCAGTATGCTCTTCGACCGTCTAGAGGGTGCTTTCCAGCCTGGCGTCCTCGAGCTGTTCCTTCCTCGCCCTGCTTCTGCTTCCCTTCCGCAGCCGCTCTCTCCTGGCAGTTGGGATTCTGGGGTAGTAGCTCAAGTAGCTGCGCAGTGAAAGCATGAGATGCAGGAGTATCCGGGGAGGATGACGTGAGAAAAGGTAGAAGTCAACAGCACGGTGGCAGACTCTGTAACTGAAGTCTGAGGGCTCTGCAGCCTCTGCAGGCTAGCTTCGGGACCCTGCGGGCTTCCGGGAGGCACAGTTTCCAACCGCCACGGTACTCAGGAGGCTTTCTATGAAGCGCACCGTTTGCCTTGTCGCCATGCTCATCGTCCTGGCCACTGCGCTCTGGGCGGCTGACCCCTCGGTGAGGATTGGGGTCGAGCCGGTCTGGCAGGCTCGGGAGCTTCCCCTGAGCCTTGCCATGGGGCAGGGAATTGAGTTGTCCGTGCCGGCGATTCCGGCCAAGGAAGGCTTCCTGCGAGTGCTTCGGATGCAGGCCCGCCTGGACACGTCTACCCCCAACAGCGGCTGGAACACCTTTCTGGCCCTGGATATCAATGGGCAGAAGGTCTCTCCGAGCCTTGGCGGCTTGCGCAACTCCCCTGCGCGAAACCTCAACCGTGACGTGCAGTGGAAAGTGCCGGGCATGGAGAACGAAGAGCTAATCATGCGCGATAGCAAGCTCAACGTGGTCTTCGCCCCGGATTTCAAACAGTTTGACCAGCGCCTGGCCCACGAGGGTGAGGAGGTTTTCTGGTCGGTCATGGACGTCTCCGATCTGCTTTCGGGTGACAGGGAGAACAAGCTTCACCTCGCCAACGTGGCCCTGCCGGTATGGTTCGGCGGCAAGAACCTCCCGATTGTCCTGGGTGACGTTACCGTCGGCTATCTGCCCGTCAGCTACCGTTCTGCCGCCAACCAGGCCCGCACCCGCCCGCTCCCCAAAGGCAAGCGCGTCCAGGGCGAGGGCTACAGTCTCCTGATGACCCCGACGGGGGCGCTGGCAGTGCAGATGGGTAGCGAGTACTACGTGCTGGAGACTTCATTGACTTGGCCCGATGGCAACCTCAACTATCTGGCCTGCCCGGATCGAGACCTGGGTGGCAAGCCGCAGGAATGGAGGATACTCAAGGCTGACCTGACCGCCCAGGGCGGCCTGGTCGTGGCCGAGGGCAGATACTACCGGCTGACGCGGACTCTCAAGCTGGACGGGCCGCGAGTGCGGGTGAGCGAGAAGATCGAGAACCTCACGCCTGCGGACCTCGGGCTGCAGTTCTCCTATGACGTGAGTACTGGTGGGCCCCTGCCGGTACTCTACATCGGCGGCGATGGCGACCCCGGCAACAACTACGCCGATAGCATTGACATGAACCCCACGGTCTTTTCAGGTCAGGAGAAGACCGGCCTGGGCTGGCTGGCGGAAGATGATCTGCTGCGTGCGCAGGCCCGTGTGCGGCACGCCCAGGGCCAGACCTCCGTGTTCTCGATCAACTTCGGTTTGCCCCCCAAGGCAGCCTATACGATGGAGTGGACACTCTACCCACGCTCGAACAATGACTACTGGGATTTCATCAATCAGGTGCGCCGGGATTGGCATGTGAACTTCCCCATCGCGGGCCCCTTCGCGTTCTTTGGGCACGTCAGTTCGGTCGCCAGGGAGAGCGTTGAGAGTATCCGCGGCCGGACGAAGGACAGGCACGTCCAGCTGGCTTGTATGCACCCCTGGACCAACTACCAGTACCCCTATAGCCGCGAGGACCACAAGCGCTGGTGGCAGGAAGCCTCTGCCAAGATCCACGCGGTAGACCCGACCATCCGGACGCTCGTGATGATGGAGCCGCCGCTGGAAAGCCGCGTTCACATGGACACCTGGGACCAGGACCCCTATCGCGACAGCATCGTCCTGAATGCCGATGGCAAGCCGGCCTATGATCTGAACTACAGCCCGGCCTACGTGGGTAAGGATGACTTCGCGGCCGGCTATCGGCTGGTGTGGAGGTACCCGATGGTCCCGGCGAACGACGTCGCCAAAGCTGACGTGACCGTTTCGCCTCTGGCGAGGCAGAATCCGCCGCTGGCCAGCATCGTGGCCGGCGGGTTGGATTTCCGACCGGTGCCAATAGTGACTAATAGCTGGATGAAGTACCTTGATTACGACGTGGATTTCGCCATGAAGGACTGTGGCGCCAACGGAATGTACATTGACTGCTTCTCCTATGGCGGCTCGCGCAGTTGGGCCCGCTATACCTACGATCGCTGGGATGGCCACACGGTGGACCTCGACGCCCGGACCCACCGGATCACCCGCAAGTACGCCGACCTGAGCCTCCTCTCGGCAGCCGCCCAGGAGCGGATCGTCCGCCGCATCCAGGCTGCCGGCGGCGTGGTGGTCGCGAACAGTGAGCCCTGCACCAGGAACATGCGCCAGGTGCGCCTGAACCGCTTCGTGGAGACCGGCGGCGGCGCCCGCTACGACTGTGGCACGCACCTTTACACCCCGATCGCCCTTGGCATGCCGATGGGCCAGATGCCCCAGGACCAGCGCAACGCCAGGGGCTTCATCGCCGATGTGGTGGAGAATCTCAAGTACGGCTGCGTGTACTACTACTACAGCATTCCGCTGGGCTATGACTACGGCTGCGTCAATCGCATGTTCCCCTTCACCCCCCGCGAACTGCACTCCGGCTGGCTGGTCGGTGAGGAGCGCATCATCACCAGCAAGCCTGGCCAATACGGCTGGGGCGACATGAGCCAGGCGACCGCATGGCACTACGATGCGGAGGGCAAGGAGAGCAGGCTGAACCTGACGCCCAGGAGGGTCGGCAAGGGGAACGTCTGGGATGTCCCCCTGGAGCGCGGCGAGATCGTCATTCTGGAGCGCCAGAAGCTGCCCTGACTGTCCCATGGGTAGCATAGAACGGGATCGACGCCGTGGTGCCGCTCTATGCCGCCCGCTACGTCTTCATCACCACCGAGAAGGTATCTCGCTGTTGCGATGAAGAAGATGGCTTTGTGAGCCGCATCGAACGGCTCGTGTCACTGCAAGCCGGGGCTGGGGTCAGCCCCAGACGCCGTCAGACTACCGCTATATCACCACGAGAGGTACGACCATGCCTGCCCGCTATGTCGAGTCCTTCAGTTCACCCGAGTACGAGAAGTTCCTACAGACCTGCGACACGGCTGTAATCGGGGTCGCCTCCATCGAGACCCACGGGCCACACCTGTCGCTTTGCGCGGACCCGCTGGTGGGGGAGGGGGTTCTGCAACGCGCCGCGGACCGCGTGGCCACCGACGCTAACCTCGTCATCTTGCCCACCATCAAGTACGCCATCGTGCTGCAACATGGCCACGAGCGCAATCCTGTCTACCCGGGCAACATCGGCGTTACCGAGAGCACGCTCATGGCACAGTTCATGGACATCGCCGGCTGCCTGGCGCGTGACGGGTTCCGCAAGCTGCTTATCTTCAACATGCATGGCGGCAACAGCTCAATCGTTCCGGTGATCGCCCACAGCCTGGAGCGCGAATACCCGGGCCTGTACTGCTTCCACTACATGGTCACCGCCGGCATGAACTGGGGCGGATTCGGGGAGAAGAGTTGCGGGCACGGCTGCGCCTCCGAGACGTCGCTGAATCTGGCGCTGAACCCGCAGTACACGTGGATGGAGACCAACCCACCTGAGAACGAGGCCCGGCGCTATGCCTTCGAGGCGCCGGCCCAGGCCAGCATCTTCCCCGACTGGTGCTGGGTCACCCGCGGGCACGGCTATGTGGGCGACCCGAAGCTGGCGACCGCGGAGGCCGGTGAGAGGATGATCGAGGGCGCTCTGGGCGTGCTTGTGCCCACGCTCGAGCAACTGGCACGTCTGGACGTCTCGGTCTACGAGCCCGTCGAGCGCCCCAACGAGATGTTTGTGTGAGCGGATAGGCGAGCGGGGGAGAGGGGAAGATGATGGCGGCCGCAATCCGCGCATCGATTGTATGTTGCTTGACCCTGGAGGTTCCTATGCCTGCACAAAGCAGTGACGCTCCTGTCTCGACTCAGGCGCCTGGCTATACAATCCCTCTCATCGACCTCGCGGATGAGACTGCCCGGCAGGTCATTGTGGACCGCGAGCCCGGCCAGTACCTCGGCCACCCGACGACGGTGCTCCTGGAGGATGGGAAAACGCTCATCGCAGTCTACCCAAAGGGGCACGGGCGCGGCGCCATCATGATGAAAAGGAGCGCTGACGGTGGCCTCACTTGGAGCGACCGTCTGCCGGTGCCGGAGAACTGGGCCACCTCGCTGGAGGTCCCGACAGTCTATCCGACGGTCGATCCCCAGGGAAACCGACGGTTGATCATGTTCTCGGGACTGTATCCCATACGCATGGCCGTCTCCGAGGACGAAGGTGAGACCTGGTCACCGTTGGCGCCCGTCGGCGACTTCGGCGGCATCGTCGCCATGGCCGACTGCCTTCGCCTGCTGGACGGACGCTACATGGCCTTCTTCCACGACGACGGACGCTTCCTGAAGGCCCAGGGCACGGATATGCGGTTTCGCGTGTACAAGACCCTCTCCAGCGACGGCGGCTTGACCTGGGGCGAGCCCGCCGCGATCGCCGAGCATCCGGCCGCTCACCTTTGCGAGCCCGGCGCGGTGAGGTCGCCCGACGGGCGCCAGATCGCCCTGCTGCTGCGTGAAAACAGCCGGCGCTACAACTCCTTTGTCATCTTTAGCAACGACGAGGGCAGCACGTGGACCCCGCCGCGCGAACTACCGGCGGCACTGACGGGCGACCGCCACCAGGCGCTGTATGCCCCTGACGGGCGGCTATTCGTCAGTTTCCGCGACACGACACGCCAGAGCCCCACACAGGGTGATTGGGTCGGCTGGATAGGCACCTATGAGGACATCGTCGAGGGGCGGGAGGGACAGTACCGCGTGCGTCTGATGGACAACAAGCAGGGCGGCGATTGCGCCTACCCCGCAGTCGAGCTATTGCCCGACGGGACGTTCGTGGTCACAACCTACGGGCACTGGATTGAGGGCGAGGAGCCGTTCATCATGAGTGTTCGGTTCAAGATCGGGGAGATTGATGCCAAGGCGAGAGCGCGTTGAGTGTTTCTGGCCGCAGGGAGCACCCCGGCGTCACTGACCAAAGAAGGCCAGGGCATTGCCGCGCAGGCAGCCCATGACGTCGTCATCTGACAATCGCGACCCTAACACTGCGCCGAGCAGGCAGCGCGGATCGATCCAGTTCATGTCACTGGCGAACAGCACGCGCCGTGGGCCGATGCGGTCGCACAGCATTGCCACCAGACCACTGTCGAAGTAGTCGCCCGCCAGGTCCACGACGACCTGGGGGTAGCGCCTGCACAGGTCGACCACTGTCTCGGCGGTAGAGGGACGGCCTCCGGCATGGCCGAGGATCAGCCGAGCTCCCGGACAAGCACGCAAGTGGACCTCGAACCGCTTCGGGTGAGATAGGTGCTGCGTCGGGTTGGTGGGCGAGTTCTCCCAGGAGTGGGTTAGCACCGGCTTGCCGACGCGCGCAGACACCTCAAAGGCCGCGCGGTAGGCGGGGTCGTCCGCGGGCACCCCGTGCATCGAAGGGTGGATCTTGATGCCAGCGCAGAGGGGGTTATCAACCTCAGCCCCCAACTCCTCCACGTCTCCACCGGGATGGAACACCGTATAGTACCGGAAACGATCCGGGGCCGCCTCAAGCAGAGCCGAGGTCGCCTGCCGGCTGCTGCCCGCCGGGTCATCAATCGCTGCCATGGGCGTGAGGTAGAGACGCTCGATGGCGGAGCCATCCATGAACCGCAGCCAGTCTGCCGGCGCGAAGTGCTCATCGGGAGTGGGGAATTTGCCGGGCGGGCCGTTGTGGCCGTGGCTGTCGATGATAAACGCCGCAGGCGCGTCACAGATGGCAGCGGAGGGCTGCGGCGCGGACACCGCTGACAAACCCAGCAGACGCCGCAAGTTGTTCCCCGCCAGGTCACACTTCTGATCCCAGGTCAACTGTGCCAGCGCCACCGGCGCCATCGAGACATGGGCGTCGTAACGTGGTCCATGCGTGCCAAAAAGCAGCCTGTCTCCCACTCCGGCAGCACAGAGGCGTTCCAGCCCCAGCCAGTTACAGAGGTTGTAGGTGCACAGCCAGAGGTTGGGGTTGGCCTGGAGGAGCCTCTCAATAACCGCAATGTGGTACAGGAGCTTCAGGGGGCCGGACTCGATGACCAGAGGCAGGGCAGGATGCACCTGCGCTAAATCACCGAGGCGCGGGAGGTCAATATCCGTATGGCGAATGACGAGTGGTGTCCGGGTTCGCGCGCAGTCCGCCGCCACGGTTTCCAGCGGACCGCACTGCGGGGCATACACGGCCAGCAGCGGCCCAGACGAGGGCAGCGCTGTACCCGCGAGCACTCTCGGGACCGCTGGCAGGCGGAGGTCCGTCGCATAGGTAGGAAATGCCGGCGGATCGTCCTCATCGCGGCACGCATCCAGCCACGGCAGCGCCGCGGTGGCGCTGCCGTACGTGTTCCTAAGCTCTCCCACCCGCTGCAGGGCCTCGCCAGTATGCATCAGGCCTGCTTCTCCTTCAGGTCGCGGTAGCGGGCTACGAGCCCTGCGTCGGGTGCAGCCTGCGGCTGATAGACCATGGCGGGTGCAGAGGCCTCGACGATGCCGGAGACGTCGTCACCGATCAGGCCCAGCACCTGGGCCTGCAGGAGCATGTTGCCCAGTGCTGTGGCTTCCATGGGGCCGGCGATCACTGGCAGGCCGATGGCATCCGCAGTCCACTGGCAAAGCAGCGCGTTAGCGCTGCCGCCGCCGACCAGTCGCATGGCCGTGAATTGCCGTCCAGTGGTGCGCTGCTGGCTCTCGACGCCCAGGAAGTGTTCGAGGGCGAGGCTTTGCAGGAGTACCCGGGTCATCTCGGGTGCGGACGAAGGGGCGGTCTGGCCGGTGCGCGAGCAGTAGTTGGCGATCGCCGCAATCATGTCGCCAGGGCCGGTGATGAGCGGGTGGCCAACATCTACAAGCGTCGAGATCGGCCCAGTGATCGCCCCTGCGGCCGCGATTAGCTCGCCCCACGAATCCGCCTCGCCCGACTTGCGCCACTGCAGCATGCACTGCTGCAAGGGCCATAGCCCCGTCAGGGGGCACATTAGCAGCCAGCCGCCGTTGCCCGCGCCGATGCTCTCGAGCATGTCTGTGGCCATGGTCGGGGTGACGACCGGCTGGGCACTGAGCGTGCCGAGCATCGACCAGGTACCGCAACTGAGAAAGACATGATCCTCGCGCGGGGAGACTACCGAGGCCGCGGCGGTGTCGTGCCCGGCGGTCGAGATCACGGGCAGGCCGGCCAGGTCTGGGTGCGGCGCGCGGTCGGCAGGGATCGTGCCCAGGATGGCCGGATGGTCCAGGCAGGAGGGCAGAAAATGGGTGGGAATGCCCAGGGACTGCAGCAGATCGCGATCCCAGTCGTCGCCCGCGAGACTGCGGAGGCCCGAGGCGGTCGCCATGGTGCGGTCGGTGGCGGCCACGCCCGTGAGGTCCTGGTGAATGAGGTCGGAGATGTGCAGGAGAGAGCGTGCCTGCGTCAGTGTGTCCAGCTCGTACTGCGCCATATACCGCAATTGGCATAGCGTGATGATCGGCAGGGCCATCGCGCCCACGCGCGCGACTAGATCATCGGGGGGGATGATATCCGAGAAGCTCTGCGGCATGCCGTTGGTGCGCTGATCCCGGTAGCAGGCGGGCGGTTCGAGCAGCTTGCCTGCGGCGTCGAGGAGACCGAAGTCCACGGCCCACGAGTCGCAACTGACTGCGGCCGGGGGGCCGAAGCGTTCGGTGGCCTCGCGCAGACCGGCGTGCACGCCCGCCAGCAAGGTTGCCCAGTCCCAGCGGAGAGTCGAGCCCACCTGCTGCGGCTCATGGCCAAAGCGGTGGACCTCCGTCAGGTCCAGGCGTCCGCCGGCAAGCTGACCGACGATTACGCGACCACTGCTGGCCCCTAGATCGATGGCGGCGAGAGTCACTGACGAGTTGCTCAAGGTTATCACCTAACGATGGAAAGTCCGTCCGCCGTCTACCAGTACCGACTGGCCGGTTATGTAGGAGGCCAGGTCTGAGAGCAGGAAGACGGTCAGAGCGGCGATATCACGCGGTTGCCCGAGACGCCGCAACGGGACCTGCGCAGCCACCTTCTCCCGGTCGGCGGGGTCGGGGTAGCGGACTGTGAGCAGGTCGGTCTCTACGAGCGACGGGTGCACGACGTTGCAGCGCACCCCCGCGGGCGCCATATCCTTCGCGATGGCACGGCAGAGTCCCTCCAACCCGGCCTTGCCAGAGACATAGTCGGCTCGCCCGCCGCCTCCGGTATAGATCGCGGCGGAGCCGATCAGAACGATGCTGCCGCGCCGCTGGCGCAGTTCGGGAAGGGCGGCCTGGACGGCGATGAAGGCGCCGGTGAGGTTCAGGTCCACGTTCTGCCGCCACTCACTGACGGTGAGGTCGGCGAGGGGCACCGGCGAGGTATAGCCAGCATTGTAGACGAGGTGGTCGAGTCGCCCCAGAGTGGCAATAACCCGCTGCACAAAGCTGGCGGTGGCAGTCTCGTCGCAGGCGTCGACGGCGGCATGGACGCACCGTTGGCCCGTCGCCGCGATTTCGGCCTCAAGCGCCTCACTGGCGGCGAGGCCGGCGGGACTATCGGTATGGGTCCAGGCCACGTCCCCGCCCGCCTGCGCCGCGCTGCGGCAAATGGCGGCTCCGATGCCGCGCGAGCCGCCGATAACCAGAGTCACTGCTCCGCTGAGCTCGATCGCCAGCATGATGGACCTCCTACGCCCGCAGTACCGCCTGCACCGAGGCTGCGAAACGCTCCAGAATCTCGTCCGCTTCGGCGCGGTCGACGATCAGCGGGGGCTTGACCTTGAGCACGTTCTTGCGCACGCCGCCGAGACCAAAGATGACCCCGCGTTCCAGGCCCTCGTTGCGGATGGCCACGGTTTGCTGCTCCAGCGGCTCGCGGGTCTCGGGATCGCGGACGAATTCAACGCCGATGTGCAGTCCCGCCTGCCGCACGTCCCCGATCTCGGGGAAGTCAGCCATCATGGCTTTCAGGCCCGCCCCCAGGTAACCACCCATCTCCCGGCAGTTCGCCAGGACACCCTCTTCCAGCAGCGCCAGGAGCTTGGCCGACGTGACCATCGAGAGGGAGGGGTTAGCGAAGGTATGAAGCTCTTCGCTGTCCGGAGCGAAGCCCTCCAGCCCGTCGCGGATGATGATCCCTGCCAGTGGCAGCCCGGCACCGAGGCCCTTGCCGAGCACGAGAATGTCCGGCGTCACTCCGAAATAGTCCGCGGCGAACATCTCGCCAATGCGGGCAAAGGTCTGTATCTCATCGAAGATCAGTAACGTCTGGAACTCATCGCAGAGTTCGCGCAGGCCCTGCAGATAGCGCTTGGGCAGGATGATCTGCCCGGCGCTGGCCTGGATAGGCTCCACTATCACACCGGCGGGCCGCCCCGCGATGCCGCGCTCGAAGGTCTCCCGCGCCATCGCCAGGCAAAGGCTGGTGTATTCCTCCGCCCCCATGCCGAGCGGGTTACGGTAGGTGTAGGGGTTGGGTATGCGAATGAAGGGGCGGGTCAGGCCCAGGAAACGGCTACCACCTACGTAGCTCCCGGCGGCGTGGGTTGAGATCCACGAGGCGCCCATCGTGCCCAGCGTCGTACCGTGGTAGCTGTCGTACAGGCACACAAAATCGCGGGCCAGTTCGGTGTTTTTGATCGCGATCTTCATCGCCGCCTCAATCGCCGGCCCGCCGCCGACGGTGAAGGAGACGCGGTTCAAGTCGCCGGGCGCCAGTTCGGCCAGCCGCCGCGCGAGATAGAAGCGGGGGAGCGTGTCGAAGCCCTGATGGGTGTGGGTCAGGTTCTCAATGTGCTCGCGGATGACCGAGTTGATACCATCGTGCGCGTAGCCCAGGTACAGCGCCCAGCTCTGCGAGGTGCAGTCGAGGTAGTCCTTGCCCGCCGTGTCCCACACACGCACGCCCTTGCCACGCACCAACACGGGGCCGCCGCGGGTGCCGCCTCCGAGCATCACATGTCGGCCGCACTGCTCTATCGCGGCACTATCAAGCGAATAGATTTGCTCCAAAACCGGGTCCATACCGGTCACCTCACTTCAGTACTTCAGCCATAACGAGATCGATAACCTCAATCGCCCGCTCGCCCGTCTGCAACGCCGGCAGCCCCGCCGCGATCAGCCGCCGCGCAATCTCCCGGAACCGGTAGATGCTCTGCACGGTGCGATTCAGGGTCGCTGCCCCGTCTTCACGGTACGGGTAGACGTCGATGCCATACCAGCCATCAAACCCCAGGCGCTCGAGCCAATAGAACAGTTCGATGCTGTCCCAAAGGTTGACCGTGCCGGGGATCATGTCGTGGTCCCAGTCGCGGTAGTTGTCATTCAGGTGCAAGTGGAACAGCCGTCCGCGCTGCAGAGCCATCACCGCCGCCTCGGCAGGGTTCTCGCCGGCCATGAGCGAGTGCCCCACATCCAGCGTGACGCCCGCGTTGGCCTTGCCAGCCCGCTCGCACAGGTACAGCGCCCGCCCGACGGTGGAGATGAAGCACTTGGTTCGGGGCTCCTTGGCCTTGTACTCGATGGTGATCTTCATGTCCGGGCGGTACTCGACAATCTCGATCACGGCGTCGGCCAGTCGTGCCCATGCCTCGTTGTAGTCAGTGGCGAAGGGGTATTCGTAGCCATCCTGTCCCAGCCAAAGCTGCACGTCAGCCCCCCGTGCCTCGACGGCGGCGTCGATACCAGACTTCACAAGCGCGATGGCCTCGGTACGGGTGGAGTCGTCAAGGGAAGAGAGGGAGCCGTACTGCCAGCGCACGCTGGAGTACATATCGATCTCGGTCATGCCCAGTTCGAGTCCCAGTGGGTCTAGCAGCGCCCGCAGCGCGACGGGATCATCGTATTGGGAAGGATAGTCGAGCGCGACACCGGTAATGCCGGGGACGGAGGCCAGCAGTTCCAGTTGGCGGGGGAAGGATATGGTCTCTTTGTACCCGCTCTTGACGAAACGGTCGGCACAGGTGCTGAAGCTGGTGGTGGCGGCATCAATTCTCAGGTCGGACTCCACGGGGCACCTCCGGAGCTTGGTCACTTGTATATACAAGCTGGCCTGATGCTAACACAGCCCTTTGTGCTTGTCAAACGCTTGTTGACATCTTCTCAGCGGCAGTGTTTACTTGTACAGAGAAGAGTACAGGTGAACACCCATGATAGATGAACTCCTGGCCGGGCGCAAGCTCAACAAGGACAGCCCCATCCCCTACTACTACCAGCTCGCCCAGATTCTGCGCGAGGCAATGGACGACGTCAGCGCGGGCGCCGCTGAGGGCGAGGAAATCGCGCTACCCTCCGAACCGGCGCTGTCCGAGCAGTTCGAGGTGACGCGTGGCACGGTTCGCCATGCCTTCGAGATACTTGAACGCGAGGGGCTCATCTACCGCGAGAAGGGTCGCGGTACGTTCATGCGCCGCAGGCGGGTGGAACTGAACCTTACGGAGCTGTCCTCCATTGCCGGCCACATGCGCGACCAGCACTGGGCCGCTGAATATCGGCTGCTGGGTCTCGACCGCGGCCCTGCGCGTCCACAGGCGCAACGGGCGCTGGGGCTGACCGAAGGGGAAGAGGTGTGGGAGGTTCGACGGCTGCGATTGGCGGACGGTGAGCCGGTTAGCGCGGAAACCTCCATCATCCCCTGCCGCCTGGTCCCCGACCTGCAAACGGCCGACCTGACGGCGTCTCTCTACCAGACCCTTCGCTCGCGCTACGGCTTTGACCTGAAGACCTCTGAGCAGACCATCCGCACCCGGGCCGCCGATGCCGAGGAGGCCGGCCTGCTGACCGTGCGTACCGGTGACCCGGTATTCGTCATCACCGGCGTCCTGGCCGACGCGCAGGGCACGCCGGTAGAGTACTCGAGGTCTTTGTGGCGCGGGGACCGGTATGACTTGCAGGTGCGCCTGGTGAGCCGCGAGTAGCCGCACTTGAGTACCCAATCGCAGGGCGTGCGGTATCAATCCGCACCGCCACGATCGCTTAAGGGAGACAACCCGATGAGTGTCCTTCGCCCCCCTCTATGGGATAAGCTGCAGCCTCAGAACCTGATGTCGGCCCTCGCCACCCCCCCTGATCGCTATCGGCCGGTGCCCTGGCTGGCCTGGACCGGAGACTTGCACTGGGAGGACCTGAGGGCGCAACTGGACGACATGCGCGCCAAAGGCATCACTGAGTTCTTCCTGTTCCCGATCTACGGCATGGAGTTTGCGTACATGTCGCTGGAATACTGGGAGCGCGTCAAGCAGACCCTGGAGCACTGCCGCGCCACGGGCATGAAGTGCTGGATTTACGACGAGTACAACTGGCCCAGCGGCATCTGCGGGGGGACACTCATTCGCGACCACCCGGAGGCCCGCGAGCACCTGCTCTGGCTGCGGGACGAGGCCGACAGCGCAGAAGCGCCGGGGCTGCCGCCAAAGGTGACACAAACGTCCCATACCGGCGGAGCCGAGTGGGCCACCGCCGAAGGACAGGCGGGGCGCACAAGTGCCCGGTATGGTGACTGGGTCACCAACATGACAGGCTATCTGGACATGATGAGCGCGGAGGCCTGCGAACGGTTCCTGGACAGCACCCACCGCAAGTACCTGGCCCACGCCCCGGAGATGTTCCCGGAGACTATTCCTGGCTTCTTCACCGATGAGCCGGGCTTCACGAACTCACGCATGGTGAAGGGGTGGCTGTCCTTCCCGTACACCCATGACCTGTTCGAGGACTTCCAGCGCCGCTACGGCTACGACCTCAGGGACCGCCTGGGCGATCTCCTGGCTGACACCCCGACTGCGCCCCAGACGAGGTGCCACTACTGGCGGCTGGTTGCGGAGCGCTACAGTGAGGGCTACGCGGGCACAATCCGGCGCTGGTGCGACGAGCAAGGAGTGGCGTTCACAGGGCACTGTCTGGGCGAAGAGGCCCTAGCGCTGCACGTCAGGATGGAAGGTGACTTGTGGGAGGCCATGAAGCACTACACCATCCCGGGCATAGACATGCTCGCCAATGCCGATGGCTTCACTTACCCCGAGAGTATGACCTTCTATGGTCAAGTGGACCGCCGGGCGTTTCACCTGACCTGCAAGTACGTGCACAGCATCTGTCGGCACAACGGCTCCAGGGAGATGATGAGCGAGGCGTATGGGGTGTGCGACTGGGGCATGAACCTGCTGCGGCAGAAGCGAGGCTTCCACTATCAGGTGGCTCTCGGCGTGACGTTGTTCAACGACAATTCACTGGTCACATCAATCGCCGACTTCCGCAAGTACGCCATCGCCGGAAAGCACTTCACGCAGCCGTGGTGGCAGCACTACAAGCTCTATGCCGACTACAATGCGCGGCTGGCTGCCTTGCACGCGGAGGGCGAGCCGGTGGCCGAGGTGGCCGTCCTGTACCCGCGCTCGGCACTGTGGGCTCAGTCGGATGCGCAGATGGTAGGCAGGAGCTGGCTCGAACTGCCGGCCCAGCACCCACTTGCAGCACTGCAGGAGCAGGTTTACGACCTGCTTGACGAACTGATCCGCGAGCAGTGGACGTTCGACTTCGTCTTTGAGCCGATCCTCGCGGAGGCGCGGGTGGAGGGGGACGAACTGGTGACTGAGAACTGCCGGTACCGCGTGATCGTGGTACCCTCGGCCAAGTGGCTGCCTGCGCGGTGCCTGCAGGTGCTGCAGCAGTTCGCCGCAGCGGGTGGACGGGTAGTCTTCAGCGGGGCATTGCCGGAGTATGAAGCGGAGAGCCTGGATAGCCTTGGTGACGGAGTCAGTGAACTGCTGGCTCAGGCCAACGTTGTGCAGGTCGGAGCGACGGGCGCGGAGGTGCGCGCGGCGCTGGCAACCCAGTCGCAGCCCCCGGTGGTGCTGGAGGGCGAAGGCCGCCGTGAGTTCGTGAGTTCGTGGCGGAGGATCGCAGGCAGCGACGTGGTGTTCCTCGCGAACATGGCCCGGCAAGAGGCCGAGGTTACCATCCACACGACGCTCGACGGGCCATTCGCCATAGTTGACCCCTTCAGCCTGCAGGCCTTCCGCCCCGCTGTTGAAGTGGGCGGGTTCCGCTGGCGCTTCGCTCCCTGGCAGGGCTACCTGCTCGTTAGCGGCCCGGCCGCTGTGGCGTTGGGCGAGGACCTGCCGGCGCTGCCCGTCTGGCAGCAGGCGCCAAACGTCGTTGAGTTGGATGGGGAATGGGACTTCGACCTGCTGCCTGGCAACATGCTACGGCTGGCGGTTCAGGCAAAACCCGACCCCCAGAATGCCGGCGCGGCGGAGGGGTGGCAGCATGACACAAGCGAGGCGGGCTGGATTACGCCGGAAGACGACCGGCTGCCCGAAGCAATCCGCCCGGGGGACGCGCCGTGGTACTGGCTGCGGACCGAGGTGAAGTGTGAGGCCGGAGCGCACCCGAAGCGGATCGTGGTGGACAACCCGAGCTTCCTTGAGGTCTTCGTGAACGGCCGTCCGGCCGAGCAGGTGGCGTGCACGCCGCTATGGACAGAGGAGAATCTGCACTATGATGTAGAGGGGCTGCTCCACGAAGGCGACAACACGATTCATATCAGAGTACTGACCAGCAAGTACAACGACGCGCGCATAGCGCCGCTTGGCGGCGCTGCCGACCGCATATTGCAGCCGGTGGTGCTGCTTGGAGACTTCCGCGTTCAAGGGCAGACGCTGCTCGCGCCAGTGCCGCAGGTGCGCGTGGATCGGCCCTGGGAAGCGCAGGGCATGCCGCACATTGCAGGGGTAGGCGTATACCGGCGGCAGTTCGCGGCGGAGGCGGGGAAGAAGCTCTGGCTACGGTTGCCCGAGACCATGGACGCCGTCGAGGTCCTGGTCAACGGAGAGTCGGCCGGCCAGACGGCGTGGCCGCCGTACGTATTCGACCTGACCGGGCTGCTGCGCGAGGGGGACAACGATCTGGAGATCCGCGTCAGCAACACTCTGGGGAACATCATCCTGGGAACGTACGCCGGCGCGAAGCCGCCGGTCTACCCGTCCAGCGGGCTGCAGGCGTCCCCGCAGTTGCTGTCCATGTGAGCAGCGGAGTTGGTGGGGCGGCTGAAGCTCACTTCGGGGGTGGGTGTGCCCAGTACGCCCCTGGACAGGAGAAGTCATGCGGTACCACTGCATTGTGCTCACAGTCTGCGCCTTGCTCCCGATGCACGCTTCAGCCGCTGCGCAAGGCGGTCAACCATAGCCGCTACTAGGCGGGATTCCGCCATGGAAAGACACGAAATACCGTCCCTGATGGGGTGTTGTGATGAGTAGCTTGATGGGTGCGGATGCACCAGCGCTCGAGAAGCCCGGATGGAAGCTCACGTTCCATGATGAATTCGATCGGCCCCAACTGAATGACATGTACTGGTTCGCGGCCTACCGCTCGGGACGCAAGGACTATCTCAAGCGAACCGGCGGGCAGAGCAGATGGGTCGATCACAACGCGCACTATGTCATCGAAGACAGCATTCTGAAGCTGCGGATTGATGAGACGCTGCCCTTCCGCCCGGACAAGAGCACGCCGTGCGTGAGCTGCATCCAGACCTCGGATCACCGCTTTGGGGCGACCACCAGCGAGTATCAGATCCTCGACAAGTTCGCGCAGAAGTACGGCTGGTTCGAGATCAGGTGCCGGTGTCCGCGGGGGGAAGGGCTGCTGACCGCCTTCTGGTTGCACCAGTGCGATCCTACCAAACAGGAGTACACTCCTGAGGGCCGGAGGCGGGAGATTGGGGACGGCGTGGTGGAGATTGACATCATCGAACTGCAGGGGCGGAACATCGGCGATAGCGCGAGCAAAGTGGACCTCAACGTCCACTTCACCCCCGATGCCCACCATCAGCCGGAGGTGGGGATAGACGCCTCCGAGGACTTCCACGTCTGGGCGATGGAGTGGCAGGAGGGGCGGATTGACTGGTACCTGGACGGCGAGGTCATCGGGACCTACACCGGCCCCACCCCTCAGGAGAGGATGTTCATCCTGATGGCACTCTTCCAGTACTCAGGATGGATTGGTGACATCGATCCGAACATGACGTACCCTCGCGACTTCGAAGTTGACTACGTGCGAGTATATGCGCGGGATGTCAGTTAGCTGCCACGCCGGGTATCCGCTGGATGGGGAAAGCTGAGGACGGGTCAGGTCGGCCTGATCTCCCCGCGCACCGGGGGGCCGGCTCTCTGCGAGGTTGGCGCGGTGTCGACCGGAATGCCCAGGATCAGGAAGGAATCAGCCGCCTGATCACGGAACCGCATCATGGCTGTAATACCGGCGGCACGAGCGCCTTTTGGGCCCGGCGATTAGGGCGCCAGAGCCATCCAGCGGAGAGACACAATGAGAAGCCTACCGATCATCTGCGGCGTCCTGCTGTGCGTGCATGGGGCAATGGCGGCCGGAGAGAACTCAATGCCGCGCATCGGGGTTTCTGCTAGCGCGCTCCGCAACATGCGGGCCTCGCTGTCAGGCCCCGCCCGGAAGAGCCTCGCAGGCACAATCACCCAGACGCAGCAGTTGAAGATACTGCGGACGGACCCGAGCATCGCGGCGCGGCTGCAGCAACTCGGGGTCGGGGTCGAGACTCATCCCATGGGCAATGACCCATGGCAATCAGGCATAACCGTGGCGCCGCTGACGCCGCTCTTTCCCGCCAACGCGACCTATGACAGCTTCCGGCTGTCCCTGCAGACCCGTGCCGCCTGGCTGTCCCCTTTCTCCCCGTTGCCCAGTTCCAGTCAGAATCCGCCGCTCCTGTGGCTGAATGTGGCCAGCAACAGCGACCCACTCTTTTGGGTCGAGGCCAAGTGGCCTTCGACCGGGGTCTACCTGGTCACGTGCTTCATGAAGGACCTCTGGCCTAACTCCGTCGCCAAGCCGCGCTTCTTCAAGAGCGGGGCAGGCATGCAGACAGCAGTCTCCAATGTCGATTCCGGCGGGGACCGGTGGACGTTCGTGTGGGAGGCCAATAACCCACAGGACCTCGAAGACGAGGTTAGTGTCTACCCAAGTGAAAGTGGTTTTGGCTTCACTTGCTGCTGCTTGTCAAAGGTCGTCATTAGCAAGATACTATAGGAACTCGCGCCAGGTGGCGCCTGTCGGATCTGCTCGACGCCCCAACCCTCGTCTGCGGCGCCGTACCCCGTGGTCATCTCTCTGAAGACCCGGCAGGTGCGGGTGCGGATGCCACCAGCTACCCCAACTCCCCCGGAGGTCTCTCATGCGCTTCATCGCCGCACTTGCCCTGATCATTGCCGCTATACCGCCGGTCGCCGCTGATGACCTCACACTCGTCCAGAACGGCGCATCGAAGTATGAGATCGTGGTGCCTGACAACGCTACTCGTCCGGCCAGATTCGCTGCCGCCGAATTGCAGTCGTTCGTAGAGCGCTCCACTGGCGTCAAGCTTCCGATCGTGAAGCTTGCCAGCCCCGACAAGCCGCACCTCTTTGTTGGCCCCAGTGAGGCCTCGGCCGCCGTGGGCGTCAAACCAGACGATCTCAAGCCCGAGGGCTTCCATCTCAAGGTTGTCGGCCAGGATATCCACCTTGTGGGCCGCGACACAGATGGTGACCCCACGAAGATCAGCACTAACTACCCCGTCCAGACGGGCACGCTGACTGCGGTATATGACTTCCTCGAACGTTTCCTGGGCGTGGTCTTTGCGTGGCACGATGATCTCGGTACGGTGGTTCCTCATCGCGAGACGGTGACGATTCCCGCCACTGATGTTACCCAAAACCCCGCCTGGGCCTACAGGGCGTTGTCCTACAGCCCCGAGAAAGCTACCTACGCCCTCTATGGCCGTCGCCTGCGTCTGGGCGTCGCCTTCACCGTCCAGCACAGCCACAACTGGTTCCAGATCCTGCCTGTGGAGAAGTACGGGGCCGAGCATCCCGAGTACTATGCCCTCGTCAAAGGCGAACGGCAGGCCAGGCACTACATGGGGCATCACGGCGGCCAGGTCTGCACCTCCAATCCCGCCGTCATCGACCTCTTTGCTCAGGCGGCTATCGATTACTTCAAGCTGTACCCCGACCGCGACATGTTTTCGCTGTCACCCAACGACGGCGGCGGCTTCTGCGAGTGTGACAACTGCCGGGCGCTTGACGGCGGCGAGTTCACCAAGGCCGACCCAACCATACCAGTCATGACCGACCGCATGATCCATTTCTACAACGCTATCGCCGAAAAGGTGGCCAAGGTCTACCCCGACAAGAAGCTGGGGGCCTACGTCTACAGCTACTATCAGCGCCCGCCCATCCGCGAGAAGAAGATCCATCCCATGCTCTACCTGGTTCAGGCGACCAACAGCGCCTTCGGACAGGGCCAGGGCTGGCCCGAAGAGCACGAGGGTGAGAAGAAGTGGGTTGCGCTGACCCAACACTTCGATAAGTACGACATCTACTACCTGGGCGGCCCGGCGCTGCACATGATGGCCCCGCTGACCACCCACGCCATTGAGCGCCTCAAAGCCGAGCAGGCCATTGGGCTGCACGGCGGCTATCTCTACATGGGGCAGGCCTATGAGCAGCTTGGTGCGGCGCACTACCTGATGGCGCGCCTCATGTGGGACGGCAAAGCCGACGCCCGCAAGCTCGAGAAACAGTACTACGACGCCCTCTATGGCCCGGCCTCGGCCGACGTCAAGCAATACTATGACCTTCTCGAAGGCCGCCTGCGCAAGGTTCTGCTGGGTAACGAGACGGTTGATGAGCCCGCCGTCAAAGCCCTCACCACCCGCTATGAGAGCATGATGTGCGCCGGTGATATGCTTGCGGCCTATTGGCCCATTCTCGGGGAAGCTGAGAAGATCATCAAGCAGGCCGAAGCGCGGCCCGTGTCCGACCTTGAGAAGCAGCGCTTGGCCCGCCTGCGTGACCATCATGACTACATGGTCTCGACGGTCCGCGGCATGATCGCTGCTGGCCGTCTGGAAAGCCAGGCCAGCTTCAACGAGCAGGACGTTGCCATGCTCAAGGCGGCGGTAGATCAGCGGGAAGCGGCCAAGGCGCGCCTCGCGGTCCATGCTCCCACGATGGCTGAGTACCTGGTGGAAGCCGACAAGTCCGAGACTGCCCGCGTCACCACCGACGGCGCCTTCTACCAGCTCACTCGCAATGCTAAGCCGCTGCAACTGGTAGCCACGCCTACCGACAAGCCCGTCACCGTAGATGGTCTTGGTACCGACGCGATCTGGCGGCAGGCCCCAACGTACTACATGCTCCTGGCCAAAAGCGCTGTTCCCACCGAGTTGGGTGCGCGGGCCAGCCTGGCGTGTGACAAGGATAACCTCTACGTGTTCATCGCGGGCCGCGAACAGGACCCGGCGAAGATCGCCAAAGCCACCACGGCGCACGATAGTACCAAGGTCTTCGATGACGACGCCGTGGAGGTCTTCATCCAGCCCTCCGGCACCCAGGCCTACTACCAGATTGCTGTCGGGGCTGGTGGTGGGCTGTACGACGGCGCGTACCCCACAGGCGACGCGTCTCAGGGGGATGTGAAGTGGGAATCCGGCGCCAAGGTGGCGACGAAGATTGACCAGGCTGGCTGGTCAGCCGAACTTGCCATCCCGTTCGCCTCTTTCGGCGTCGCTCCGGGCGAGGGCTGGAAGCTCAACATCTTCCGCACGCGCCGTGGCAACGCCGAACCGGATGAGTATACGGCGGTGAATCCCACCTTCGGCGGCTATCACGTCCCGAACCGCTTCGCCCCGCTGAGCTTCACCGCTCCCGCCAAGCCGGTTACTCTCGATTTCGGCACCATGGACAACCTTCTGCCCGCCGAGGCTGAGAAGCGTCTGCGCCTTCAGGTCTCGCAGGGCGCGACCGCCGAGATAGTCACCGACAGGGCGTGGTGTGGCGGGCAAGCGCTGCATCTCAAGGTCCCCCAGGGCGGCCTGGCTGCCCTGACCCTCACCGCTGCGGTCAAGCCCAAGACCGGTTACCGCATCGTCGCTGCCCACTACAACACCGCCGTGACAATCAACCCTTCGGTTCGCGATCAGGCGCCCATTACCCGCGTCATCTGTCGTGACGACACGGGCAAAGCGGTCACCGAGACTAAGGATTACTCCTGGGACGGCGCAAAGGCCACTGAGAAGCTGGATCAGTGGCGTCAGACCCCGCATGTCTTCACTACGCCCGAGGGAACCACACAGATCTCATACACGATGTTCTTCCACCATCCGGGCGAGTACTGGGTAGACGAGATTCGCATTGAGGAACTTTGAACGGAGTATGGGACAGATGAAGCGTATTCTCGAAATAGGTCTGATCCTGGCGTGCTTTGTCCGACCGGCGCTGGCGTTGGAGTTGGCCAAGGGTGGGCAGACTGATTACGTCATAGTCACGGCGGCCGCACCGTCGCCAACCGCCATGATGGCGGCCAAGGAGCTTCAGGAGTACGTTCGACGCGTGACGGGGGCGGAATTGCCCGTGGTTACCGAGGACAAAGCCCCGGTTGCCAGGCGCGTCTTCGTGGGGCCGTGCGCAGCGGCTGACAAAGCCGGCATCGCTGTTCCACCGCAGGAGCAGTTCGTCGTACGTGTCATTAACGGCGACCTCTTCATAGTTGGCGGGGACAGCGATGGCCCGCCAATGGGTTCAGCAACGCGCACGGGCACGCTCTATGGTGTATATCAGTTCCTCCACCGCTTCGCCGCGGTGCGCTGGCTGTGGCCGGGGGACCTCGGTACGGTAGTGCCGAAGGCCGCGACACTGTCGGTACCGGACGAACTGAATTGGACCGTCAAGCCTGACTTCGCCATTCGCAGTCTCTGGCTCACCTACCGCAATTCCAACGAGATCAAAGATGAGCATATCCTCTGGCAGCGGCGCACCGGTCAGGGGCAGCTCTGGAGCGGCGGGTCAGGCCACGCGTACAACTCCCTGCTGGGCGGCAATAAGTGGTTTGAGACCCACCCGGAATACTACTCGATGGTTGGCGGCCAGCGCAAAGCATTCTACGGCGAGGGCGCCACGTCGGGACAGATCTGCACCTCCAACCCCGACGTGATAGATATCTGCACCAAGAGTGCGCTCGCCAGCAAGGCTGACATCGTGTCCCTGTCACCCAACGATGGCGGGCTGTTCTGCGAGTGCGAGAAGTGCCGGGCGCTGGATGTGCCGACGAATCTGATCGACTGGGACGGCAAGCCGATGGTGGCGCTGACCGACCGCATCTTCACCTTCGCCAACGAGATCGCGCGGCGGGTGGCGAAGGAGCAGCCGGAGAAGAAGCTGGGGCACTTCTGCTACACGTTCTTCAAACAGCCGCCGGCACGCCTCACGGACCTCAGCGACAACCTGGTGCTCTTTTTCACCCAGGGCTGCCACTGGTTCCGGGATCCCGAGATCAAGAAGCAATGCCGCGGTTATATCGATGGCTGGTTCAAGTTCGGCAACCCGATGGTGTCGCGCGAATACTATGGGCTGATCTACTGGCATGGGATGCCGAACGTCCATACGAGGCTGATCGAGGAGGATATCAAGTACCTCAAGGCGCGGGGCTTTGTGGGCCTGAACAGCGAGATATGCCGGGACTTCGCTACCCACGGGCCCAACTACTACCTGGCGGCGCGGATGCTGTGGGACACCTCGCTGACGCGGCGGCAGGTGCTGGATGAGTACTATCAGGCGGGGTTTGGAGCCGCTGCGAAGGATGTTGAGGACTACTACGACGTGTTCGAGCGGCGGCTGGCTGATCTGGGCCCTGCGGCGGCGGGGACGGGCAGCTCCAACATCAGCTCGCTGGCGACGCAGTTCGACGCCGCGACCCTCGCAGCGGCCCGAAAGGCGCTCGAGCGGGGCTATACGCGACAGATTGACGAGCAAACCAAGGCGCGGCTGGACTTTGTGAAGATGGGTCTGGAATATACCGAAGTGACGTCACGCCTACTGGGGCTGTTACAGAAACTCAACGCCGCAGGCATGTCATTCAGTCCGCTGGAGCCTGCTAGACTGACCGCAGCGCCCACTGAGCCGGAGTTCATGGCGATGCTAAAGGAAGCACGTGACCTCAATAAGCGGCGCTGGGAGATCATCAACGGCCAGCAGGGGCTGCCGGTGGTGCATACCCCGGCGCTAGTGGAGCAAGAAAGCCGTGGCCGCTGGACGGAACAGCTCGAGACCCGCTACGAGGTGCTGGTGAATGAAGCGGGACGCTACCTGGCCCTGCCCCTGGAGGCCCGCTTCCATATTGAAGATGAAGGGCAGAAGCAACCGCAAGACTGGCCGCGGCCGGACTTCGATGACAGTGGCTGGGAGACACTTAAGACCAACCAGCCGTGGGAGAAGCAGGGCCACCAGGGCTTCGACGGCTTCGGCTGGTATCGGATGAGCTTTGAGGTCCCGGCGGACCGGGCGCAGGCCAACCCGATCGTGCTGCGGCTGGGCGCTGTGGACGAAAGCTGCAAGGTATGGCTGAACGGTGAGCTCGTCGGCTCCTTCACCTTCGACATTGACAAGGACCCGGAGAGCTGGCAGAAGCCGCTGGACTTTGACATCAGCGGCAGGCTTAAGGCGGGGCGTAACGTGCTGGCGGTGCGGGTGGAGGACCGCAGCGGCGCCGGTGGGCTGTGGAAGCCATCGTTGCTGATCCTGGGGAGCGAGAGCCCGAACCTGATACTGAATGGTTCCTTTGAACCGGACATGGGCGACGTGAGCGCCAACGGGCAGGGAGACGCGAAGTCTGCCGTAGTGGGGGACAGGGGATACCAGTCCGCGCACAGCCTGAGCATAACAGTTGCCGAGGGCGAAGGTAACCATCGCTCAGTTCAAGTTGCGTGCCCCGTGGCATCTGAACGACGTTACGCCTTCTCGTTCCGCTACCAGACCAAGGATGTGAAGCCACATCCCACGATTAAGAACACGCCTGCCCTGCGGGTGATTTTCCAGGGAGCGGACGGCAAGTCACTGACAGACACGACGGGATACCAGTGGGGTTCATTCCGAGTACCGGCCACGACAGCGGACTGGCAGGAGGCCTCGTATTACTTCAAGACGCTGCCGGGGACGGCGCGGGTGGCCGTGACGGTGTTCTTCCACGGTCCGGGCCAGTACTGGGTGGATGAGGTGAAGCTGCGGGAGTTGGAGTAGGGAGAACTCCGGCGCTAGGTGCTTCGGGAGCACGGCTCGGAAGCCGCAGAGAGACTGATGATCGCAAATTCGTCGGGATCGAGGCGCAGACGTAGCCGCACTCCGCGCTCATCTTGCGAGATGAGCGTGAACTCTCTGTCGCACCGGATATCGCCGGCCTGCAGGTCCGGAAGGTTGATGGTGATGACCGGCCGGATCGCCTGTGCGGGGAAGGGATGCGCGTCTTCCGCCACTATGATGTGACGGCCGCCCGCTTCATCCTCAA
>JBDKRC010000277.1:0-50213 GCA_039683575.1 Armatimonadia bacterium | reverse complement strand
AGGGGCGCGAAACGGGCTGTAGAGGGCTTCTGGAGCCAAAATCCGGCAAAAAAGCAGATTCCGAAAGTCAAAGCTGAACTTCAACGCACGAGAAGGGCCGGTTGTTCAGCGGCTACATGATCGCAATGACCACCAGTAGCTCAATAAGCGTGAAACCCCTGCGCATCGTGATACTCCTTTGCTTCGTCACAACCATCATTGTGCTTATTCGTCTTGGTTGCAGGCTCCCTGACGCCTGCGCGCAGATCAGGGTTCGGCGGCGGCGGGCGAGGGAGAAGGCACGGCCAGTCTGGCCCAGTCAGCGTAGCTGACGAGCTGAATGTCCAAGACCCGCAGGGCATCCTGAATGGCGGGGTCAGTCAGGGTCTGCACTTCGGTCTCGCGCTCGCGGAGGTAGACGGCCTGATAGTCCGGGGACGGGTACCCCGGATGACATGAGAACTCCGTCCAGCCCTCCCCCACCTCCTCGGCCAGCATGCGCTTGAGAAACGGAACGCTCACATACTCGAGGTTGGTGACCATCCACTCCCATTGAGCATAGAAGCCGCCCACAAAGCGAACTTGCCCGTCGCCGCGCAGTGGCACCCCCAGGGGGCGCACGAGCTCGCGGAAGAGTGGCGTCAGATGCTCTTCGAGATGGAGATGGCGGTGGGAGTCGACGTGAGTGGGCAGGCGGCCCAGGAGGTGCTGGAAGTCGTCCGACTGGCGGTGGAATTCGTCGCGGACGGCCCCGAGGTCGCTGGTGTCGAACTGCCTCTCGTCTTCGCCCAGCACATCCCAGTGCAGGCCGATGGCGAGTTCGGGGTAGTCGCGGCTGAGGGCTATGGCGTCGGCGACCGCGTGGCCGGTGACCGTCAGGCTGGTGCTGGTCACCACACCGCGCGAGTGGGCTTCGATGATGCCGCGGTTGACGCCGGTGGAGGCGCCGAAATCATCGGCATTGAAGATGAGGAACTTCGGCATGAGCGGTGGCTCCGATCAGGTCAGTCCCAGTTCAGCGACCAGCTTTGCCGCTAGCTTGCGGCAGTCGAAGTACTCCTCCGCCAGGGCCCGCGCGGCGTGGCAGTGGCGGCGGTAGTCGCTGTTGATGGCGTCCACGGCGGCCAGTACCTCGTCCATGGTGGAAAAGGAGAACAGGCCCTCGCCAGTGGGGAGGATGTTGCCAAAGCCGGTGTCTTGGGCGATGACTGGTTTGCCGGAGGCGAGGTAGCAGACATCGCGCTCGCTGAACCACCCGCTGCGCAGACGGATATTCTGGTCCTTGGCGACGGTCCACTCGGCTCGCGAGTTGCGGATAAAGGCGGGGTACGCGCCGAAGATGTCCAGGGACATTGCGACCGGTGAGGCTATGGACCAGCCGTTGGCCTCCAACTGGCGCAGGTCGTCGGGTTCGTCTACCCTCATGGCAACGTGGAAGGGCTGCGAGGTGAGACCAGGCAGGGCCATGAACCGCTCCCACTCGTGGTGCTTGCTCCAGTGGTAGGTCTCGCCAGCGTACTGGACGTCAGCGCCGTTTTGGCGGTAGTTGCCGATGGTAGTGAAGGCCGTGCAGTTCTCGTCGTAGGCCGACGGCCAGAGGTCGAGGTCAATGGGTTGGCGGGTGGGCCGGTAGAGGCTTTCGAGGCCGTTCAGGGGCACGCCGCAGTCGGGGGCCCCGTAGTTTTCGCCATAGGTGAAGATGAGGTCGTGAGCAGCAAAGGCCAGGCGGGTGTGTTCGTCACCGTTGGCGAGGCGCAGTTCGGCTGTCACCGGATCGGTCTCGACGTAGGCACGGAGCGGGGCGGCCATGTGTTCGTCACGAAGGTCGGTGGCGCCTACGATGTTGAGCAGCGCATCACAGGAACGGTATAGATCGTTCAGCTCGTCGGCGGTCAGCCCCCAGCACGCGCCGGTGCGGTCGGCGAGGCGAAAGGCCCACTTGCCACCCAGGCCGATGCGCGCCATGCAGTCGGCGATATGGCGCACCGCGTAGGCGCAGTCGTCGGTGATCTCGTTGCGCTCGGGGTCGAAGGGCCAGACGGTGTCGTCTTCCACATACCACACGTCAAAGCCGAGGTGCTGCAAGCCCCGGAGCCAGTTGAGATACAGCCAGGTCTGGCCGCCGAAGGGACAGCGCCCCATCATGCCGAGGACGACGATTTTGCCTGAAGACTGCGCCATAGTGCCGCCTTTGGAGGAGATTGGTAGAGCGTTCAATCCGGCGCGACGCGCAGGTCAAAGACCTGACAGCGCTTGTCCTGCTGGATGCACTTGTACTTTGAGCGCAGGTGCGCGCCGAGTTGTGCGTAGTAGTCCAGCCACCAGAAGGTCTCGGGACCAAATACGAGGTAGTCGGCTCCGGATTCCCGCAGGGCCTCGAGTTCGCGTACGGCAGTGAGGTCGTCGGACGGCATGCCCCAGTAACGGCCGCTGCGCTCGGGTTGGGCGAAGCAGCCGGGGTGGCCCCGATCCACCAGTGCAGCGTGAGCCCCAATAGGCAGCGAGTGGGCGAGCAGCCCCGGTGTCAGCCCCCTGCTCTCTTGCTTGCTCGCGAGCCACAGCCGGAAGCCCTGGATTACCTCAACCAAGTCATCCCGCCCGCGGTCGGTGAGCGCCGGTATCATCTCCTCATAGAAGGCGATATTGTGCTCACTCCAGATCATCTCATATTCCTGGACGGTATGCAGGAGTTCGGGAGACACATCATCAAGCGGGAAGGCATGGCACTCCTGTAGTTTGCCGTAAGCCACTAGGGCAGTCATGGTCCTGACGCATTTCTCGCAGGCTCCGCAGTTGGTCGCGCCACTGTCCTGGCCCTGACAGACAAGGATATTCTGCAGAGCGACGGGCCAGTCCGCGACCAGCTCAACTTTCTCAAAGCGGGACATATGCAGGCCATGGTGCTCAATCTGGACGTTACCGGCGCTGTAGTAGGGATCAAGTAGGGGATGTGATCCCCAAGGGTGCAGAAGAGCGGGAGTGTAGCTTGAGGCGATGTAGGCCTTGGCGAAGCGCTTACCAAGCAGATGAGATGTGGCCGCAAACACGGCTCCGTGCCACCTGAAGCTGAAGAACCAGCCGTCGTGATCGAGCTGCAGGAGGTTCGTCTTGACGGAGATAGCCTCGATGCCGGCCTCCGCTGCGACCGCCGAGCTGACCGCCACTCTCTTTGCGTGTTGGCGAGCGGTCTCTTCTTCGCTCAGGCCGGGCTCCCGTATCACGTCCACGAGGATTGACGCGCGGATGGCCCCGGGGTGGTCGGGAGGCAGGCACAGTTTGTTTGAGCGGAGGGTAGCCAGCGAATCGATGCCCCCGGAGAGGAAGGAGACGGCCTGCCCTTGGGCCGGGTAACGCGGTTTGAAGCCTTGCGAGGTTTCCAGAGCGGGCGGCGGACCCGATTCGGGATACCAGGCGCGAAGGGTTTCGCAAGCGGCTTTGAGATTATCGCGGAGTATGGGACAGAGAGTACCGTCTACCAGGAGGCGACGCTCGCCTGCGTGCCAGGCTGGCAGGAGAGCCGCTACTGCCAGACCATTGGGGTCGGCCCAGAGGGCATCGGCGAACCGCGCGTCGGTCTCGACGAACAGACGAAGAGGCTCCCTGGCCGCGTCTTCCCAGGTAACCCATGCTTCGACCCGGGCGCGTCCAGCCTCGACCCGAGTTTGAAGGTCACTTATGTGCATGCGCCATCTCCGTATGGGGTGCGGGTGTTTCGGCAGCCATTGCCTCGAGTAGCTCACGCCGCAGGGCAGCGGTCGCTTCAGCCGCCTTACTGGCGCATTGGGCGGCCAACTCCCGCGCTTCCGGCGTCAGGGCGAAATCGAGAGCGGCGGAGACCCTGGCGAAGTCGAGGTCGCCGGTATGGAAGACCAGGGGCCACCCGATCCGCTCCATCTGGGCGAGTACCTTGGTTCCGCCGGGTATGGAGTCTATGACTACCGGCGGCACATGGCGGCGGAGCGCCAGGACTGCGCCATGGAGGCGGGTGGTGAGTATGGCGTCCATCTTGGCGATGGCCGCCTCTACCTGGCCGGGACTGGTGAGACCGTATTTGTTGACATCCAATCTGGTGTCTATAGGCATTGCGGCAATGTCGCGGCCCCGAAGAGCAGCGGTGAAGGCTTGCTCGGCGAGGTCGTGGCGGTGTGTGGGGTATTCCTCCTGCGGGCCAACATAGATGAGACCCACGACGGGAACGGCCGAGTTGGGGGCAGCGAAGGTGATGTCGGGATTCACACGGTCGTGGCTGTCCCTCTCGACGATCGCCACAAAGGGGTTCCAGTCAGCGCGGCGTTGCAGTAGCGTGACGTTGAGTGCGAACTTGCGGACATGGGGGAAACGGTCCAGGAACTCGTTCAGCGGGGGACCATCCCCGATAGGGCCGCAGACGAAGAGCAGGGTGTCATAGTCTTCCGGCACAACGTCGGCGGTGGCGATCTCCCCGGCGGCACCGGGGCTGACCATCGCTACCTCAGGCGCGAAACCTGCCGACCGCAACCAGTCGCAGGCCACGTCTTTGGCGATGACATCACCGGCGGTTGCGCCCATCAGCTCGAAACTAAACCACCCCATGACCAAGGCGTGCTTCGACATCTTCCCTCCCCGGCTTCGTAGTGTAGGTGACTGTCTGAGATGTGGTGCTCTCGCCCCGCAGGCTCTCAAGGGCGTCGCGGATGGCAGCCAGGGCAAAGGCCGATTGTTGCGCCATGATCACGGCGAGCAGCACCGCGACCACCAAGAGCATGAAGGCGGCGGTCCAGGCACCGCTGAGTGCGGCGAGGTTGGCCGGGATGGCAAGGCACAGCAGTACGAGGCCGGCCACTGACGAAGCGCGCAGCGGCCAGGCACGGACTCTCAGCAGTTGGCGGCCCGCACCATGCTCTTCGACCAGGACGCGGGCGCGGGCCGAGCCGAATACGCCGCCAGTGACCTCGAGGTCCCAGCGGTCGTAGTCGCCCCCGCAAAGCACGGTTAAGCCTTTGGCCTTGAGGGCGCGTTCGACTGCGGAGACCCACGCGGTGGGGTCCTGCCAGCCCTCGCTCCAGAGCGTGAACTGCATGGCCTTAGGCCAGGTAAAGCCCGACATTGAACGCCAGCCCCACGGTACCGCTCCCCTTTGCAGGCGGCCTATCAGGCGTGCCAAGGGCTGCAGCAAGTGGAGAGAGGCGGCCAGAAGGCGCCAGTGCCAGCGCTGTGGAGGGGCGCCGCCGCTGCGTTGGGCCATACGCGGCATGCCGGCAGCCGCATCAGCCACCGGAATGGCCAGCGCCAACAGCAGGGCTGGCACGAAGAGGAACAATGGGCGCCATGCGAAGCCCATCAGGGACAGCATGAACAGGGCGAATACGACCAGGTACCACTCCGGCATCAGGGTCAGCATCCGCAGCGAGCCGTGTTCGGGCGCGTAGAGCGCCTGGAAGGGCGCGCTGCCCCATATACCATGGTAGACGCGCCACGGGGACCAGGACAGGCGGCGGCGATGGGTGTCGCAGTACAGGCGGCCCTGCCAGGCTGGATGGCCAAAGCGGCTGTACTTGGCTGGCCACTTCCGCTGCAACATCGCCTCGGCTTCACCGTAGCGGCGCTGTTGGTTCCAATAGGCGCGGATGGAGCCACGGGGGTGGTGCCAGACCAGGGCGCTGGGGCTGAAGCCCAGCTTCCAGCCGGCATCCCGCAGACGCCAACAGACGTCGACGTCATCCCCCGCGATGCGGAATTGGGGGTCAAAGCCTCCGATGCCGGACAGGATCCCCCGGCGGAAGGCCATGTTGCAGCCCGGGATGTGCTCCGCTTCTGAATCGGAGAGAAGAATGTGGATGGGCCCGCCGGGGGCGCCGCCGACGCAGTGGGCCAGCTCAGTTTCGTCCTCTGGAGTGAGATTGGGCCCTCCCACCGCGGCACAGGCGGGATCGGAAAAGGCGGCAACCAGGTACTGTAGCCAGCGCCGGTCGGGGTAGGCGTCACTGTCGATATAGGCCACTATATCTCCGCGAGCGGCGTCGAGACCGATGTTGCGGGCATTGCTCAGGCCCTGGTTCTCGATGCTGATCAGGCGGCAATCGAACTGCTCGGCGATGGACCGGGTACCGTCGGTTGATCCGTCATTGACCACGATGACCTCGTAGTCCGGGTAGTCGAGGGCCATAAGCCCCTCGCAGCACTCGCGCATGGTCTTTTCGGCGTTGTAGGCGCAGACGATCACGGAGACACTGGGCCAGGGGAAGCCGGGCAGGAAGGGGGCTTCGGAGAAGGCCTCGGAGACTGACTTGAGGGCGAGCTTGGGACGGCGCTGACGGTCGGTCAGGCCGAAGTCCCAGTCATCAATGCTGTGACCGCCACGGTACCACTCGTCCGTCCAGGCGAATACGCATACCCCCGCACAGCCGGCTTCGAAGGCCGTGCGGACCTGCCAGTCGAGCATGCCGGCCTGTTCGGTTTCGCCATGGCGCCGGCTATCCACGCCGATCTCCCCCATGACCAGAGGGCGGTCGCCGGCGAGGATCTGGAGGCGGGCCAGGTATGCCGAGAGCTTCTCCTGCGTCTCAAGATAGACGTTGAAGCACAGGAAGTCCACGAAGTCCAACTGCAGGTACTCGGTGGAGGGATAGTTCACGTAGGTAACAAGTGCACCGGGGTCAACTGCACGCACAATTCGGCACAGCCCCTGCAAGAAGCGCTCTACGCGCCGGGCCCCATGCCAGCGTACGACCGAGGTTGGGATCTCGTTGCCAATGACATAGCATAGCACGGCCGGGTGACCCGCGCAGGACTGCACGTCGGCACGCACTTGCTTGCGGATACGCCCGGGGGTCCGCCTGTCGTCAAGAAAGGCGATGTGCTGCTCCCACGCCAGGCCCACCATGACGCGCAGACCATGCCGCCACGCCGCGTCGAGAAAGGAGCGGGAGGGGACGCTGTAGGTGCGGACGGTATTCATCCCGCAGGCCACAATTGCGGCCAGGTCCTCGTCGACTATCTCGGCAGCGTCCCTACCGGGAGCGAAGGGACCGTACGTGACGCCCCGCATCAGGAACTGTTCGCCTCCAAGGCGGAGGAATTTGCCGTGAGTGGTCACAGGAAGAGCGGCTGAGGGACCCAGGTGGAGCCGAGGAGCAACTTTTCGGCGGGTGCCAAGCGCCCCCGCCGCGGCGAATACCACTGCAGCCAGTATCAGTAAGCCAAGACCAGGCCCGACAGAGGTGAGGGCGGCGGCAACGTACGCCCCAGCTTCCCGCAACACCACCATGCCGCCACCAACTCCTACCCCAACCCAGAATGACAATTGTACCCAGTTCAGACCCATCAACTCCCGCACGGCCAAGCGGCTGCCCCCCGGCATACGCAGAGCCGTTGCGGTACTATGACGGCGTTTGCGCCGGGAAAGATCAATTGTGGGTGAGCCGTCGCTGTTGCGGGGCCTGCGATGGCGCCCGAGGGCCGTAGCACGAACAATCCTCTTCCCAAGGCGTCATCTTGAGTGAGTCGGAGGGTGGTCGGTTTTTTGGCGTGGGAGTTCGCGGGATGCAGCGCGATTTGCCAGGAATTACCTCCACAGACGCACACGAACCTCGCACTAACTGTCGGGCTGACCTGCTACGCACAGCCAGCGCCGACACCGGCCTGCTTGGAGTCTTCCCCCTGCTTGCGTCCCCGTCCGCACCCATCCCCGCCCTGCGCCCCTGCCTGACTGAGGCCACCAGAGGTTTGTATTTTTCCATCAACAGCCCGGAGCTGGAACCACTGTCAGCGCTACACTAGTATGCTGGCGCCCAACGTGGTTCGCTTTGGGCACGATTCTGCTCACCGAGGAAGAGGGAATGAGCGTAGCGACCGGGGTTGCTCATGACGTGGGTCAGAAGCCTGGCCCCGCACCTGCGCGGCTGACGGAGGATACTCTCATGCAGCAGCAAGGTTGTATGCGGAGAGGCATGAGCGCGGGTTCCATGTCGGCATGGAACTGGATCTACCGCCCGCCGATGCCGTGCTGATGTCGTAACAGCAAGGGGAGAGGAGGTGTGAGCATGAAGAACATCGGGGACATCTTGCGAGAGCAGGCGTCGGTGCGGCCGGAAGCGCTCGCTATTGCCGCGCCGGGGCAGGCGCCCCTGTCCTATGCTGAACTGCTGGAGCGAGCTGAACTCCTGGCGGGCACGCTGGCGAGGACGGGGCTGCAGGCAGGGGAGCGAGTGGCGGTGGTGCTTCCCGATGGCCCTGAACTGACGGTGGCAATCCTGGCAGTGTCCGCGGCCTTCGGATGCGCACCGCTGAACCCGCGCTACCGCCGGGAGGAGTTTCTGTTCTACCTGTCAGACGTGAAGGCCAGGAGAGTGATCACCGGGATGGGGGTTGGGGATGCGGTGCGCGAGGCGGCAGACGAGTTGGGAATCGAGGTATCTGAGGTAGGCGACCTACGACCGGATGATCAGGGAGGCGGGTATCGCATGCCGCTGGAGGCGGGATCGGACGACATCGCGGTGCTGTTGCACACCTCCGGCACTACCGACCGCCCCCGGCTTGTGCCGCTCAGGCACCGCAATCTCCTGGCTGTGGCCGAGAACAAGGCGTCCTCTATGGCATTGACGCCAGCCGACCTTTGCCTCTGTGTTATGCCATTGTTCCATATGCATGGGATAGCGGTTCTTCTCGGGTCACTGTTTGCCGGCGGAGGCATAGCCTGCACGGCGTTTAGCGCTCCGGAGTTCTTCGGCTGGGTGCAGGAACTGAGGCCAACGTGGTACACGGCCTCTCCGACCGTGCACCAGGCGATCCTGAGACAGGCAGCGCGCTATCCGCAGGTGGTGGCGGCGCGCCCCTTTCGATTCATACGTTCTGCCTCAGCGCCCATGCCGACGCCAACTATGGCTGAGATGGAGCAGACGTGGGGTGTTCCGGTCCTGGACTTCTATGGCCTGACGGAGGCCAGCACCTCAGCGGGCCATTTGCCCGGGGCGAAACACAAACCAGGCTCCGTAGGGCAACCTATCGGGACCGCGATCGCTACCATGGGCGAGCAGGGCGAGATCCTGCCGCCGGGGCAGATCGGCGAGATCGTCATCCGTGGCGAGAACGTCATGTCCGGCTACGAGGGCAACCCCGAGGCCAACGCGAGCGTGTTCCGCGACGGGTGGCTGCGGACCGGAGACGAGGGGTATCTGGACGAGGAGGGCTACCTGTTTGTGTGCGGGCGCCTCAAGGAGATGATCAACCGCGGCGGCGAGAAGATCTCGCCCTGCGAGGTGGACGACGCTTTGCTGAGGCATCCCGCGGTCGCTGAGGCCGTGACTTTCGCCATACCGGATCCGATTCTGGGCGAGGACGTGGGCGCAGCAGTGGTGCCACGCGAGGGCGTCCAGGTGGATGAATTGTCGCTGAGGCTGGCAGTAGCCGAACGGCTGGCAGACTTCAAAGTGCCTCGGCGCATCGTGTTCCTGGATGAACTGCCGCGCAGCGCTACTGGGAAACTGGAGCGAATCGGTCTGGCTGAGAGGCTGGGGCTTGGCGCCGTGGACCGGAAGCAGCAGGCGGCACGGACGGAGTATGTAGCGCCACGCACCGAGACAGAGGCGGTCCTGGCGGACATCTGGGCTGAGGTGCTTGGCCTCGAGCTTGTCGGGGTGAATGAAGACTTTCTGGAACTCGGGGGAGATTCACTACTGGCAGCACGCGTCATCGCACGGGCCAGAGTGGCATTTGAGCAGGATTTGTCTGTGATCGAGTTCTTTGACCGGCCAACCGTCGCAGAGCAAGCGGCGTTGGTTCAGGCGAGTGCGGTGAAGGCATGACGATCCAAGCACAACAGGCGGGGCAAGTTGCGGTAGAACCGTCTAGAATGCAGATTCCTCGGCGGCCGGAGGCGATCGCGACAGCGCCTGCATCGTCTAGCCAGGAACGGCTCTGGTTCATGAGCCAGTACGATGCCGGGAGTTGCCTGTACAACTGTACGGCGTTCACACGGCTCAAGGGCCCCCTCAATCTGCCGGCGCTGGAAACGGCTTTCAATCAGGTTCGAGAGCGACACGAGATGTTGCGCACCAGATTCGAGAGCAGTGCTGGTGGATTGCTTCAGGTGGTCCAGCCCTTCTCCCCTATCGATCTACCCGTCACCGATTTGACATCGCTGCCCTGCGAAGAGCGGGAGCAACGAGCGATGATGCTGGCCGAAAGCGCGACCCGCGCGCCTTTTGACCTGACCCATCCCCCAATGCGGGCCGAACTGGTCAAACTGCAGCCTGATGAGCATCTGCTGCTGGTGGCTCTGCATCACACGTGCTGGGATGGCTGGTCTCGTTCCGTATTGATGCGAGATATGGGGGAACTGTACGAGGCGGCGGTGCAGAACAGGCCACCAGATCTGCCGGTAATGCCGATACAGTACTCGGATTTCGCGGTCTGGCAACGCGAGAGAGTCGGCGGGGAGATGCGGGATCGTTTGATGTCGTTTTGGCGTGACGAACTGGAAGGAGTGGCGCCCCTGGAGCTGCCGACGGACTACCCCCGCTCCATGGAGCAGACTTTCGACGGGGCGCGAGTGCGGTATTGCATGCCCCAGGAACTGATATCAGCCGTCAAAAGCTTCAGCCGCGCCCGCCGCACTACCCTCTTCACCACGCTTGCAGCAGCCCTGCAGGTGCTGCTGCACCGCCATACGGACCAGGATGACCTCACCATCGGGTTTCCAGTGGCCGGGCGAACGCATGTGGAACTCGAGCCTCTGATAGGGCCGTTCATTAACATGCTCGTGCTGCGGGCAGACTTCAGCGGAGATCCCACTTTCAGCGAGTTTCTGGAGCGACAACGCCAGAGATCACTTCAGGCAATTGCGCACCAGGAAATGCCTTTCGAGCATCTGGTCCAGGAACTGGGCGTCAGCCGCGATACCAGCCGTTCTCCGCTATTTCAGGTGCTGCTCCAACTGGCGCACCTACCACAGGCGGACGCGCAGGCGGGGGGACTGCAATGGCTTCCCGTTCCGGCTCCCTACTACCCTGCGCTGTTTGACCTGACCATCGAACTGGCCGAGGCCGACGGTGGTTTCGAAGCCAGGGTTGACTACAACCGCAACCTGTTCGCCGAAGGCACGATCCGGCGCCTGATGAGACACTACGAGGTTCTGCTGGCAGGGATCGCCCAGGACCCGGAGCGGCGGGTCTCCGAGTTGCCGTTGCTGACTCCGGCCGAACGCCACCAACTGCTGGTTGAGTTCAACGCGACGGATCATGCGTATCCGGCGCACCTGGGGGTTCACGACCTGTTTAGGGAACAGGCGCGGCGGACTCCACGGGCCGCCGCGGCGTCCTGCGGGGACGACACGCTGACCTATGAGGAGTTGGATCAGCGGTCAGAGGCTCTGGCGGCCCGACTGGTAGAGTTGGGGGTGAAACCGGATGATCCGGTCGGATTGCACGTGACACGGACCCTTGATCTGCCGGTGTCCTTCATGGCCACGCTCAAGGCCGGCGGCGCATGCCTGCCACTTGACCCGGCCTTCCCCGGCGACCGCCTGGCCTTCATGGTCGAGGATGCCGGGGCCAAGGTGGTAGTCTCCTCCACCGGGCTACCGCCGGATTGCGTGCTTCCAGACGGCGTGAAGGTCCTGGTGCCTGAGCCGGAGAGCTGGAATCTGCCGCCAGGGCACCCGCCGGTGCGACCGAGCTTCCATCCCGACCAGATCGCATACGTCACGTATACCTCGGGGTCTACTGGCAAGCCCAAGGGCGTGGCCGTGCCTCACCGCGGCTGCGTGTCACTGCTGAGCGGCATGCGCGAGGTCATCTACTCGCCGGAAGTCGTGGCGGGCACGCTGCACACTACCTCGATCTCCTTCGATGTTGGGCCGTGGCTGGTCTTCGTGGCTCTGAGCATGGGCGGGTGCCTGATCATACCCGAGAGTCTGCTGGACCTGATCTTCAGACCGCCAAAACGTCCCGTGACGCTGATCGATGCCGTGCCGTCGGCCTTGATCGAACTGCTGCGCCAGGGCGCACTGCCCAAGACCCTACACACAGTCATCCTGGGCGGCGAGTGCGCGCCTGGCTCTCTGGTACGCCGACTGTACGCCGCAGGCGTGCAGCGGGTGGTAAATCAATACGGCCCGACCGAAACGACAGTAGTCTCAACTTCAGACCTGCTACCGCGCGAGTGTGAGGAGCACCCAACCATCGGACGGGCTGTGGCCAACACGCAGCTCTACGTTCTCGACAAACACCGGAACCCTGTGCCCCTGGGTAGTCGCGGGGAGTTGTACATCGGAGGAGTGGGAGTGGCCAGAGGGTACCTGAACCGCCCGGATCTCATGAGCGAGCGCTTCCTCCCTGATCCCTTCCGCAAGATGCCGGGAGCCCGGATGTACCGCACCGGCGACTTCGTGAAGTACAACCCTGACGGCAGCCTGCATTTCCTGGGACGCGCAGACTCGCAGGTGAAGGTCAGGGGCTGCCGGGTCGAGTTGGAGGAGGTGCAGGCGGCGCTGCAGGAGCACCCGGCGGTTCAGCAGGCGGGAGTGATCGTGTGGCAGGAGGCGCCTGGGGGGCCTACGTTGGCGGCTTACGTGGCGCTTTCGCCCGCAGCCGAGGCGACCGCCGAGGATTTGCGCGAACACCTGCGGCAGCGGCTACCGGAGTTCATGCTGCCCTCCTTCATCACGTTCCTGGAGGCGCTGCCGCTGCGCCCCAGCGGCAAGCTGGATACCGATGCCTTACCGGCTCCGGAGGTTACCTCCGCCAAGGTCTGTGTCGCGGATGACGGCGGGACGCGGCTTGAGCGTCAGCTTCAGGGGCTATGGGCCGAAACGCTGGAGGTCGAGCAGGTCGGGCTGGATGATAGCTTCTTTACGCTGGGGGGGCACTCGCTACTGGCAGCGCGGCTGTTCGCGCGCCTGCGGGAGCAGACGGGATACGCGCCGCCACTGCCCCTGCTGTTCCGGGCCCCAACGATCCGGCGTTTCGCCCAGGCGCTCATCGCCGAGGAGGGGCTGCTGGATTCCCACTGCCTCGTGCCCATAAGGCCGGAGGGCCAGCGACCGTCCCTCTTTTGCGCCCACCATGAGACGGGGGAGGTCTTCTGCTACGTTCTGATGTCGAAACACCTCACTCCCGACCGCCCCGTCTATGGTGTCCGAGCTCCGGAGGACGGTCTGGACGACCCCGAGGTGACTCTGGTGTCGCTCGCAAAGGGCTACGTGCGCTCGCTAACGGAGTTGCAGCCCGAGGGCCCCTACCACCTGCTGGGATACTCGCAGGCCGCCAAGGTGGCCTACGAAATGGCCCGGCAACTGCGAGCACAGGGCCGAGAGGTCGGTTTCGTGGGACTGGTAGACTTCCCGGTGGACCTGGAGGCATACCGCCGTCCACGTGGCCTGCTCGCGGTCCGCCACCCGCTGCAGGCTCTGGCCGACCTGCCATTCTCATTTGCCTATGACAGGTACCTCACTGCTCACGAGCGACGGCACGAGTGGCGGAACCGGCTGCGTGAGCTGGCCATGCGGATGGGTTACCAACCACGTTCCGAGATGCCTGACCCCTCGAATCAGCCGGAACGCTGGCGCAGGTTGGATGCCATCATCCGGGCCAATGAGCCGCAACCATATGAGGGAGACGTGGTGGTGTTCCGTTCACGTCAGCAGAGCATCTTCTGCACCCACGACCCGACGATGGACTGGAACAAGCTTGTGAAGGGCCGGGTCGAGGTGGTCCCGGTTCGGGGGATACATGGGCGAATGATGCATAGCCCCTTCGTCGAGACCCTGGCGGACCATGTGTCCAAGCACCTGGAGGCGTTGGATGGGCAGCACTGAATGTGGGCCAGTACTGTATTGGCCCGAGGGACCGGCGCCACGGCGCCCCAAGCCCGACGAGATTCATGTATGGGCGTCGGTGCTGCGGAGCGAGGCGGAGGACGTGCGCCGGGTACAGGGGTGGCTATCGCCGGGTCCTGCGCAGGTCGCGGCACGGCTTCGCCACGCCAGAGACCGCACGCGCTACATCCTGGCCCAGGCCTTCTTGAGAGATGTCCTCGCCGGGTATCTGAACTGCCTGCCGGGCAAGGTGCCCCTGACCGCCGGGCTGCACGGCAAGCCGGTCCTGGCTGACAGCGGGGAGTCCATGGCGTTCAACCTCTCTCACAGCGAGTCGGTGGCCCTGCTGGCAGTTACCTCCGGCTGCGAGGTTGGGGTGGATACCGAGCTCATCCGCGAGGACCCGAACTGGCTGCGGGTGGCGGAGCAACTCTTCTCGCCCAGGGAGAAAGCCATCCTGGCGGCGCTGCCGGAGACCGAGCGCCTGGAGAGCTTCTTTGCGTGCTGGACGCGCAAGGAGGCTCTGCTCAAACTGACTGGAGTAGGCCTCGGAACCGCCCTGGACGGGTTTTCGGTCGAGGTATCACTAGAGGCAGCGGAACCGCGCCTGGTGGGCCAGAAGCTCGAGGTTGGCGCCTTGCCGGCAGACGACAAGCAAGAACACTACAGCCTTCATTCCCTGTATCCCGCCCCGGGGTACATCGCCGCGGTGGCCGTGAACGGCCTGGCACGACACCTGAGGCTGTGGTCGTACCGGCCCTGAGCGCGCCATGGGAAGCCTCTATGGCAGCTTGTAGGCCATCATCCGGCCGTCGGCCAAACCGACGAGGCGGTGCCTTTGCATGCCTCCAGACAAGCGCCGACAGGTTGCCGCAACTGCGGCCTTGTCACTGAAACACGACCCAGCCGCAGTCATGCGGTCGCACATACCACGGCATCGCGGGTCGCCATAGCATCGTGCCCCGGGTACTGTCCCAGCGGTAGCCGAGGCGCCAGGTGTGGCGGCCTGGTTCTGGCCTGAAGCCCAGCTTGCTGAAGGGGATCGTCACGTCCGCAATCCAGCCATCCCCCTGTGTCACTTTCACCTGCCAGCCCTGACCGGGCACGAAGCCCTGCAGGCGATTGTGCCACATCGCGGGCCGCTCGGTTGTGGTGCCATCCTGGCTCACCGCATACACCTGGTAGCTTGTCATCGTCCCCGTCGGGTCCAAGAAGAGAGACAGCTTCTCACCGGCGCCGGCCGGCGCCCCTGGCAGGACGAGCTTGAGATACAGGTTGGTGTCGTCATACGCGGCACCGATCTGCGGGGCAACCTCCGACTTGAGGCCATCCGCTGCCCGCAGGGCCGTCAGCGGCTGAGGCGCGGTGCCCTTAGCGGCGCGGATCAGCGTCGCCGGGGCGTCACCGATGCCGCATTCGCGCCACAGGCGCACTGCTGCTTCTTCACCCCACGGGGTTCCCGGAGCGCTCTTTGCCAGTTCAGCCAGAAGCTCCTGCGCCTCGTTCCTCTGCTCGTGGGCCAGCAGCCACGTCACCAGCTTCATCCGGACCTCGGGGGCGCGGTCGTGAGTTGGGAAGGTCTTCAGAAACCGCCTGCAGGTGGCGAGCATCTGGTCTGGCGTGCCCGCGGCTTCCCATAGCCCAATCTGCCGGTATAGCTCCGGTGCGCAGTCGGGCCACTGCTTGAGGACGTCCTCCCAGACCGCGATGGCATCTTCGTAGCGCTTCTCGCGCTCGGCCTGCAGGCCGCGCTCGTAGATCGCCACTGAGAGGTGTGACTTGCGATTGCCGAAGGCAGTGTTGATCGTCGGTATGGTCTGCTGCTGACCGGCTGGCGGGATCTGGCCAGCAGAGCCGAAGTACCACGTGTACTTGCGCCCATTGGTCAGCGGGTCGGAATTGTCGCCCGTGGAGAAGTACAGCGAGTTGCGCGTCCAGTGGCTGTACCGGCCCTGGCCTTCATCGCGGATCGACTGGTGCAGCGAGTGCCCCGGACCGAGGGGCTTGCCATCCTCCAGCAGCACCAGATCGGACTTGCCACCGGTCTCGCTGTCTCCATCGCGGCCGAGGTCTATCCGGGCGATCCAGTTGTGGCCGATTTCGTGGACTACCTCAAGCCCGCCCAGCGGGACCTGTTCGATCAGCCACTTGTGGCGTGGGTGGGTCGGCGGCGCCAGCAGGAACTCGTCCGCTTCCGGGTCGATCCGCAGCATGCGATCCATGGCGGTGAACAGGTAGGCGGTCGGGTCGCGACTGATATTGTCGAGCCCGACATTGCCCCGGTAGAAGTCCAGGCTGCAGTGGTCACCGGGGTAGAAGTACTTGCGGTCGGTCGGCGGAACCACGCCGTCCAGGGTTGTGCCGTACGTGTCGAAGGCCTTGATGAGGTAGTGGTATGACATGAAGGCCGCGTCCCGGTAGCGCTTGTCCCCCGTCAGCGCGTAGCTCTTCAGCAGCCCGTTGGCGATCTCGATTGTCATGTGGCCAATGCTGTTGCCCTCGGCCGCATGCCGCTGCGCGTAGTTCCAAAAGCCCCCATCCTGCATGGCCCCTAGCATGAAGTCGCTGAGCGTGACCATAGTCTCCCGCGCTACCGGGTCTTTGGTCTCCTCATAGACATACTGCGCCCCCTCCACCAGATATTCCAGGATGTAGGGCTTGAGGTGGTCGGAGTTGTCTTCGGTGACTCCGAGATCGGTTCCCGTAACGAGCCGCTCGAACGGGGAGTAGGGGTCGCTGTAGCCCTCGCGCAGCAACCCATAGCCGCTGGTGCGCAGGGCTGCGAGGCCATGGAGGATGCTCTTGGCTGCCTCCAGATAGCGCTGATCGCCAGTCCAGCGGTACATCAGCACCAGGTCGCGGCCCAGGTACGCAGGCCGGATGTTGGCGTCGCCACCAATTGCCGTGGGCGCTACGTTGGTTCCAGCCACGAACCACCGCGTTTTGAGCTGCTCGACGATGCGGTCGGCGAAGCTGAGCGCCGCTTCCTTGTAGCGAGGATCGCCAGTCTCCTCGTAGGCGTAGGCCACCATCAGAATGCCCTTTTGGATGAACGAGGAGATCGCGTCCCAGGCGCCCATGGTGTAGCGCTCGCCACCGTAGGAGTTCATGTCCCAGCCGTGGTACTGCTTGAGGCTGACCCAGTTTTCGGCCCAATTTACGGTCAAGTCACGCAGCCGGGGATCCCCGCCACGGTAGTAGTCTTCGAGCATGTCCAAGCCCGTGTCTATGCGGGTGAGGCCGGTGATCGACCACTTGGGGGCGGTCCGGCTGACCGAGACCGTCAGGTCACCCCACTGGTCGCCGTCGCGGCAGGCCAGCTTCAGCGCGTGGTCAGTGTTCAGTTCCCGGACCCGCTGCAGCTTGCCATATGAGACCAGTGACTTACCGAGTACGGCCACACAGCGGCGCTGGGGGGCGATCTCGGCTGCGCAGGTGAGGGGGTTGGGGGCAGGCGGCAGCAACAACTCCACGGCTCGCTCCTGTCCCTCGCGGAACTGTTTGTGTTCTTCCGCGACGGTCTGATCGAGCGAGGCGTCGCGAACGATGGTAAGACGGGAGCCGTCTTCTGCGGCGTCCACACTGGCCCGTCCCTGCCTGATCTGTGGACCGTCTGGCAGGGCGATCGTGGTTGCACCAAACTGAAACTGGCGCGGGCCGTCGGCCACCGTGGCGGCATACGGCAGCGTCTGGGGCTTGTCGGTGGTCAATCCGGCAGGGAGTCCGCTGACTTCAGCCCCGAACAGGGGGATGGGAACCGCGCCTGCATAGGTTCGGCGGAGGCGCTCAACCACGCGCACCTGCCCGGTTGCGTCCGCCTGCACTTCGGCGTAGACGTTCCAGTACCCGCCGTAGTAGGTGAGACTGACCCACGAGAAGCATGGCCCATCTTCGATCACTCGTACCTCCGGCCCCAGGAACCGCTGTGGGAACTCGACACCACGGAAGCTGATGCGGCACTCGTCCTTGCCGTCCCTTGCTATGACCAGCCCCATACCCTCCGTCCGCACGATTCTGGTACCGGCTTTGAGGGAGAACGAGTCGGACTTGGCCTCGCCGATCTGCGCGGGTGTCTTTGGTGGGCTGGCCAGCACATTGAGCTTGAAGGTCTCGCTCTGCTTCGCCTGCGGGGTCCACACAAACCGCACCAGCGCCCGCCGCACGGAGCCATCAGGATGCAGGTGCAGCACGCGGCATTGGGCAGGGAGGGTTCCCGTCTTCCCCGTCACCGACACGCCCGGCAGTGCGGCAACCTCGCCCCTGGCAAAGGGGACGCTCACGGTGGCCACACGTGGGCCGGCAACCCCGGCGGTCTCACTCATCACAAACTCAAGTGGACCGGGGGTAAGGGCTTGGGCTTGAGCGGCGAGGCCGGCTGTCATCAACGAGACCATCAGTATCCACCTGTGCATGTTATCTCTCACCATTGGAAGTGCGCGCGGGCTTGGCGCCCCAGCAGGGCAGGGCAGTCCATTTGTAGAAGGGAGGGCGTGCGATCTTCCCTTCCTCATTGGCCGACCGCAGCCCTGCAGTGGTAGAGGCTGCACGGCTTAGGATGTTCCCGAGAATCAGCACTCAGGAGAGGCCCAAATGACGACACCAGCCGATGACGCTGCCCGCCGCGCTTTCTGGACCACGAGTATGGACGAAGCAGACGAGTTCATGGCACAGATCGCCGCCTATCCGGTGGAGGAGTGCGGGGAGCCGATGGCGCCGCTCGCGGAGGCTGCCGCTGCAGCAGGGGTTGAGGTGGCCTTCACCGACCAGCCACACCTGCACGGGATGCCGCGCCAGTTCTACCTGCGGAAGGGGCTGATACCGCGTTTTGTGGCTGTTGCCGCCGAGATGAACGCGCGCGGGTGGGTGCTGAAGGTGGAGGACGCCTACCGCACTGTGGCCATGCAGCAAGCTTCAGGCGTGAGCAAGAGCCTGCTCACGACCGTCCTGCGCCTGGTGCAGTGGGAGTGCGGGGAGGAGCAGCCGCCGGTGGAACTGCTGTGCCGCCGCATAGGGGCGCTGGTGGCAAGCAGCCCCAAGGTGGGCACGCACATGTCCGGCAGCGCCATGGACGTCAGCGTGTTCCAACGAGACAACGGCGAGGAGGTTGATCGTGGCGTGACATATGTGCAGATATCGGAGTGCACGCCGATGGCCTCTCCGTTCGTCTCCGAGACCGCTCAGCGGAATCGCCAGGAGATCACCGCACTGTTTGCCAGGCACGGCTTCGTAACCTATCCGTACGAATTCTGGCACTACAACAGCGGCGACGCGTACGAGGAGTTGCTGAACGGGACAGGGCGGCCTGCTCGATATGGGGCAGTGCACATGAACCCGGACGGGACTGTGACGCCAATTGACAACCCGTGTGCGCCGCTCAACTCCACCGAAGTGATCCGGGAACTGATGGAGCAGCTACTGGCGCAGCAGAGAGAAGCGAGGGCTTCCTCCTAGTCGCCCCGGCTGAAGAAGGCCTCGGCCTTCGCGGCGTCGCCGATATAGAAGAGGGCGGTGTCGAAGCCCTTCATCTTTAGCTCGATGCTGGTCACGCCACGCGCAATCACCTTGCGGTGAACCAGGTCATAGACATCAGCGCGGCGCGGCAGATTGAGGCGTTTGAGGCCGGGCGTGCGGGCATGGAGACCGATGAAGTTGCCGTCAGCGTACACTGCATCATTGGTTTCGCAGTAGATATTGGCACCGGCCAGCCGCCCCAGGTCGCGCCACAGGTCCGGGGGCAGCAGCGGCGCGCCGGAATAAACCACCTTGTAGCTCCCGAAGTCTTTCCACACCAGCCCCGGCTTGTCGCTTTCGGCGTACTTGCCCAGCACCTGCACAGTGGGATCAACAGCGGCGTACAGCGGCGACCACAGGCCTTGCCCGTACGTGAGCCCGTTGCTGTCCTTCAGCCAGGGGCAGGCGGCAGTCGGCGCAATCTTCACCTTCGCGTAGCGCGGCTCCGTCAGCTTCTCCAGCTTGAACCCCAGCAGACGCTCCATGTTGGCCGTGGCGACGCTCTTTTCGTCCACAATCCCCGGAGCATAGCAGAATACCACCACGTTACCGTTGCGCATGCACTTGCGCTGGATGAGGGCGCGTTCCTCGGCCGTCAAGCGGAAGGCGTTCGGGAAGACCCACACCCGGTAATCAGGCAAAGCGGGGTCGGCGAGGTCGCTGAGCAGGAAGTACCGGTGCGGCATGCCGCCACGGTATAGCAGCGGTCGCTGGTGGTAGATCAGCCCACCGTCGAAAAGGGTGCGGTCGGTACCGATGAAATCCGCGGTCTCCTCGCTGAAGACCACCGCCATGCCCTCGGCGGGCGCGGTGCGGTCCAGCGTCAGAGCGAACCGCTCAATCTCGGTAAAGCGCCGCAATTCTTCAACCAGTCGGGGATCCCCAATAGTCCAGTCTCGCGAGAAATCCAGGTATTGGATCGGCACACCGTTCGTCAACGCCAGGGCAAATTCGCGCCGGAATATGTTCACGTCATCTATCGTGGTAGCGGTACGCTCGACATCTTGGGGCGACCAGTGGGTGCGGAAATCGGGCTGGTCCATGTACAGCGCCCCGTGCAGGGGGTAGGTGCCCGTCAAGGTCATGAAACCGCCGGTGCCGCCGATTCCGCGTTCATACAGGTAGCCGTCGGTGGGAGCACCGGGCAGCTCGATAAGCTTCGAGTCCAGCAGCTTGCGCACGGCCAGGTGGGCGGAGCTTTCGCGGGTCAGACCATCGAACATCTGCAAGTCATATCCATAGAAACATGAGACCAGCGTCTCTGGCCCGGCCGTCTGCTTGACCGTCCGCGCCTGGCTGATGAGCACGTCGGCTATCAATTCGTTATAGAAACGTGAGAAGTCGGTGACATGGCGCTGTGCGACGGGGTCGCGAAAGACTCCATCAACAGTCTGGCGTCGCTCGGCGGTTGTGGGCAACTGCACAGTCTCGAAAGTGGTGCCAGGCTTGCCCCAGGCTTTCTGGAGGCTTTCGGTAGTGCCGTACTTGGCCTTCAACCAGCGCCGGAAGGCGTCGCGCATGTGGCTGCTAGCGTCCATCCTGGTCGAACTCCACTCCCACTGGAACCATTCGTAGCCCGATAGCTGATAGCCAATGACGCGGGAGGCGTAATCGGACGCCTGCACGTGCTTGATCACCATGACCAGCATGCGATTTACATCGTCGAGCCACTTGGTCGAGGCGAAGGAGGGGAACGCGCGGCTCTCCCCACTGTAGCTCTTCACGTTCTCCTGGCTCAGGTCATTCACATAGGCCTGGTCCGGGTGACTGCGCACCCACGAGACCTTCCCATGCTCGGCGGTCGTGTCGGAGCAGAGCATGAGCCACGCCTGCGGAGCGCCCTTCAGTACTTCATGAACTTGGGCGTCGAACGCGGTCCAGTCTATCCCCGGCGGGTCTGTGGACCAGTCAATGTCTGCCAAAGTCAGGGTCTGGATCAGACCCGCGCGGCGGCAGGCTTCGATCTCAGTGGCTTTGGGCGGATCTGCATACCAGTACTGAGTCGGTGACAGGCGCTCGCCATTGACTGAAAGCGTTGGCAGACCCTTGTAGGGCGCGAACTGCAGCTTCGGCGGCGCGGCGGCGGCGGCCGTCGCTGAGGCAGACGGTTTCAGGGTCTGAGCAGCGTATTCGGCGAGATTAGAGCGAGAGGTCCTCTGCACCACTGGCTGGCGCAGGTCTACCGCCGTGCCGTCGCCGGAGAGGGCCACCGCGACGGTGAATGTGGCTGCCATTGGCTCGGGTGTGTAGTCGGCGATGAAGTTGGCCCAGTCCGCCGTCAGCGCCAGAGGCTGCTCCTGTCGCGCCAGTACCGTGCCATCGGCACTGAGCGAGGACATAACCAGCTTCACTATGCCCTCACCTGCAACCTGACGGGCCTCGCCCGAGATCCGGAAGCTGCCGGGAAACGAGGCGTCAACCGGCGGCAGAACAAGCTCGCTAACAGCCGCTGCGCCATTGCGGAGGGCGACAGAGTACTGCCTGCTGGTTCCGTCGGCGACGAGTGATGCGGCCGCTTTGCCGGTCATTTGCCAGGTTGGGGGCAGACTGCCGGTGTCGAGTTGGTCGGTGGGCAACGCCCAGAGGGGCTGCAGGTCTTCCGCATCCTCAACTCGCTCTAGCCGCGGGCTGTCGAACCATGAACTGCCGCGCAAGTCGCCGTGGTAGAGCCGTATGTCGGCGGAGACTGTGTTACCGGGGGCAATACCAACTACCGCCAGCGGCTGCCACTGGCCATCGGTCTGCACGGCAGCGCTCCAGGCCTCCGTCACGCTCTCCCCTTTCTCGTCAAGGAAGATCAGTTGCAGGCAGGCCCCCTCTACTCGCTGCCGACGGGCCTTGGGAATCGAGGTCCAGGCGCTCCGGGCGCCGGGTGAGGTGCGTACCCAGGCAGAGAGGCGGTAGGTATTGTTGGGCTCGAGCTTGATCGCGTTGCTCGGATGAAGGTAGCTGGCAGGCAGGCCGCCACTGCCATGTGTCTGGCGGAAGGAGGTCTTGCCGGCGAACCGGCAGGCCTGATCGGCGGCGCCCTGCTGGTCACCAGCGCCCACGAAGGTCCACTGCTGCGGCTGGTCATTGACCAGGCTCTCGAGGCCGGCGTTGGGCAGGATGTTGGTATACAGAGGCAATTCCTGCGCGGCTGGGCCTGTGGCCGGCTGCTTCTTGCGAGCCCGCAGTGCCTCCAGATTGGGCAGATCGCCCTTCACCAGAACCAGATCGTCGAACCAGACCTTGCCATCACACTTCTGCAACACGATGAAGACCTGCACCGACGCAGTCTTCTCGGTCAGCTTGAGCTTCTGGCTATGGAAAGCCCATTCTCCCTGCAGCGGGATCGGCACCTGGCTGAAGCGTATCGACTGGCCATCAGCGGTGATCTCACGGAGGGCGAAGAGTATCTGCGTGCCGGACTTGATCGCACTCTTGCTGAAGCAGCCAAGGGTGTATTCGCCGTTTGGCTCCGTTTTGATTCCACCGGAGAAGAGCGGCAGCCACGCTTCGGCGGGGTCGCCGGTCACACGCAGGGAGTAGGTCCCTGCGAAGACTTCCTGCCGGTCCAGGGCAACGAGACCTTTGGCTTTCTCGTCGAAGGTCCGCCAACCTACAGGAAAGCCGACCTCGGCTTGCTCGAAGCCGGGATTTGTCAGGAGATTGCCGGGGATGGGATCGGCGGCCAGTGCAAGCGAAACTGGCATGAGCGCCGCGAGGGCTATCAACGCGAGGCGCAAGTCTCTTCTCTTCATCATGTGATGCTTGCTCCTAGACCAGGCGAGTACTGTGGCTAAGGACTGACTTCTCCTTTCAGCCTGCTCATCCTCCCCGGCGTGCCATTTGATCAATCGTTCGAGCGTCTCGACTCCCTGACCGCCGTCCTGCCTCCTTGGCTCGCGACCTCCGCCCCTCTGACGGAATGCCGCACTACGGGGTTCTTACGGCGCTCTAGTGGACGCAGACGCATCGAGTAGGGGGAGGGGCCCATTTGGCTCAATATAACGATCTTAGGGCGCTGCAGGCGTCGTGCCTATCCGGGGAGCAAGGCCTACGCCGGGGAGGTGATGGTGGTCCGGATGTCGCAAAGACAATCGTGCGCGGGACTACCGCACAGGCACCATGATGAAGCTTGAATGAGGAATCGCCGTGAATACAGAGACTCGTATTCTGTCAGATCAGGACGTAGCCGCGCTTTTGCCGCACCGGGAAGTCATCGGCATGGTGGATACGGTGTTCCAGGAGTGGGGCAACGGCAACGTGGTCATGCCGCCCAAGGTCAACCTCGACATGTCGCGCAGCGGCCATGCGTCATGGGCGAATGCCATGCCCGCCTACCTTCCCTCCTGCAACGTGGGCGGTTTGAAGTGGGTTGGAGGCTATGGGAGCAATCCCGCCAAGGGGTTGCCCTACATCATGGGCATTGTCGTACTGACGGACCCGGAGACCGGGGAGACGTTGGCGCTGATGGATGGGATCTACATCTCGGACTGGCGAACCGGAGCCTCAGCCGCTATCGCCGCGAAGTACCTGGCCCGGGAAGGCACTGAGAAGATCGCCCTGATCGGCGCCGGGGCGCAAGGGAAGACGGCAGCGACTTGCTTGCATGAGGTGTTTCCTGCGGCGCGGCTCGCCGTCGCGGACATATCCGAAGAGCGGCGACTGGCGTTCTGCACCGAGATGCAGGAGAAGTACAGCGTTCCCGTCAGCAGCGCCGCAACGGTCGAGGAGGCGGTATCTGACGCGGACGTCGTGGTGCTGCTCACGACAGCGCATGAGCCGTTCGTCAAGGCGGAGTGGATCACTGAGGGATGCCTGACGCTGGCCATGGGCTCATACCAGCAGACGGAAGACCAAGCTATCCTGAATTCAGACAAGATCATAGTGGATTGCTGGGGACAGGCCGAGCATCGGGGCGAACTCAAGCCACTGGTGGGGGCCGGGCAGATCGCGGAAGGCAGCATCGCAGCCGAACTGGGCGACATTGCGGCTGGCCTGAAGCCCGGCCGCACCAGCCCTAAGGAGCGCATCATGGCGGTGCTGGTAGGCTTGGGAGCACACGATGTGTACGTGGCCGGACAGGTCTACCAAAGGGCCAAGGCTGCTGGCGTCGGCCTGAAGGTTCGCCTGCGGTAAGTGAGAGAGACGTGACACCAACCGAGTAACGAGTGACAGAGACAGCCGAAAGGATCACCCATGCGTATCGCTATAGCTGGATTTCTGCATGAAACCAACACTTTCGCCGACGGACTGACGACGCTGGCCGACTTTGAGCGCTCCGGAGGCTTCCCCGGCCTCATGGTTGGCGAGGAGATGCTTCGCATACTTCGAGGCACATCCGTCTGCAGCGGCGGGTTCATCGCCGCAGCCGAGGCCGCGCCGGATATTGAGCTGGTGCCGCTGCTGTGGACCTTCCCCCAGCCCTCCGGCATCATCGAGCAATCGGCCTTTGAGACCATTGTGGGCAAGCTGCTCAAGCTCCTGGAGGAGGCGGGGCCGGTTGACGGCGTCCTGCTTGAATTGCACGGGGCCATGGTGACCGAGGACTACTCGGACGCTGAGGGGGAAGTGCTCCGCCGCGTGCGGGAGGTTGTGGGGCCTGCTCTGCCGATTGTGTCAACACTTGACCTGCATGCCAACATCAGCCCTGAGATGGTGAAGCATGCCACGTCCCTGATCGGCTACGACACGTATCCCCATGTGGATAGCTTTGAGCGCGGTCAGGAGGCGTTGCAGGTCATCAGCGACGCCTGCAATGGCCGCACGCATCCTGTGAGCGCCCTGTCGCAGATCCCGATGCTGATGGGCCCGCCTCGCCAGTGTACGCTCCTATCGCCCATGCAGGACCTGATGGCGCTGGTACACGAGCGCGAGCAACAACCTGGCATCATCTGCATCACTTTCGCAGGTGGCTTCCCCTTCGCCGATGCAGCCTGCACGGGCGCTGCCATGGTGGTGACCGCCGACGGCGATGAGGCGCTGGCAGCCAAGACAGCAAAGGAACTGGCGGCGGAGGTCTGGGGGCGGAGGGAAGACTTCCGGCTGCGGCTGACGCCGCTGTCGGAAGCCATTGATTGGGCTCTGAAGAATGGCGGCCCCGTCATCCTGGCAGATGGCTCGGACAATCCCGGCGGCGGGGCGCCGTGTGACGGGACTGTGATGCTGCAGGCGCTTATCGAGGCGCAGGTTCCGCGCTCAACGGTGGCAATCATCGCCGACCCGGAGGCCGTCGCCGCGGCCTGGGACGCCGGCACCGGCAATCAGGCCACTTTGACCATCGGTGGCAAGACGGATGACCGGCATGGGGCGCCGCTGACGCTCACGGGCACCGTGGCGCTGCTGTCTGATGGCAACTACGTCAACGAGGGGCCGATGTTCACAGGGCTGCCGGTGGCGATGGGGCGGACGGCGGTGTTCGTGGTCGGCGAAGTGGAGATAGTGCTTACTGAGCGGCGGGTGCAGCCCTATGACGCGCAGGCGCTGCGTTCTCTGGGGATCGAACCCACCGAGAGGCTGCTGATAGGGCTGAAATCGGCTGTGCACTTCCGGGCGCACTATGGACCGCTGGCCAAGCGCATCTTCGATTTGGATACGCCAGGGATACACAATCCGGATGTGGCCAGATACGAGTACCACAATCTGCGGCACCCGATCTGGCCACTTGACATGGACTGAGAGTTACTCGGAGGCGAACATGCCCTGAAGGGTGCTCACTGCCGCATCCACAAGCTGCTGCCCTCCGGTGGGCGATACCCGGCAGCTTGCGGGGACGGCGCCGTAGCTGAGGCCCTGAGCGGCGCGGTCGGTGGCGAGATACGAGCCGCCGGCCGTTAGCTGCACGATGAAGGTCTGCAGTGCCGGGGAGCGGCCCTTGATCCGGTCGCCATAGTCCAGATAGTACTCGAACGGCGCGGTGACGAAGGCGATGCCGCCCAGCCGCAGGACGTTCATCTCGCTCGGCAAGGTGGCAACCGGGTTCTCGTAGCGGTCCACGGCGCGCTGGCACCACGCGATGTGGGAGCGCAAGGACGTGTACTGGCTGCTCAGGACGTCAGTGTCGTCGCCAAGTTCGGCCAGTTGCTTCTCGGCGTCGGTGATCTGCTCCTTGAGCGTGGCGTATTCCGCGTCAGTCACCTTCCAATGCTCCAAATCGAGCGTGCGGCTCTCGTGCTTGACGATAGCCTCGTTGTGGAGGTCCTTGCGGGCGGCGGGTTCGGCATCGTCTACCGCGGCGGCAAGGCGGAGAGCGATGTCGGTGCGCAGGGCGGCATTGAGGGGACGGCCGACGCCGCCGCCGTACTTGAGCTGCAACATGCGGTCCTCGGCCGCCTTGGCAATCAGCCGGTGCGGGCTCTGGTCTCCTGCAGCCGAGCACTGTGGCAGGACAAACAGGTCGCTGCCATAGCGCCGGCGCAGTTCCTCTCGCGTATCATGCCAGTAGTCCGCCGAGACAAAGTCCTGCCCGCTTTCACTGGCCTGCGAGGGGCAGGCGAGGTTCACCAGCACCCCGGTCAGCTTCTGACTGGCGTCGTAGGTGAACAGCAAGTTCACGCTATGGTCTACGTGGCCCTCGATGTGGGAGAACTCGGGCACGCTCGTGCTACCGTACATCTTCGCGCTGTCGTCGAAGTACCGCACCCGGCGGTTCTCGCCGATCACGGCGTGTGAATATCCCCAACCCAGATACCCCTCCGTGCGCCGCTCCCAAGCCTCGCAGACGACAGCCACGAGCGCTTCGGTCAGCAGCGCGCTGTAGTCGGCTATTGGCATATAGTCGGGGTATCGCGCCTTGATCGCGTCCTGGTAGTCCTCATCCTTCTGCCAGCCTACCCCGCCGCCAAACGGCGCTGTGTGGGTGTGAGTGGCGCTGACGATGAGTTTGTGCGGATCGAGTTCAGGAAGGCGTTCGGCCAGTGCCTCCCGTGCGCCGGTGAGGACTTCCATATCTACGGCGCAGGAATCCATGGAGACGATGACGGCGTGTTCGTCGCCGCTCTGCAGAGCCAGAGCCGACATTGTGAGCGGATCCTGGACCCGCGTGGCGATGCGCAGGTTGAACTGCCCGCGCAGGGAGACCGCGCCCTTCGGCGTGATGTCTCTCTGTGACCAACCGACCTGGATTTTGGTGCTCATATCACGTCTGCCTCGTTTCTGTATGAATGTGAGGGCCTGTCAGAGACCAGCTTTCGAGTCCTTGCCAGTGTGGTGCTCTTATATCGTCAGGGCGGCATAGCCGCTTATCGGATCAACGTCGATCACACGGCGCACGCAGCCATTGCCGTCATTTCCCCACACCGTCAGCGGTGAGGGGCCGTCCGTCTGCCCGCACAGCTCACAGTGCAGGCCCTGCTCCGTCAGGTTGGCCCTGACGAGCCGGGAGTCAAACAGGCGCTTGCAGATGGTGCCGACATACTCGCGCTCGGCGTATTGCACATCCCAGCCATCAAGCTGGCCGACAATCGAGTTCACCACAGTCTCCCAGTCCTCGAGGCTGATGGCGTTGATGCGCTCCTCGTGGGTGAACAGCAGCCCCCAGGCCAGGGCATCGACGCCCAACTTGATGTTGTCTGCCCCGGCCTGTGCGGCTTCGGCCAGCTTCGGGGTCTCAGATTCCCCGATGAAGGGCACACGACCGCTGAGAATGTCTATGGTCATGTGCGTCTTGCCCGCATGCGACACGTTCATGGCGACGATGGTCATTCCAGGATGCTGGGGACAGCGATCAATGGTCAGGCCGTGGCGACCGGTAGCCCCGCGGATCGGATAGGGGCGCGGACGCCAGACCGGCTGGTTGCTGTAAAGCTGGCCAAGGGCGGAGTTGTTGCAGGGCATGTCCACCCCGCGCTCCAAAAAGAGCGGCACGGCCGGCCAGCCGACTTCGCCAAAGTGCGCATTGAGCACGCGACTGTGGCGGATGCCAGCCTTTGCGAAGGCGTCGTCCATGCGCCTGAAATTGCGTTGAATGGTCTCCAGCGGCAGGTCGAGGCCGGTGTAGTGGTCGAGCGACAGCCCCTCGAACAGCGTTTCCTTGCCGCCATCTGACAGGTCCGGCTTGTCGGCGAGGACCGCGTAGGGCTTGTAGTCCGGTCGAGACATGTAGAAGTCATCACGAAAGGCGTGCATGGAGAAGTCCGCGCCACCTGCGTCATAGAGGCGCCTGGCCGCAGCCCAGTCCGTCGGCCCCATCTCGTCTATGAAGAGCCCCAGATTCGGGCCGATGCCATAGCGGTTCATGACTTTGACATAGTCAAAGGCGTTGTACGTGCCGTTGCAGTCGTCCATGCGCGCCGTGACAAAGGGCGGGATGCAGCGCATCGGGAAGGGCTTGGCGGCGGCCCAGACCAGAGAGCGCCACATCAGGCCGTCAATGCCACGCACGTGGCCGTAGACACCCTCGGCCCAAAGCTGCTCCCCGGTGCCGAAGAGCACCACACGGCCCTGTGCTGCCAACCGCGAGGCCACCAGGGCCTGCCCCTTTGCGTCAGTCAACAGCGGCTCCCAACCCTCAGCCGTGGGCAGAGCGAGGGCGGCGATCTCCTCACCTAGCTCCAGTTCCTCTCCGGCTTTGTGACCGAAAGTGATGAAGGACGCGTCATTGGCGAAGCGCAGGGCGCCTGTGCGCGTCTCGCCAAGGTCTGCGGGCAGGAGGGCGCGCAGTGCTGCCGGCCATTGCTGGACCTGGCGGTCGAAGCTGACGAGCCCGGCACCGCTGCCGATGGCATCAGCGATCTGCTGGGCCGTCTCCGGCTTGAGCCACTCCGCCGCGCCATCATGCGCAACGATATACAGCGCGCGGGGCGCTATGTACGCCGGGATCGTACCCATGTAGTCCCCGCCATCGAGGACCTCCCAGGCCACCCCGAAATGATCGAGGGCCGCGAAGACGGTAAGATCGGCGCTACGCCGTTCGGCGCCTTTGCGGCTGTCAAGGATTACAAGTGCGGTCCGATTACCTGCTGCCATGGTACCACCTGTTTGGTATGCTCCTGATAGAGAGCTATCGTTCAGGCCGCGAAGGCCCTGAAGCTCTGCTATGCCCCCCCAACCCGAACCGGCGCCCCGCCCTGTGCGCCCGAGGCCAGGATGGCGTCGAGCACCAGTTGGATGGCGTGGCCAGTCTCGCCGGGAACAGGCGTGGGCTCCACGCCCGCCACTGCTTCGGCAAAGCACTGGAAACTGTTGTTGCCCTTGGGGTCAAACTGTTCGGGAGGGATCGTGACGGTCTCGCCATCGCGAGTCCGAATCTGCAGCCCGTCGCCGGGGGCCCCGGCCTGCAGCACGCCCTCGCTGCCGTGGATCTCGAAGCTCATGTGGTTGACGGGACTGGTCCAGCTTAGCTCGAGGACGCCGGTTGCCCCGTTGCTGAAGCGGAAGAGCGCGGTGGCGTTGTCCACTACGTCGATGTCCGGGCGGCGCGTGCAGGTGAGCGCGCTGATGCTCTCCACCTCGCCAAAGAACCACTGCATCATGTCGCCTACGTGCACCCCGATATCGCCCACGATGCCCCCGCCCTGACTGCGGGTGACGAACCACGCCGCGCCCGGCGACCAGCCCTGGTCGGGGGCGGTGGTATGCACGCGGATGGCACGGAGGTGGCGCGGCTGCCCGGTACGGCCTTCGGCGACAAGCCGGGCGACGGTCTGGTAGAAGGAGTCATAGCGGCGGGAGAGGTTGATCTGGAGGACTTTGCCGGCGGCTTTGGCGGCCGCCACCATCTGGGCCGTCTCGACCTGCGACATGCCCATAGGCTTCTCGCACAGGACGTGACAGCCTGCCTGCAGCGCCGCCAGCGTCATGGGGCAGTGCAGGTAGACGGGCGTGGCGACGGAGACTGCATCCACAAGCCCGGATTGCAGCAGTTCGTGGTAGTCGGTGAACAGCGCCGCGTCGGGCGCATGTTCGTCGCGCACTTTGGCCATTCGCTCGGGAAGCAGGTCGCAGAGTGCAGTGATCGCCACGTTCGGAATCGCGGCGTAGCTGGGGGCATGACTGCGCTGGGTAATCATACCGCAACCGATGATACCAATTCTGATGGTGCTGCCGTTCATAGCCCTATTCTCCCTCTGTGAAATGGCGCTTAGGTCACGCCACGCAGTTGAGATTACTCGAGGTTTTCAGCAACAGCGCCGACAAGCGTGTAGTCGGTGGGGGCAAGCTGGAGGATGCTGCCGGGTACCCACTGATTGACGGGTCCGAAGGCGACGAGGCGCCCGATGAAACGCTGCCAACTCACCCCGGCAAGGTTCACATTCAGCCAGAACGAGCGGAGTCTGCAGGCGAGAATCTCCGCCGGGCCTATGGTGACGGCCTTTGGTGGCACGGCTGACCAGTCGCCACCATGATGCAGAGCCGTCTGCATGATGGTCATGGGATGCAGTTCGACCACGCGTCCCGAAGCCTGACAGAACTCGTCGAGGCTCGCAAACTCATCGCCAAGATGGGCTTCCCAGAAGGCGACATGACCGCACCAGCCGATGCCTCCGTAGCAGACTTCGGCCCCGCCCAGATCTGCAATCTGCCGGCCATAGCCGGCAATGTTGGCGGAGGAGGGGAAGTGAATCTGCTCAACCGGCGGGCGGAGGTCTTCATCAATCTTCGAGAAGAAGCGGTTCCACATGGCGTACTGGAAGGAGCCCTTCCAGTCGGCTGGAGCCGAATTGCCGTCCTGGTCGGCGAACTCGTCCATGTTGAAGGTATGGACATGCCCCATGGGGAGGCGCAGCTCATTGATGATCGCGGCGGCCTTGTCATACTGCGCCATGGGACCACAGGGCAGAATCGCCACAAAGGGGCGGCCCTCCTCGGCAGCGGCCTTGATGCGCTGGATCATGTCCAGCGCAAAGGCGAGGAAGAAGTCATCCGCCTCCTCAATCACGCGAACGCGGAACTCAGGATTGGGGTGGTTTGTGAGGTCCTCCCGGCGGATGGCCCGCACTCGCGCGCAGGCTTCCTGATCACGGAACGGGATGAACCGGGCGAGATCGAAGTCGAATGGCATGTCAGGTGTCTTCTTTCTGAAATCAGGGACACTGGCCAGCGCTAGATCGTGACCAGTTGGTGGGTCTCCCCTGCCTGCAGGACCGCCAGGGCGATCTCCAGGGCCTTGATGCCGTGCGCGCCTGTGGCCAGAGGCTCTTTGCCTTCCTTCACACAGTCCACAAAGTGAGCGATCTGGCGGTCAAACCACTCCTGGCCACCGGCGGGCTCGTAGGGCACGGCTTCTTCGCTGCCGTCACCATTGATGACGAACAGGTTGGCGCCTTCGTCGGCCTTGGGGAAGCGAATGGCCCCGCCCGGGCCGATGACATCCTGCCAGGCGGCGGAATTGCAGCTCGGGCCAGGGAGGCCCCACGACCAACTGCGCACGATCTCATCGCCGGACTTGAAATGGACGATGGCGCTGCCGGTGTCGAGAGCGGTGGAGTGCTCGCTGAAGGTCATCAGGCTGCCCATCGCCCACTCGGCGTCGCCAAAGGTCGACAGGGCGAAGTCGTAATCGTGAATCAGGCCGTCAATGAAGGGGCCGCCGCCCTTCTCCCGGTCCACAAACCAGCGCAGGAATGGAACGCGGATGGCGCAGGCGTGACGCCAGAGGACCGGGCGCCCGATGCGCCCGGAGGTGATGATCTCGCGCATCTTCAGCCACTCGGTCGAGAACTGGCGGACGAAGCCAAGGCCGAAGCGGACGTCTGCGGCCGCGCACGCGTCGGTCATGCGGACGGCGTCCTCCATTTTCATGGCGATGGGCTTTTCGCACAGCACGTGCTTACCCGCCGCTGCCGCTGCGCAGACCACATCGGCATGCAGGAAGGTGGGCACGCACACGATGACGGCCTCGACCTCCGGCATGGCCAGAAGCTCGTGGTAGTCAGCCATCCACTTTGAGGCTCCGTACTTCTCCGCCTGGCGCTGCGCTGACTCGATGTTGATGTCCGCCGCGGCCACCAATTGTGCGTCCGGGAGCTTGGAGAGCCCCTGCAGGTGGCTCTCGCTGATACGGCCACAGCCAATTACGCCGAAACCAATCTTGCTCATGTCAATGCTCCTGGCTACTTGCGAATGCTCACGCGCTTGAGGGTGAGGTACTCTTCGAGGCTGTAGGGCGAGCGGTCGAGGCCGACGCCACTTTGCTTGAGGCCACTGTGGGGCAGGTGCACCCCGAAGTGAGGCTCGTTAACACACACGCTGCCGGCTTCCAGGCGGTCGCCCGCACGGAGGGCGGTGCTGAGGTCCGTTGTGAACACGTAGGCGGCCAGACCGTAGGAGGTATCATTGGCCATGGCGATGACATCGTCGTCGTCCGTGTAGCGGATTACGGGCAGCAGTGGCCCGAAGATCTCCTGCCGGGCGATCTTCATGTCCTGGCGGACGTCGCGCAGGATGGTCGGCTGGAGGAAGTACCCGCGGGCGGGCTGCTCGGGCCTGGCGCCGCCACAGACCACTTTGGCGCCCTCTTCCACTGCCCCAGCCACGAGCCCCAGCACGCAATCGCGAGCCTGTGGCGTCATCATCGGCCCCATCAGCGGGCCGTCGGCCTTGCCACTACCGAGCTTGAAGGCGCGGGCCTTCCCGGCAGCGATGGTCAGGAACTGCTCGTAGATGTCGGCATGCACAAGGGCGCGATTGGGCGCTACGCAGACCTGTCCGGCGTTGCTGAACTTGAGGTTGACAATCCGCTGGGCCGCGTCGTCCAGATCGGCATCGGGGTAGACAATTGCCGGGGCGTTGCCGCCCAGTTCCAGGGAGAAGTGTTTGATGGTGGTCGCCGCCGTGGCCATGAGCTTCACGCCGGAGGCGGTGGAACCGATCATGGTGATCAGCGAGGGCACGGGGCTTTGGAGCAGGTAGTTGGCCGTTGCCCGGGCATTGCAGGCGATGGTGTTGACTACACCGGCAGGGATACCGGCTTCAGCCAGTAGCTCAGTAGCGGCCAGAGTAGCCAGCGGAGTGTGCTGGGAGGGCTTGATGACCGCCGTGCAGCCAGAAGCCAGGACCGGGCCCAGCGTGTCGCCCAGGTTCAGCAGGGGGTAGTTCCAGGCCAGAAAGCCTACCACGACGCCGAGTGGCTGGCGGAGGGTGTAGTGCAGGAAACGCCCGGTCGGATCGGGGATAACGTCCTGACGCAGCCGGTCGGCCTCCTCCAGGAAGTACCGCACGGAGCCTATGAGGCAGGTCACTTCATAGGAAGCGGTGTCGTAAGGCTTGCCGGCCTCGCGCACCAGCAGGTCCGCCAAGCGCTCCCGGTCGCGCTCCAGCAGAGCGATGTAGCGCAGGATGGCGGCTTTGCGCTCCCCAACCGGGGTTTGCGCCCAGGGACCGCCGGCGGCCTGAGCGGCGACGAGTGCCGCCTCCATGGTTTTCTCGTCAGCATTGGCCACTTCCGCGATGGTCTCCTCAGTGGCGGGATCAATCACCGCAAAGCTCTGCCCGGTGATGACTGGCTGACCGTTCACAATCAGCGGAATGATATCGTCAGGCATGGGTTATCCCTTCGTTCAAGCGCCTAGTCAGCGCGGTACTTGCGCACGGCGTCGTGGTTGAGGGCCATTCCGAGCCCGGGACGGGTCGGAAGGTCGAAGTAGCCGTCCTCTACCAGAAGCGGCTGGTCGGTAAGCTCGTGGCGCCACGCCACGTCGGTCATCTGGTGCTCCACAACCAGCAGGTTCGGGATCGAGAAGCAAAGCTGCAGCGTGGCGGCGGTGGCGATGGGGCCTACCATGTCGTGCGGGGCCATCGGGACGTAGTAGGTGTCTGCGAGCGCGGCGATCTTCTTGGTCTCGAGGATACCGCCACTGCTGGCCACGTCAGGCATGATGATGCTGGCAGCCTGGCGCTCCAGGATCTCGCGGAACCCAAAGCGGGTAGCCAGGGCCTCACCGAGGCACAGCGGCATCGGCAACTCGCTCGCGAGCTTCGCCAGCGCCGGAGCGCTGGCCGAGGGCGTGGGGTCCTCAATCCACATCAGGTTGTGAGGCTCAAGCGCCCGCCCCAGACGCAGGCCGGAGGGGACGTCGAAGGCCCAGTGGCAATCGAGGGCGAGGTCTACATCAGGGCCCAGGCGCTGGCGGATGGTGGCAACGCTGGCCTCTACCTGCCGGATCTCAGCGTTGGTGATATGCCTGCCCAGGTCGGCGCCGTGACACCGGATCAGGGCGGGGCGCTCGCCGAGGTACAGGAAATCGTCAATGTCCAGCTTCAGCGCTGTGAAGCCCTTTGCAACGGCTTCTTCGGCTTTCGCGCCATAGGCTTCCGGGGTCGGATCGGCACCTCGGAAGAACCCATCGGCATAGACCCGCACCCGATCGTGACACTGCCCGCCGAGAAGCTGGTAGACCGGCAACCCGGCTACCTGGCCGACGATGTCCCACAGGGCGATTTCAATGCCACTGAGCGCCGCCATGGCGGCTCCCCGCCGGAAGCAACGCTCCCACAGGCGCTCGATCTGCAGCGGGTTCTCGTCGCGCAGCCACTCGCCGATCTGTGCCACTGAGTCCAGCACTCCGGTAGCCTGGAACGCTAGCGCCTCACCTACCCCGACGACACCTTCATCGGTGTAGACTTCAATGAACACCATGGGGAAACGTGGCCAGTGGCGTCCTTTGACTGGAAGGGCCTTCACATCTGTGATCTTCATGATCCTGTCGCCTCGGTGTACATGGTTTACTGCGGATACTGGGTCCGGCATGCGGAGCATGCCTACCACGCGTCAACTGAGCTCTACGTGGGGATCTGAATCCCCCGGTGCCGCAGGAACTGCATTGTCTCGTCGAATTCGGGAATGCCGCGCCTTCCGCCGAGCTTCGAGCACTTCAGAGCCGAGGCGGCGGACGCGAACTGTGCCGCAAGGGGCAGGTCCCATCCGTGCAGCAGGGCTACGAGGTAGGCGCCATGGAAGACATCGCCCGCCCCGGTGGTGTCGAGCACCTCGACGTCGAAGGCCGGGGTATGGAACTGTCGGTCGCCGCTGAAGCTGAAGCTGCCGGTCTCCCCCTGTGTCTCCACGACAACGTCTGGCCCGAAGGCCCTCGCGGCCGGGCCAGCGGCCCAGATGTCCTCCATCCCGGTCAAGGCCCGGCAGAAGCCCGAGCCGCACACCAGGATGTCGACATAGGAGAGCAGTTCGATGGTCTGCGCCGGAACCTCAAGGTCATCGGTGCGCCTGCAGTCGATGCAAACGCGCCCACCGGCCTCGTGCACCCACTGGGCGGCCTGCACGGCAGAATCGTGGTAGAAGCCATCCAGGTGCAGGAATTGAGCCGAGGTGACGTACGACCGGTCCAGAGCCTCCACGGGCAGGACGGTTGTGCGCAGGCCCTGAAGCACAGAGAACATCCGCTCCCCTGTCTCTTCGTGCACATAGACCCCCACCACCTGCGTCTCTGGCCCGTCTGTGGGCACGAGGCGGCTGAGGTCAACACCGTAGTCTGCCAGGAATTTCGTCTTGAGCTCTGCGACGAGGTCGTTGCCAACGGTGCCAACGTAGCCGACACGGGCTCCCAATCGCGCCGCGGCCACGCAGGCAGTGCCTACGGGGCCGCCGCCATCGAGGCCGAAGTCAGTAATCCCCCGCGGGCTGTCCCAGGTGGGCATGTCGCCCAGTCGCATCAGCACGTCGAGCGTGGACAGGCCCAGCCCGACTATATCTAGTTTCGTCATCGTCAAATCACTACTCCACAATGGTTGGCGCAATGTCGAGGAACTGGCACGCGCGCGAGAGAGCCGCTACCTGATCGCCGTGGATCATGCTGGCGTGATGCACAAAGCCCTGCTCCACGAGAGTGCGGTAGAGACGTTGATGGTCGCTGACCTCAACCCAGGCCCACGTGCCGGCGAGGGTCTCCTCGGAAGGCACGACCTCCCCACGGGCAATCAGCATCTTCCAGTCGCCGTCATACTCGGCCAGACGGCAGAAGGTGACCGGGCCGGGCTTGACCGGGAACTGGTACAGGCCCGCCTGCGGGTCGCCGGTGGGTACCGGCTCGGTTCCGGCCATGTCCTTGCGGGAGCGCAGGGCTACGTCCCCAGCCTCGCGTGCGAGGCAGGTGGGGGCGTTGCCGCAGTGCCACGCCAGCAGGCGGTTGGGGTTCTCGCGGTGCTGGATCGTCCAGTCGATGAAGTGCGGCAGGTCTTGCCCGAAGGACGCCTGGTACTGGCTCAGCATCGAAAGAGCGCCCATGACGTCGGCCTCGCAGGCGGTGAGCAGGTGCCGGCCGGTCAGGCGGCCGAACAGCGCGCACAGCGAGATGCCATACTCAAGCTGAATGCTGTGCCAGCACTGCATGGTGAGGGCCGATAGGCCGTTGCGCTGCCAGAAAGCCGCCAGCGCCGCTTCCAGCTTCGCTGCCTTGAGCTGGTAATCATCCGCCACCGTGATAGTGGGTACCTTACGCCTGATGTCGGCCAGGATGTCCTGGACAGCGGAATCGTCATCCGCCAGGGCGCGAGCTTCGGTGAGAATGTCAATCAGGTTGCTATAGATCACGTTCTGGCCGAACTTGCGGGCCATGGCGATCTCGTCATACGCGACAGTCTCAAAGGTCTGTGGCCGCACGCCGACCTGGCCGATGCGAGCGCTCTGCAGGCCCTTGACCACGGCGACAGCGCTGGCGAAGGCCTCCAACTCCGCGCGCAGGCCTGCTTCATCAGGGAAGAAGACCCCGGCGAAGCGGAATGCCAGTTTGCGGCGATGCAGGCCGGCGGCCATGGAGAGGTTGCCGCAATAGGAGTCGGACAGCCGCAACATGCCGGGGCCAGCGGCCCCAGGCGGCTCCTTGGTGGCGTACAGCAGCACCGGCACCCGAAGCTTCTCCGCGATCTTGGTGGCCGAACGCTCATCGCCAAAGTCCAGAGGGCAGAGGATCAGGCCGTCTACCCGCTCCCGAGCGAAGTAGTCTGCCACGGCCTCGGCCTCATCAAGGGTGTGGATAGCGCCATACGCCGTCGCCCCAGTGATGGAATCGGGTGCGGCCTCCGGCGGCGCGATCTGCGGAGCAACAATCTGCACCCCGGCGAGCTTCGCAAGCTCCCGCAGGCTATCGGTACGCATCTTCTCCGTCCAATCGTTCCAGCGCCGATAGGACGGCACAAAACCAAGCTTCACGGAGACTGCCATCACGACCTCCTGTACACATCACGAGCGGTTCAACTGGTGACTGACAGGGGCAGCGGCACCAGGGACCGGCGATTAGTATACTCCTACCGGGTCCCATTGTCCTCCCAAGGGCGCGGTAATAACCCGGAATATCCCGGGATATCTCGAAGGGCCTTTGGCGAACGGCGTTGAAGTCTACCGCACCGATGTTGGGGCTGGCGAAACGAGCACAGCATGACGACGAGACAGACTACGTAGGGGTAACATGACTAAGGTCAAGTGGCTACTGATCGGGGCCGGAGACATCGCGTCCAGGCGCGCGGGACCCGCCCTCGTTGAGACAGACAACTCGGAGCTGATCGCTGTTTGCGATCTCAGCCAGGAGCGCGCAACCGAACTGGCCGGGCGCCTCGGTGGGGGGAAGGTCTACACGGACTATGCCATGGCGCTGGCGCAGAGCGGAGCCGATGCCGTCTATATCGCAACACCGCAGAGCACTCACATTGAGCTGAGTCTGGCCGCTCTCGAGGCTGGCAAGCACCTGCTTTGCGAGAAACCGCTGGGGCTCAACGGCGCGGAGTGCCTGCGTCTTCTGGAGGCCGCCCGTCGGTCTGACCGCGTGACAAGCTGCTCGAACTACCGGCGGCTGTCCGAGCAGTACAAGATCACCGAGGCCATGCTGAAACAGGGCGAGATCGGGAAGCTGACAGGCGGCTGGGCGCTCTACTCCACCCCCTACTACAACCCCGGCAACAGCCCCATCCGCCAGGAGCTTGGCTGCAGCCGTATCAAGGAACTGGGCTTCTACCTGATAGACATCGCCCAGAACTTCTTTGGGATGCCCTCCGGCGTCATGGCGCAGGCGAGCGTCCTGAACAAAGCGGTCATGAATGACGTGGAGGAGATCGCCACGGTGGCCCTGTTGTTCCCGGGTGGCCAGATCTTCACCATCATCTTCAACTGCACTTCCCCGGGGACCCGGCATGAGCTGGAGCTATTTGGCTCCGAGGGACGCATTTCTTGGCATGAGTGGCCGCCACACGGCAACGGGCCGGTCATCAAGTCCACCCCGGCCGGTACACAGCAGATCGAGGCGCATACGGCACCGAACTGCCATCTGCCCATGGTTCAGGACTATGTTGAGGCCCTGCTGACGGGTAGAGAGCCGGTGTGTGCGCTGGAAAGCGCCGTCAGGACCGAGATCATCACTGACGCGATCTTCCGCTCCATCGAGAGCGGGCATGTCGAACCTGTGTTGTGGGAGAAGTGACCATGAGAGTACTGCTGCTGGGCGGAACCGGCTGTATTGGCGGCGACATCGCCGCGTTGGCCGCGCAGAATAGCGATATTGAGCTATACCTGCTCAACCGCGGCAACCGCCCCATGTTCGTGCCCGAGGGAGCGCGCTGCATTCAGGGTGACGTCGGCAAGCCGGAAGAGCTGCGTCAGAAGCTCGAGGGCATGACTTTCGACGTTGTGGCGGACTTCCTGTGCTATGGAGTGGACCAACTGGAGAGCAACCTGGGGCTGTTTCGGGACCGCTGCGGCCAGTATATCTTCATCTCCTCGGGGGCGGTCTACCGGACGAGGTCGCAGTGCGAGATCATCACTGAAGACAAGACCATGGTCGGCAATACGGTGTGGTCGTATGGCCGCAACAAGATACTGTGCGAGCGACGCTTACAGGCGGAGCACGAAAGCAGCGGTCTGGACTATACCATCGTGCGGCCGGCCTTCACGTACAACAAGCTCCGCATCCTGCATCCAGTCGGGCCACCCCACCAGACTTACTCCTGGACTATCGCCAACCGCATCCTGCAGGGCAAGCCGTTGCTCATGCATGATGACGGCAACGCGCTGTGCACCGTCACCCACACTGAAGACTTCGCCAAGGCCTTCGTGGGGCTCTGTGGTAACCCGGCGGCGTTCGGCGAGGCTTTTCATATCACCTCGGATGAATTCCTGACCTGGAACCGGGTGGCTGAGCTGGTTGGGGATGCGCTGGGCACCAAACCGAACCTCTGCCACGTGCCTGCGCACGACCTCGGGTTCGAACTGGGCGGGGATTTCGGCGAAAAGCTCATCTCGTTCGCCAGCAACAGCGTCTATGACAACAGCAAGATCCGCGCGGCGGTCCCTGAGTTCGTCTGCACGACGCGTTTTGCCGAGGGGATCAAGCGCACGATACAATTCTACTGGGACAACCCGGAGTTCCAGGTAGTGGATGAGCAGTTTGACCGCAGGATGGACGAAATCGCGGAGGCGTACCATGCTTAGGCCATTCGATGAGGTTCGCAAGCAGTTAGAGCGGCAGTATCTGGACGTGCAGTTCGATCCCGCCTCCGGGCTCTCGAAAGACGAGCTTGTCGCCGAGCTAGATGAGCACCGCGCTGAGAATCCGGACGAGCCGCGTATCCTGACCCGGGCCTGGCTGTTTCATCTGCTTTGCTCCAAGGCACGCCTTGCCGTCGAGCCGGATGACTACTTCGCCGACAAGCTGGAGCATCACAACCTGCTCATCACGCTGCGCGAGGAATGGCGGCGTGAGGAAGAGGGCCGAGAATTCAAGGACGAGCCACAGGCCATTTTGGGGGCTTGGACCGGGCAACTGGACGTGGGCCACATCTGCCCGGACTGGAGGAGCCTGCTCCAGCACGGCTTCACGGGCCTACGAGATCGCGCTGCAGGGCGCTCTGGCGACTTCTATCAGGCCGTGGCGATGGTCTATGACGGCGCCATCATCCTCGCCAAGCGTCTCGCCGAGGCGCAGGGCAATGCGGCGCTGGCCGCCCTGGCACAGCGCCCGCCGCAGACCTTCCACGAGGCACTGCAACTGGCGTACCTCTACCACGAGTTGCAGGAGATGGAAGGCGGCTACTGTGTCCGCTCGATGGGCAGATTTGACCAACTCTACGGCAACTTCTATGTCGCTGACCTGAAGGCCGGACGGCTCACGCGCGACCATGCCAAAGAGCTTCTGAAGTACTTCTGGGTGAAGTTCTTTGCCAGGACCCGGGGCAAGCTCTATGGAAAGCCGTTTCTCTTCGGGCCCGAGGTCAACGAGCTGTCATACCTCGCTTTTGAGGTCTACCGCGAGATGCAGATTGTGGACCCCAAGCTGCATGTGCGGCTGGGGGAGCAGACGCCACAGGACTTCATGGACGAAGTCGCCGGCTGCATCCTGGCCGGCTGCACCGGGATTGTAACGGTCAACGACACTGCGCAGGTTGAGATGCTGCGCCAGAATGGGAAGACGTTGGAGGACGCTAAGGACTATATACTGATCGGCTGCTATGAGCCCGCCGTGATGGGTAAGGAGCTTAACTGCTCCGGAGCGGCCGGGCTGAATCTGGCGAAGGCAGTTGAGATAGCCCTGGCTTCGGGAGACTATGGCTCCTTCGAGGACTTGATGGCGGCGTATATCGGAACCCTCGACGCACAAATCGCCCGCGCCATTGATAGGGTGCGGCGGGACGAGCGCCTGTGGCCGCAGGTGAGCCCGTCCCCGCTGCTCTCGGGCACCATGGATTCGTGCATTGAACGGGGCCTTGATGTATCGCAGGCTGGGGCCAAGTACAACACCAGTGGCTGCTGTTGTGTGGGGCTCGCCAACGCGGCAGATTCGCTGGCGGCTGTCAGGCAAATTGTCTTCGAGGAGCAGCGCTGCACCCTCGCAGACCTCAGGGCTGCTCTGGCAGCCAACTGGGAAGGCTACGAGGGCCTGCGACTGATTGCGCAACATCGCGTCCCGAAGTGGGGCAACAACGATGCCCGCGTGGATGATCTGGCTGTAGAGATCACCAACTTCCTGGGCAAGCGCCTCAACCACGAGCCGAACGCCCGTGGTGGGGTCTTCCAGGCAGCATTGTATGGCATCACCGACACAGCGAAGGCTTTTGGCAGGAACACGGGGGCCTTGCCGGATGGACGCTTGGCCGGGCAACCCTTGACCATCAACACCGGGGCGACGATTGGGATGGACAGCAAGGGCGTTACCTCGCTTATCAACTCCGTCACCACGCTGGACCTGGCCCAGTTCCCCAATGGGACCGTGCTGGACATCATGCTGCATCCCAGCGTCGTCACGGGCTCTGCAGGCATCCCGACGATCTGCTCGATCATCCGCAGCCACTTTGCGCAGGGCGGGATGGCCATCCAGTTCAACGTCTTCGATGCGGACCTGCTGCGTGAGGCGCAGTGCACTCCGGAGAAGTACGCCAACCTTCAGGTTAGGGTCTGCGGCTGGAATGTACGCTTCGTGGATCTCGCTCCAGAAGAGCAGCAAATGTTCATCACCAAGGCCGAGGTGGCGTGATGACAGGGCGTCTGCTGGAGCTCACACGTCTGTCCGTCCACGACGGCCCAGGCATTAGGACGACGGCTTTCCTCAAGGGCTGCGCCCTGCAATGCCGGTGGTGTCACAACCCCGAGAGCATATCACCTAGGCCCGAGATCGGGTTCGTGAAGCGTAAATGCGTCGGATGCGGGAAGTGCGCCGAAGCTTGTCCCGTTGGGGCACATACCTTCGACGGGGGCAGCCACAGGCTCAACCGCGGCCTCTGTAAGGCTTGCGGCAAATGCGTTGAGGCTTGCCTGCCGGGGGCGCTTCGGCACTATGGCAGCGAGATGACCGCCGAGGAGGTAGCGGCAGCAGTGCTGGAGGATGCGACCTTCTATACCAAGTCCGGCGGCGGCTGCACCATCTCGGGGGGGGAGCCGCTCCTGCAAGCGCCGTTTTGCGCCGAGGTCTTCGGCATTCTGCGACAGAGCGGCATACACTGCGCCATGGACACCTCAGGGGCGGTGGGATGGGAGTGCTTCGAGACTGTTCTGCCCCATACTGACCTGTTTCTGTACGACCTAAAGCACATGGACGAGGCGGTACACCGGGCACACACGGGCAGTTCGAACGGCAAAATACTCGACAACCTCAAGCGCTTGTCGGGTTGCGGCGTACCGATTGAGATCCGCATACCGACCATCCCGGGCTTCAATGCGGACACAGACAGCATGGCCGCCATTGGGCAGCTCCTGAACGATCTCAACAACATTGTTGGGGTTAGGCTGCTGCCGTACCATCTGGCGCGGTCGAAGTACGAGACAATCGGTCGGCCGTATCCCATGGACGATGTCCAGCCGCCGGATGCTGCCACAATCGACAACGCGAAGGCCATCCTGCAAGGCTTCGGTCTTCATGTCACATAAGAGTACAAGGAGACTTACCTTGGACGCCCAGTTCCTGACCCCCAACGACTTCCAGGGCTCTGATGTGGAGCGCATAAACCAGGCGCTGCAGGCCGCCGCGGGCACTGGCAAGCGCATTGTGATCCCCCGTCACAACTGCTCCGGAGGCGAACGAGACCTCTGGCTGCTCGATTCGGCGATCCTTGTGCCGGGTGACACCGTTCTGGAACTCGACAACTGCCATCTCAAGCTCTCGGACCAGTGTCGCGACAACATGATCCGCAGCGCCAACTGCGGGGCGGGCATTACCGAGATAGAGCCACTGAGCGGCATCCGCATCTACGGAGTCGGCAACGTGCTGCTCGAGGGTGCAGACCGCCCGCGTGCCACCGGTGACGGGGGCAAGACACTCGGTGAGAACACGTATGGCACGGATGCCGGGGTTGAGGGGCAGAGTCAAACCGGGGATTGGCGGAATATCGGGATTCTGATGGCGTTCGTCGAGGGCTTCAGCCTCAAGAACCTCTCGATGAAGGACTCACACTGCTGGGGGATCTCGCTGGAGCGTTGTGCACATGGAGTTGTGCGCGACCTTGACTTCGCTTCCAGCGGAACAAAGGCGATTGACGGCGAGAAACAGACGATCCTGAACCAGGATGGGGTTGACCTGCGGCTCGGCTGTCACGACATCCTGATCGAGAATATCAGCGGCTACAGCGGCGACGATCTCATTGCTCTCACGGCTATCCCGAACCTCAACGGCGCTCCTGCCGGCGGGCTGAAGTCCACGATGATCAGCTGCACTCAGGACCGGGGCGAGGGGCTGGACGCCATCCGGCACGTCATCATCAGGAACGTCAGGGGCTATTGCCGGGGCGGCCACCACATTGTCAGGTTCCTGAACACACCCGGCGTGCAGATGCACGACATCTTGCTCGACGGGCTGATTGATACCTCGCCGTCGGACATGCGTTGCCGGGCAGCGGTCAAGATCGGGGATCACCACTACGGGGGTGGCGTGGCTCCCTTAGGGAGCACCAGCCGGTTCATCGTAAACAACGTGATCAGCCGCTCCGAGCACACGATCATGATCGGCGGGTCGCTGTGCGACTCGATCATCAGCAATGTTATCCGCCACGACATCGCCGGAGAGGCGATCACCATCGTACCCGGACCGGAGTTCGTCCGGGACGTCACAGTCACCAACGTGCGCGTCGCGAGCGCCTAGTCCTGGGGCGCCTTGCCTCCGCAGTCGGTGAACACATTGCCCTCGCGTGTTGAGGCGTCCCACAAGCCCGGCACGCTTTCGGCTACTCCTACGGCACAGCCGCTTATGAAGTTGTTGCGGTAACGATTCGTTAGTGGCTTCCCCTGCCTGTCGGGCCCCAGCAGCAGAGCCGCGCAGCCGGCTTCGTCAAACCCCGTGATCTGGTTCCCCCTGAGTTCGTATAGTCCCTGGACGCTTATTGCCTGCTTGACGCCGATGGCCCCACCGCGGCTGATCTGGTTGTCAGAGAAGCAGTTCGTCACGCTGCCATAGTTGTCGAGCACGACCGGATTGGTGCAACCGGTGATGGTGTTGCTGTGGATGCTCCAGTTGGCCGCCCCCGGCGGGCATATCTCAAAGGTATCCCCCACCTTCATCTCACGCGGCGTCTTGAGCTTGAATAGCAGCGTGGCCGGGTCATAGCTGTCTATGATCGAGGTGCCGACTACCTTGCCACCGCTGGTCCAGAGAACGTTCCAGCCCTGGTACTGGTGCGTATAGCGCCACTCCAGCGGCAGAGAAGCTTCCATGAAGGTTGTGGCGTCAACTACCTGCGTGACGCGTGAGGTGGCCCGGCCTGTCAGCAGCCCCGCGCCACAGTTACGCACGAGATTGTCATGGACGGTCAGATGCAGCGCCGGCTCACGCAGCCTGATCCCCGTCACCCGTGGATCAGCCTCTCCGCGGACATAGACTTGGTTGTTGGCTATGGTGACTTCGGAGGCATCAACGTTGATCCCGACACGGTATGCTCCGTTTTGGGCGGGATAGGTCATGTCGATGATGTTGTCGGTGATGACGGCGCTCCGCGAAGGGTAGGAGCCCCACTCCAGCGGCGCATCTGGCTTGAACCACGGCAACGTGGGGCGCACGGTGGCGCTGGAGACCGTTATCGCGTTGCCATTGAAGTTGATGAAGAGGTTGCCGGAGATGACTACCTGCGAGGACCCGTGGTTGACGGCGATGCCGCCGCAGCGACCGATACCCTCGAAGACGTTGTCGCAGATGAAGGCCTGCCCGCAGCCCAGTTCGTTCAGGTCCTCGTAGCGATGGCTCATATCACCGACGGTAATCGCGCCAGTGTTGCGGAAATATGAGCCGATGACCCGCAGGAAGCGTGCCGGCATCTCGGCAGCATGCCAACCGGCGCCATCCACGCGGCAGTACAGGATGCTGGTGTTTTCCGCCCGGTCGTTGTTGTTGAAGGCATTGGCGGCGCAGTCTGTGACGCTGCAGCGCAGGTACGTGAGTGACTTCTGATACTGTGGGGGCTCTGTCTTGCCAGCGCGCGCGGGCCCCTGGGCATAGAAGGCCTCATTGGCCATGCGGCTGACATGCACGTTTTCGATCAGAACCCGTTCCGTACCTGACATGCCCACCGCATTGCAGCCTTTGAGGCCGTTGGGCCAGTATCCATAGCCCGTCGAGGTGGTGAAGGACAGAGGAGCCTCTGCCAACCCGGTATGGCCAACCATCGTGAAGTTGCGAATCGTCACTTCCGTCCCCCGCTGGAGGCCGAAACAGGAACCTTCCCCGTCGCTGATGTCGAGGACGGTGGTGGCGGCGTCAGCGCCTTCAAGCCGTATGGCTGAGGCGTTCATGACCCGCAGGCCGCCGGGTATCCGGTAATGCCCCGATGGGAAGAAGACGTTGCACTTGCGCTTGAGAGCGAGGTTGATCGCCTTCTGCACTGCTTCGCGATCGGTGTGTCGGACGACCGCGTCGGTGACTGTGCGGTTAGCAGCGTCAGCCAGGGTGATGACTTTGCCATCGATCTTCTCGATAGTGCTGACCAACTGATCGCGGGCCGAGAAGGTCACCATCTGCCCCTTCTTCCACTCCTGCTGCTTGAAGCGCACCTCGGTTCCGCCGCTGAGCTTCTGCCAGTCGTAGGTGACGGGCACTCTCGTGCCGTCCCACTGCTTGGCGAGGTCTCCCTTCCAGCGGAAGGTGACCGGGTCGGTGCCATCTATCTCGAGGATGTAGGCCAGCCAACTGCCTCCGCTGCCGTCATAGCCACGCATCTCCAGAGCGTCACCAAGGGGCTTCGAAGTCGAGTAGGGTTCGCCGGGGCCATACTGCGTCGGCCGCAGGTACCGGATGTTGCACTTTGAGACTGTGATCTGCTGACCGACCTGCAGGTCACCGGCGTCGGCCACAGTGATCTGGTTCGAGCCGGCCGTGGCGCTGGCGGTGGTCTCGAATACCGAGCCAGAGGCTCCGAGTTCGCTCACGCTGATCCAGCCCCCGGAAGCCTGTGGCAGCCTCTCCCAGCGGACGTTGTCGATAGTGTAGATCACGTCCTTCTTCGGGGAGCCCAGATACAGCGCGAGGTTGGCGATGCGGGTAAGGTCCCAGCCGAAATCCTGCAGGCACAGCGTGATGCCCTTGTTCCAGCCGGGCTGCAGGCGTCCCAGCGACGCCGTCACCGCGTCCTTGCGGTCCAGAGCGCAAAGCTGAGCGCCGAACTCAACGCTGTCGGGGGTCTCGAGGAAGATATCCATGACCAGGAGCTCGCGGGCGCTCCAGTTGGGCTCAGTCTTGGGGTATAGCCAGAGTGCGGGCCAACTGGGCTGGTCGGAACCCTTTGCCAGCACCCGCAGGGCCCACTCTCCATCCGTGGCGTGTTCTTTCACTCGCGTGCCGCTGACGCCCCCCTGCAGCACGAACTGGCTATCGGCCTCGGTCTCGAAAGAGGCCACTTTGCCAGTACTCGGCGCGGGCGTGGTGAGGATGTCAGTCTGTGCGAATGCAACCGATACCGCCAGTGTTACGGCCACAATGCTCAGCAGGAACTGCTTCATCCGGCAACCCACCCTTGCAGAGGAGTTGTAGCGTCAGAGCACAGTCTTGCGGGGTCGTGAGTCAGCGGACGCCACCATTGGCGACCGCGCGGCAGATACGCTCGGCATCCGGGCCTTGCACTTCCGTGATGCGCTGCCGCTGCGGAGTGCAGTGTGGGCCACAGTTGCAGGGGTAGTTCCAGGGCTTCCCGTCGAGAAGATCCCCGAGTTCTTCCCACATCCGCATGTTCTCAGCACAGAGCGTTATCGGAGTGTCAGGGCTAAGGCGCCGGGATTCTGAGATGACGTAGCGATAGAGTTCGGCCTTCACCTCGAAGGGGAACGGCTTCTCTCCGTCAATCTCTTTGTCCCAGCAGTCTCCCCGCTCCGCCTCCGCCTGCTCAGCGGCTGCAACGAAGGCGGGATCGAGGCTATCGCGCCCCATCGTGTCGTTCATCTCGGCGACACTGTCGACGAATACCATTTCCATGCTCAGATTGTCCGGCTTCACCCGTGAGTACAGAAGCTCCAGCATCTGGGTTGTCTCTTCTCGCCAGTTCTTGATCGGGATGATGGGCTTGAGCTTGAAGCGCACCGTGTACCCGGCCTCCTGGCAGCGCCGAGCGGCCTCGATGCGCTCTTCCATCGTCCCTGTCAGGGCCTCATAGCGGCGACTCACGGTGTGGGAGGAGAGCGTCCAGAGCATCATCGTGTGGCCGTTGTGCTCAAGCGGCAGGAGGAAGTCGGTGTTGGCGCTTTTGGTGAAGAGGATCAGGTAGCGGTCGTCACGCTGGGCGAAGTCCCGTACCAGCATCTCACAAGCGCCATACTCTGGCTCGATGGTAAAGACGTCCTGCTCTACATCGTAGCGGAAGGTCTTCTGCCAGGGCGTCTGGTCGATGAAATCGCCCACCCTGTCCACGAACTCCTCAACATTGAGGTTAACCACATAGACCGAGCCACGCTGGCAGTATGAGCAGCGGTGGGCGCAGCCCCAGGCGGAATGCAGGTCGTGCAAGCTCCAGCACACATGGGCGCGATTCCATTCGGCGCGCTGCTCGTAGTGGAAGAACGGGGCCGCCCCCAGCATGGCCAGTATCCGGCCGCCAGTGAACCATTGTTTGCAGTCACCGTAGGACGCGTGCGCGTCCACGCACTGCTGGAACAGTTCGGTCTTGGCTACTTCCGAGCGCTGCTCGGGGGTGAGCCACTTGAAGGCCGTGAAGAGGAAGTCAGGATCGCTGACATCCTGGTAGGCCCCCTGGCGCACTTCGCCGATCCAGCCGCTGTCGCGGATCGCCTGCGGCAACTGTTCGGCGGTAATCACCTGCACTTCTGACATCTGGCGCTTCAGGCCAGCGACCAAGCGCTCCAGCCGGCGAACGTTGCGCTCATCTTCCAGCGCCCAATCCAGTGCATACAGGTTGCGCGGACGAATACTGTACATCGTGATAGTCTCCCGCTGTGATTGGCTCGCCCCCGGTCAGTCTCTCAATACCAGCCTTCATCATCCCGCGCCTTCGGCGTCTCAGAGGCAGGCGGCGCCTCGGGGTCGTAGACCAACCCCTTATGATCCGCAAAGTGGTGCGAAGGTTCGTCGTCAAGGCGCCAGGGCTCATCTTCGCTGAACACGGGGCGGGTATTGAAGCTGTTCTCGACCGTCCCCTGCTTCTCCACATGCTTCATGCAGCCCACAATGCAGCCGCGTGCGCCACAGGCGGCCACAGGGTGCGCTGAGAGGGCTTGCAGGGCCGGCATGGTCGGGAACATTGCCCGCCCCAGGTCCCACGCTTCCAGCCAGGTTACCTCCTGCTCGGCAACTGTCATGCGGACGCCGGGGAAGCGCTTGGCAAAGAAGGGCCCGCTGCGCTTGTTGAGCCCGAAGTGTGTAAGCTTGCATTTGCCCAGATCCAGGTCGTTCCACTCCAGCCGGTGCCCTTCCACCTCGATGGAGACGGATTTGTCGCGATCAATGGCTCCGGCGGGGCATTCGGCTACACAGCGCTTACAGCGGTCACACAGTACGCCAGTCTCAATCGGATCGGGCTCCAGTTCGGCATCGGTGAGCAGCACGCCCAGGCGCTGCCGGGGCCCGAATTCGCGGGTCATGAATACCTTCGACCAGCCCATTTCGCCAAGACCCGCGAGGGTTGCGGCGATGCGATGCTGGACAACCACCTCCCGCGCAGGGAGACCGGGCGCTGGCGGTGGGGCGGCCGGACCAAATTCCCGGCTGGTGGCGATTGCGGACAGCGAGGTGGCGTCGAACCCCTGCTGCTCGATGAAACGCGCCAGGCGGTAGTTGGCGACGCCCAGCATGTGGTTGAGACCAGCGTAGCTGTAGATGTGATAGGAGGGCCAGTGGGTACCCTCGTCGACGCCGCGGCACGTCCCGCGCAAGATGCGCTTGAGGAAGACCACCACGGAGCGGGCCTTCGGCATGATGTTGCGAGGATGCATGTCCGGCGGCGCGCTATCAAACCGCTCAATATTGGCCACGCCAAGCTTGTCGACATTCACGACATTGTATGCGTAGTCGCGCAGGGCTTCTTTGGTCAGCACGGGGGCTCACGCCTCCTCTTTCCGCGCGCACGCGGCCGCCGGGCGGAACGGCGAGGCGAACTTGCGGGTCAGCTTGCCGTTGTCTTCGAGATGGGCGACGCAGGCCCGTCCGCAGGCCGCTCCGAGGCGGAAGGGCTCCGAGCCGGTGGAGTAGGGCAGCCGGGTCGTCCCTGTCTTGCAGACGCGGCAGCTTTCGATGTGCAGGGGGTACCAGCCGGCTTCCCCCTCGCACAACGGAGCGCGATGCAGTGAGGTCGTGTCCAGAGCCCGCGACGGGCAAGCCTTGGCGCAGGCGCCACACTCGTCGCAGACGCTGCCGGAGAAGGGCGCGTCCGGCTCCAACTCGGCATCGGTGAGAATGATCGTCAGCATCTGCCGCGGACCGAACTCGGGCGTGAGCAGCCACTTACCACGCCCCACTTCGCCCAAGCCCGCGGCATGGGCGGCATAGTCGAACTCGAGGATCACGTTCGGTTCCGGCTTGTCAGGGCTCACGCGTACGCCCTGTCCGCGCATATCACCGGCTTGCTGGAACACGGGCGTAGCTTCCCAACCCGCGGACTCCAGTCGCCGACAGAGCAGGTATGTGGTCTCCAGGGCAACCGCGCCAGGGATACCCGTTCCGAGCGTGTACCCGGCCGTGCCGTTTTCCATCCCCTGCAACGACCCGCGCGGAATGACGAAGCCGAGCACGATGACCGAACGCGTCTGGGGCTGGATGGCCAGCGGGCTGGCTTCAGGGGCGAAGAGCGCGAACCGCTCAACGGGCGCCACACCCACAAGGTCAACTCCCATGCCCTGCGCGATATCTTTGAACTCCTGAGTTGTCACGGGACTACCCTCCGAGAGCTGAGATGCCTGACAATGACCACTTCGCCAGCATGGCGCAGGGACCTTCGTCAGCCTACGGGCGACCTGACAATGGTTTTGCCTGTCAACGCAAAGTAGAAATGTCCCTCTATCTGCCAGCTAGAAATGTCCCTTTGTAGGACTTGCGCCAGGGGTGGTCGGAGGCGGGTTGGTGGCCTGTCGGCTTGTGCGCCCTTGGTTGGGAGG
>JBDKRC010000276.1:0-3574 GCA_039683575.1 Armatimonadia bacterium | reverse complement strand
GACCTTCAGGGCGTCTTCAAGGAGCTGGTAGACGCCGAATAGTGTGCCGGCGAAGGTCATGTAGTTGAGCGCCTCACCCTCGCTGTCGTGGCCGACGATGAAGAGGGCCTTCGGGCCGGTGCGGAGGATGAACTCCTCGGGAGAGAGCTTCGCCCCGTCGAGCCCTGCGGCGCGGGCGGCGGCGGTGTTGCCGATGTAGATACGGCTGGCCGGCGCGGCAGGCGCGTCGGATTCCTTGGCGATGGCGAGGGTGGCGCCGGTGGCCTTCTCGATGTGGTAGACGAGCTCAGCGGCGGCGTAGGTCTCGACTGGCAGAGGGGTGTCTGGTGTAACAATGACAGCCTGCGGCTTGCCGTCGGTGACCACGGTGACGGCAGCAGCGGCGAGGGAGCTGATAAGCAGGAGAGACAGAAGGATCAAAAGGGCCGGGCGCATGTTAGGCCTCCTGAGGGGTTGCAGGTACATTGGGCGGGAGGGCGGGCGAATCCTGCTTTTGAGGGACCGCAAGCGCTGAATGGGGACTGACCCCGATTTCGCAACCTGGATTTCATCACGCACCAACTCTCATGCGAAATCGGGGTCTGCTCTGGAAAACGGGGTCTGCGGGGGTGACGGGCCGTTTGGAGCGCGGGCATCCTTGCCCGCTCGGACGGCTGCCACTTTTCACAGTTCAGGGTGACGCAAAAGCGTCATGCGAGCCTGTCCCCATTCAGCGCGAGGATTGGTCGGCGATGACGGCCAGCGGGGTGCAAGCCCCCGCCTGATTGGCAGGAGTCGCGGGGCGGGATGGATAACATAGGAGCATATTTCGCTTGAGGAGCTACAGATGCGCCATATGGTTGGTTGGCTCGTGATTGCTGGGGCGATGATGGTTGTGGGGCTGGCGACGGCATCAGTACAGGGGCCGGCGAGCAAGGAGCGGGAACTCCTGCCTACGGATGTCCGACAGCGGCATGTCGAGAAGATCACGGACGCGAAGCATGACTATGTGGTGCCCTTCCGCGGGGCCATTGATGGCGTCATGACGCGGATGCCGATCAGCTATGCGGCGTTCAAGCAGGGGTTCCAGCCCAACCTGTGGGTGCGAATGGAGAATGTGGGCGATACGGACGTGCTGAACCCGTGGCTGACGGTCAACGGGATTGGTGACTGGCGGACGGTGGAGAAGATCGCGGCCGAGGCGACGCGCGGGTGTGTGACCGAGGCGGAGAAGGCACGGGCGCTCTGGGAGTGGGAGCGTGCCCACAGGTTCCATGCGTGCACGTGGGATAACGAATCCAGTGATGCGGTGAAAGTGCACAATGTGTACGGGTATACGCTGTGCGGCAATGACGCACAGATATTGAGCGACATGTGGCGGGCGGCGGGGCTGAAGACGCGGCGGGGGTACCCCGTCGGGCATTGCGTGGCGGAGGCCTGGTATGACGGGGAGTTCCACCTGCTGGACGGGGACGAGCACGTGATCTGCCTGCGACGCGACAACCAGACGATTGCGTCCGAGGCGGAGGTGGTGCGGGATCATGATCTGATGAAGCGAACGCACACTTACAGCATCGGATCGCCCGAGAACGAGCTGCTGGACCAGTTCTCGTCCTCGCTCTACGGGTATGAGGGGACGGAGCGCAAGGGCGAGCATGGGGGGCTGACCAGGCACAAGATGTTCTTTGCCCTCAGGCCGGGGGAGGCGCTGGAGTGGCGGTTTGACCATGTGGGCAAGGAGTACACCTACGGGACCGATCCGGAGCCGGGGAAGCCTGTAGTGGATGGGATGGGCAATCTCAAGACGTGGGGCGGACTGGCATATGAGGACCTGAGAAACGGCAAATGGGTGTACCGGGTGCCGCTGGAGAAGCCGTCGGTGTGGCGGAAGGGCGCGCAGGTGGTTGAGAACGTGGCAGAGGGAACCGTCTGCCCCGTCGAGGGCAAGACGATGCGCCTCGTCTGGAAGATGCAGAGCCCGTATGTGTTCGTGGGCACGACCCTCAAGTGCCGGCACGAGGGCGGGCCGGTGCGCCTGAGCTTCTCGCCCGACGGAAAGGCGTGGGAGAAGGTCGCGGAGGGCTCAGAGAGCGGGTTCACGTCGGCGACGATTGACCGGCTGATTTCGACGCGGGGCAAGCCGACGTATGAGTACTATGTGGCGCTGGAGGCAGAGGGGCCGGTGACGCTGCAGAGCGTGGAGTTTGACAATGATGTGCAGATGTCGCTGCTGGGCATGCCGGAGCTGGTCGTGGGCGACAACAAGCTGCAATACACCGATGAGACGCCGGGGCCGCGCGAGGTGCGGGTCACGCATGCCTGGCTGGAGCGCACGGACTGGCAGCCCCCGAAGGCACCGGCGGGAGCGGTCTTCCCGGCAGACGGGGCGACCGTGGAGGGGACGAAGTTTGCGCTGAGGTGGGAGCCGGCGGAGGCAATGGGGGAGGAGAGCAAGATCGCTGACTATCAGGTGCAGGTGTGCGAGCGGCCGGACCTGCGGTGGGTACTCTCGCCGAACTTCGACAAGCGCGTGTCGCTGACCCCGAGCAAGGGCAAGGCAGAGTGGATGATCCCCTTCACGGGGCTTCTGAACCCCGGGACGACCTACTACTGGCGGGTGCGGGCCCTGGACGGACATGGCGTATGGGGAGCGTGGAGCAAGCGGTTCTCCTTCAAGTGTGAGGCGCCGGGAGTCCCGCTGAACGTCCAGGCGAAGGCGCAGCAGGATGGCACGGTGGAGGTGGCGTGGGAGGCAAACCCGGAGGGCCGGGCGCCGGTGGCGTACAAGGTATACGGCAGCAACGAGCAGGGCTTCACGGCGAGTGACGTGGAGTACGTCGTAGCGGCAGGGCGGGGGTTCTGCGATACGATGGAGGAGTACAAGGCGAAGGACAAGAAGGGCGACGACCCCTTCTATGGCAGTGTGAAGACGCCGTCGAACCTGGTAACGAAGACTGACCAGACGCGTCTGCTGGTCGCGGGACCGGGCGTGGACCTGCCGAATGCAAACCAGGCCTTCTACCGGGTGGTCGCGGTTGATGCGAAGGGAAACGAGAGCGGGGCATCGGACTATGCGGCACTGCCGCGGCCGATGGTATATACCAAAGCAGTGACCGAGGCGAAAGTTGGGGAGGCGTACCGGTATGCGCCGCAAGCCCTCTACTCCATCGGGCACTACACCTGCAACGGCAGCTACAACGCCGCGTACTGGCACCGGGAGAAGCTGACGTGGACGCTGGAGAAGGGGCCACAGTGGCTGAAGATGGAGTCCGGGGTGCTGCAGGGCACGCCGGGGGCAGCGGGAGAGTACGAGGTGGTGGTAAAGGTGGCGAACAACAAAAGCCAGGAGGTGCGGCAGGGGTTCATGGTCAGGGTGCGGTAAAGGGGCAAAGGATGCCGACCCGCCGTCACCTCTGCGGAGGGGCCGAGCTTTAGCCGGCCCGCTGTCGTCTCTGCGGAGGGGCCGAGCTTTAGCCGGCCCGCCGTCATCCACGACCAACCTGCGTCACCTCTGCGGAGGGGCCGAGCTTTAGCCGGCCCGCCGTCATCCACGACCAACCTGCGTCACCTCTGCGGAGGGGCCGAGCTTTAGCCG
>JBDKRC010000275.1:0-13794 GCA_039683575.1 Armatimonadia bacterium | reverse complement strand
GCCTGCGTCCCCTCCGCTCCCATGGCGTCCACCCGCACCAGATAAGTTCCTGCCGGCACCTTCGTCCCACTGCTCCCCTTCCCATTCCACACCAGCGTACTCAAGCCCGCCGGTAGGTCCCTCTCCGCCAACTGCGCCACAACCCGTCCGGCGATGTTGCAGATCACCGTCCGCACCGTCGCCGCCGAACTCAGGTTCACCGTCACCTGCGCCCCCAGCGAGGTCGGCGCCGCGGCGATAGTTACCGCAGTCGCCGCAGTCCCCGCGGTCTTGAACCAGTAATCCTCGCCCCAGCCCAGCACGCGGCCGTCACTGCACACGATGCCCGGATCGAAGATAATGTGGTAGTACGTTGCCGGCAGCAGCGGCGCGTTAGGCTGGAGCTTCACCTTCCGGTTCGCCGTTGCCCAACTCATGGTGACCGGCACCTCGACGGTGCCGCGCTTGAGGTGAACTCGCGTGGTCACCGTGGACTGCTGCACCGGCCAGCGGAAGCTGCCGAACACTGCGGTCGTCACCGGCACGCCGTACGTCCTGTGGGCCGGCGTAACGCCGGCCATGTTGGTGATGGTCACGCTCGCGCTCTTCCAGGAGCTATACAGCGTCCCATCGAAGGCCCGTGCCCGCACGCCCCAGGTCTCGCCAATCGTCAGGACCGCCGCGGGCAGCGTGTTGCCGCTGTAGTCCCAGCCCTCCCAGGAGCCGTCCTCCGCCCAGACCCTGGACCACTGGTACTCATAGGTGATGGTGTCACCGTTCGCGTCAGTCGAGCCGCTGGCCGAAGCGTGCAAGACCTCCGGCCCTGGCGATTCGGGGCTGATCGCGACCACGGTCGGCATCGTCGGCGGCGTGGCAGATGCCGTTCGGAAGGTGGCATACGACTCGCTCCAACTGAGCAGGCGGCCGCTGGCGCACTCCAGTCCGGCGCCGATGTAGACGCAGTACTCGGTGTCAACCTGCAGCAGAGACCTCGGTTGCAGTTTCAGCTTCTTGTCATTCACCCAGGTCATCGTGACCGGGATGGCTGTACTGCCCTGCCGCAGCTCCACCAGACCTTCCGCTGACGAGTGCACCGGCATCCAACGGAAGCTGATGAAGACAGGGGCCGTCCTGGGTACGTTCTGCGCTCCCGGTGCGGGCAGATACTCTGCCATGCTGGTGATCGTTACCGGATCGGAGATCCTCCACGAGCTGGACGCCGTGCCGTCATTCGCTCGCGCTCGCACCGCCCACGTCTCCCCAATCTTTGCTCTTCCGGTCGGCAGGAGGTCTCCGCTGTTGTTCCAGCCCTCCCAGCTCCCGTCGCTCTTCTTCTTCGACCATTGGTACTCGTAGTAAAGCGGGTCGTCGTTGAGGTCAGTCGAACCACTGGCGGAAGCGAACAGGTCCTCCGGCCCCGGGCTGCTCGGGCTGATGGTGACCAGCGTCGGCGTGGTCGGCGCCGTTGCGGGCGCGGTCGTGAAGTACGCGTGCGTCTCTTCCCAGTTGAGCACCCGGCCCCCGACACACTCAACTCCGCTGGCGATTTGCACCCGGTAGAGTTTGCTGACCTCAAGCATGTCCCTGGGCCGCAGCTTCAGTTTCCTGTCACTCACCCAGCTCAGCGACGTCGGGACGATTGTGGTCCCGTGCAAGAGCCTTACGCGTGACTCCACCGAAGACTTCACCGGCGTCCAGCGGAAACTGATGAACACGGCCGCAGTGCGCGCGATGTTGCGCGCCCCTGGCTCAGGGCTATAGCCCGCCATGCTGACCGGGGTCACAGTACTGGTGAACCAGTCGCTGGAGGTGAAGCCGTCGAAGGCGCGCGCCCGTACACCCCAGGTTCCGCCGATGCGCAGGTACGCACCGGGAAGCGTCCCCCCGCTGTAGTCCCATCCCGCGAAGGTTCCGTCCGCATTCCTCGGCGACCACTGGTACTGATACGTAATCACATCGCCGTTGGGATCCGTTGCCCCGCTGGCCGTCGCTACCAGTGTCTCTGGTCCGGGGGTAGCTGGACTAATCGCGATCGAGGTTGGCGCGGTCGGCGAGCCCGCCGGGGCCGTGTGGAACCAGGCGTACTTCTCCTCCCAGTCCAGTACCCTGCCGCTGACGCATCGCACACCGCGGGCAATGTTCATCCGGTAGTCAGAATCAAGCTTGAGAAGCGTCCGCGGGGTAAGCTTGAGCTTCTTATCGCTGACCCAAAGCGCGGTAACCGGCACGATCTCACCGGCCTGCGTCAGCGTTACCCTCGCTACCGCGGATGACTTCACCGGCGCCCAGCGGAAGCTGAGAAAGACGCTGGCCGTCCGCGGCACATTGCGGGTCTTCGGCACGGGCGTGTAGTTCGCCATGCCCACGATAGTCACACTCGTCGCGACGGTCCACCCGCTATACAGGCTGCCATCGGACGCCCGCGCCCTCACTCCCCACGTCTCGCCCATGTGTACATTGGCTGCCGCCAGGGTCTGGCCGTTGTAGGTAAAGCCCTCCCACGACCCGTCCGCAGCCTTCTTCGACCATTGATACTGGTACGTAACAGCGTCGCCATTGGCGTCCCAGGAACCGCTGGCGGCAGCGCTCAACTCCTCGGGCCCGGGCGTAGAGGGGCTGACGGCCACCACCGTTGGCTTGGTGGGTGCCGTAGGCTCAGTCACGCCCTGGAAGTCGATCGTGTCTGAGGTACTGCCGCCCGTGCCGACGCTGTTACGCGCCTGGGCCCAGACCTTACGCGTGCCGCCTGCGCCCGGAGCCAGCGTCCATGACGTCGACGTACCCCACGCCTGCCACGTAGACCACGTTCCGGGGGCGCCGCCATTGTCGTTCGCGAAATGCACCTCTGTCGGGCTGCCGCCCGCGCTCTGCCATAGCCCCAGAGTCACATCGAGACTCGAGGTCGTGCTGTCACCGTTGTTGATAGAGATACCGATCTCCGGTACCGTCACCGAGGCCTCGTAGAGAATGCCATCATACGTTGTGCTGCCTGGGCCGGCGGCGTTACGCGCTTGTGCCCAGACCCACCGCGTGCCGTTGCCGCCCGGAGCCAGCGTCCATGACTTCGACGTACCCCACGCCTGCCACGTAGACCAGGTTCCCGGACTGCCGTCAGTGTCGTTGGCGAAACGGACCTCGGTCGGCGTCCCTCCGCCGCTTTGGCTCAGATTCAGCGTCACGCTCAGACTTTCAGTGCTGTCCGCGCCGTCGTTGATCGAGAGGCTGATGAACGGCACCGTCACCGAAGTCTGATAGACAATGCCATCATACGCTGTGTAGCCTGGGCCCGCTGCATTGCGCGCCTGCGCCCAGACTCCACGCGTACCGAAGTCGCCAGCCGCGAGGTTCCATGTTCTGCTCGAGGTCCAGGCCTCCCAGCTCGTCCATGTTCCCGGACTGCCGCTGACATCATTGGCAAAGCGCACCTCGGTGGGTGCGCCCCCGCCGTTCGGGCTCAGGTTGAGGGTCACGCCCAGGCTCTCGGTGCTCTCCGCGCCGTCGTTAATCGAGAGGTCGATCAGCGGTACCGTCACCGAAGTCTGATAGAGAATGTCATCATACGTTGTGCTGCCTTCACCGGCCGCGTTGCGCGCCTGAGCCCACACTCCTCGCGTGCCATAGTTGCCGGCGACGAGGTTCCAGGATCGGCTCGATGTCCAGGACGCCCAACTCGTCCATGTTCCCGGGCTGCCACCGACATCATTGGCAAACCGCACCTCGGTCGGTGCCCCTCCGCCGCTTTGGCTCAGATTCAGCGTCACGCCCAGAGTGTCAGTGCTGGCCGCGCCGTTGTTAATCGAGAGGCTGATCTGCGGCACGGGATTTGATTGCTGCAGACGCAGCACCGTCACGCCGTAGTGCCCCATACCCTCATACGATCCCCCCCACGTCATCGTGTGCAAGTCCCAGTCCCACGTATTGTGCACGTACACGGTATTGGTCGAGTCGTCATACCCCACGCCGAGCATCGTGTGGCCGTCCACCTGGATCAGCACCGGACGCCCGGCGTCTATCTCCGCCATGTACTGCGCGTACGTGAAGCCTGCGCCAGGGACCTCCGTATCGATGTACTGGTTGAAGTTGGCCTCCACCGTCGCCCCTCGCGACTCCGCAAAGGCCCTCATCCCATGACAGCCGTCTTTCGTGCCACTGCCCTCTCCAAGCGTATAGTCATACGTTGGGCTGCCGTCGTTGTAGTACACAAACGTGGTACTGCCATCAATATTGCTCCACGCCGACTGGCTGGTGCCCATGTAATCGCCGGTGCAGTCGCCCCAATTATGCTCCGTCCACCCGTTGGCTATCCACGGGTCAGGGCCCGCATCGTTCGACACTATCCAATAGTCATCAACATGTCCCCGGCCGACTCGCCCGTCCAGTCCATCCCGCGTTGCGCTGAGCGGGCACTGGCTCCGCGCCTCGCCGCCTATGCTGACGTTCGGCCACGCTGAGTTATTCTGGGGAAACACTCCGCCATTCGTTGGCCCGGTGTACATGCTCGGGAAGCCGTTACCGTCATAGTATCCAAACATCATCGCGGCGGACGTTGCTGAACACCCGAAACACCATTTCAGGGCCGGGACGTTGCTGAGTATGTTCACGCCGCGGCTCTTGTTGGGCAGAGGGCGCTTCACCGCCGGCACACGGTACGGGGGCGGCAAAACCGGCGTCGTGCGCTCATCCACCACTCTTCCCCCCTGCAGGATGCTCCTGACAAGGTACTTGTTGCGGCCAGCCGACAAGCACGGGCTGGCGATAGCCAACAGCACCAGCAGAGCGACGAGACCAATACCTACGAACCTTCTCATGAAAAACTCCCCGTCCTCAATAGGCAGAATAACCACAACAGCACGACTATTCGGCGTTCTTCTTCTACTTCCTGTCTTGCCCTCCCCCAAAACGAAAAAAGGCGCGGCCACCAAAGGCCGCGCCTGTCCAATCTCACCCCCGTAACCCGCTCTTACCGTATCTGCAGCGACGTCACCGCCGTTGTCTGCGTACCCTCAGCCCCCTTCGCCTCTACCCTCACCAGATAAGTCCCCGCCGGCACCTTGCTCCCGCCGTTACCCCTGCCATTCCACACCAGGCTGTTCAAGCCCGCCGGCAGCTCCCTCTCCGCCAACTCCGCCACCACTCGCCCGGCGATGTTGCAGATCACCGTCCGCACCGTCGCCGCTGCGCTCAGGTTCACCGTCACCTGTGCGCCCGCTGCCGTTGGGGCTGCCGCCACGGACACCGCGCCGGAGCTGGCTGCCGTCTCAAACCAGTAGTTCTCGCCCCACCCCAGCACTCGGCCACTGGTGCACTCGATGCCGGGATCGACGTTCATGCGGTAGTACGTGCCCGGCAGCAGCGGCGTCTTCGGCCGCAGCTTCACCTTCCGCTCAGCCGTCACCCACGTCATGGTCGTCGGGACCACCGTCGTTCCCCGCTTCAGTTGCACCCGGCTGGTCACCGAGCACTGCTTCACCGGCCAGCGGAAGCTCACGAACATGCACGTGCTCACCGCCACGCCGCGCGTGCTGGGGGCCGGCGTGAAGCCACCCAGGCCGACGATCGTGAAGGTCTTGATAGCGCCATAGGACCCGTAGCCGATGCCGTCATACGCCCGCGCCCGCACCCGCCAGGTCTGCCCGATTGCCACCTGCGCCGCCGGCAGAGTTCGCGAGGTATAGGACCACGCCCCCCAGGTTCCGTCGCCGTTCTGCTTGGCCCACTTGCACTGGTACGTGAGCTTGTCGCCGTTGGCATCCGTGCTGCCGCCCACTATCGTCTTGATGTCCTCCCGGCCCGGCGCCGAGGGATTGAGCGTCAGCGTCGTCGGCGCAGTCGGCAGTGCATTCACAGCGCCGGTATCGCGGACAAAGACATCCTCCACGCCATTGGTGTCCCCCGTTACGAGATTGCTGGCAATGGAGAGAAACGCGATCCATCGCGAGTTCGCGCTCAGCGCCGGACGCCCGCTGGCACCATTGCCCTGCGTCCCGGCGGTGTTAAGGCTCAGCCGCTTCGTCTGGTTCGCCACCCGGTCGCGGATGAACACGTCCTGGCTCTGGTTCGTGTCCCCCGTCACCAGCGACGCCTCCGACGCGAACGCCACATATCGCCCATCGGGGCTGATGGAGGCACTCACACTCTCAAACGCGCCCTGCCCGCCCGTCTCGTTCACGCTCACCCGGGTCGTCACATTGGACACCCGGTCGCGCACAAACACATCCCACACGCTGTTCGTGTCGCCGGACACCAGGTTGCTCGCGCCCGACTCGAACGCCACATAGCGCCCATCCTTGCTGATCGATGGCTCCCAGCTATCCCAGTTGCCCTGCGTCCCGCCGGTAGACACGCTCACCCGCGACGTGGTGCCCGTGCTGCGGTCATGCACGAAGATGTCCCACTTCCCGTTCGTGTCACCCGGCACGAGATTGGTGGCCTCGGACTGGAACGCCACATACCGCCCATCCGGGCTGATCGACGGCACATGACTCCAGCCGTCACCCGCCACCCCCGCGCTCGACACGCTCACCCGTGTGGTGGTGTGCCCCACCAGATCCCGCACGTAAACCTGGCCGGGCACCGCGGTATCGGCATTCACCAGGTTCGTAGACAACGATGTGAAAGCCACATACCGCCCGTCGGCGCTGATCGAGGGTTCGCTGCTGTCGTCATTCCCCTGCGCGCCCGAAGTTGCCACACTGATGAGCGAGACGCTCCCGGACAAGCAACTGCGCAGGAAGATGTCGTTCCAACCGTTGTTGTCATTGGCGACCAGGTCTTGCGAGGTGGACATGAACGCCACGTACTGCCCATCCGCGGTAATCTGCGGGTCGTAGCTGGGCGCGAAAACCTGTGTGCCCGCGGCGGTCACGCTCAGCCGCATGGTCTGCCCTGTCGTCCGGTCATGCCGGAACACATCCCACCCGCCATTGGTATCGCCAGCCACGAGATTACCGGCGTAGGATTCAAAGGCCACATAGCGGCCATCGCTGCTGATGACAGGGTATCTACTCTGATCATTGGCCTGCGCCCCGCCGCTGGATACGCTAACGCGAGTGGTCGTCCCCGCCCACGCCCCCACGAGCAGCCCTAACGACAGCACGAACGCAGACAAGAGACGCGGCGCGACTTTGGGGTAGGACATGCACTATACCTCGTAACAGATTACCAATCTAGTTCGTGACCTTAGAGACCAACTCCTGCCGTTTTGTGACAAAGCTGTTACAGTCACCCTCCCCGACCGCGACACAAACCAAACAGGCGCGGCCACCAAAGCCGCGCCTGCTGGACTTGCCCCGCCTTTACGCTCCTACCGTATCTGCAGCGACGTCACCGCTGTTGTCTGCGTACCCTCAGCCCCCTTCGCCTCTACCCTCACCAGGTAAGTCCCCGCCGGCACCTTGCTCCCGCCGTTACCCCTGCCATTCCACACGAGGCTATTCACACCCGCCGGCAGGTCTCGCTCCGCCAGTTCTGCGACCACCCGACCGGCGATGTTGCAGATCACGGTCCGCACCGTCGCCGCCGCACTGAGGTTCACCGTCAGTTGCGCGCCGGAAGCTGTGGGCGTTGCCGCCACTGAGACAGCCGACGATGACGCCGCCGGGGCGGTCTTGAACCAGTAGTTCTCACCCCAGCCAATGGTCCGCCCGTCAATGAGGCGCACGATCCCCGGATCGAAGTTGACGCGGTAGAACGTGTTGGGTACCAGGGCGGTCTTGGGCCGGAGCTTGATCTTCCGCTCCGCCGTCACCCAGGACAGAACCGTCGGAATGACCCTCGTCCCAATCTTGAGCTGCACTCGCGTTGGCACGGACGCCGGCTGCACAGGCCACCGGAAACTCGCGAACACACAGGCCGTCACCGGCACCCCGTAGGTCTTCGGGGCGGGGGTCACTCCGGCCATGTTGAGGATAGCAGTGCTCGGGCCCATCGTCCACGCGCTGTACAGGGCGCCATCATAGGCCTGCGCCCGGACTCTCCAGGTCTCACCAAGGAGGATCCTGGCCTTCGGGAGGACTTCGCCGGTATAGCTCCACCGGTCCCAGGTCCCGTCCACCTTCTTCTTCGCCCACTGGTACCTGTAGGCTATGGCGTTCCCGTCCACATCAGTGGCGCCACTGGCGTGGCCGGTAAGGTCCTCCGGACCGGGCACGACCGGAGTGATCGTCACGGTTGTGGGGGCCAGCGGCGCGGAGTTCGGCGGCGTCTTGGACGCGAACGCCGTGTTGCCGTCATAGCCCATGTTGACCCGCCCGCCGTTGGGCGTCGGTTCATTCGCGAACGGTGACGCGGGATCGCCGGCATCAATGCAGGGGCTCAGGACGGTATCATTCACCCACGCGGTGCCATTCCAGCGCCCTGCACGGGACTTGAGCCGAAAGTCGCCGGTGGCGGGACTGACGAACAGCGGGTCCCGCGTGATATTGCCATTGGTGCCGCTCGGGTCGGTCAGCCCCACATACTCGCCGCCAGTGTTGCCCCAGACGTCACAATAGGACACATTCGGCGTCGAGGACGCGGAGGCTCCGATGCCTCCCCCGCCTGCGGAACTGGCGACGATACAGTTCTTGATCTGTGGGCTGGCAGCCGCGCACCAGATGCTTCCCCCGGCGCCCGCCGGGGCTGAATTGGCGCGGAAGGTGTTGTTGGTGATGACTGCCGAGGCCTCGCTGCAGATGGCTCCGCCCGCCTCGCTGGCGGCGTTGTTGAGGAGCACATTGCCGGTTACAGGGGCCGCCGAGGCGCCGTCGCAGAAGATGCCACCACCCCGCCGGCCAGAGTTGCCGTCAAGCACATTGCTCTCGATCCTGGATGGTGAACCCTGGAGACAGATGCCGCCACCATAGTTGTCGCCGCTGCTGGCAGGTGCGGTGTTGCCGCTGATGGTGTTCCCGATTACGAGGGCGCCAGACGCCGACTGCAGGTAGATGCCACCACCGAGGCTCTCTATCGGGCCGGAGGCGCTATTGGAGGTGATCACATTCGCAGAGATCAAGGGTGTGCCCCCGCTACACGTAATGCCCCCGCCACACGCAGCACCATTTTCATAGGGCCAGTCATCGTACGCAACCGCGCTGTTTCCCATGATTGTGTTGTTAGAGATCTCGGCTGAGGAATTGCGGCAGTAGATGCCGCCACCGAAGACCGAGGGATCTCCGCCACTGTCGACCGTATTCCCGGAAATGTTGTTCGCGGTGATCTTCGGAGCCGACCCAGTAAGACAGCAAATGCCCCCCCCGCGCGAAGTAGCCTTGTTGAGCCGGATGCGGTTGTTGCTGATGGTCGGAGATGAAGCATCGCAGAGTATGCCTCCGCCATTTGTGGCGGTACCATTGGTAATGGTGAAGCCAGTCAGAACCGAGTTAGCCATCTCACCGGAAACGAACTTCACGACGGGACCCAGGTCTTGCCCGTCAATGATCGTACGTGCCACAACGGTGCTGCTGTTGGGGTCGGTGCTTGTCAGTGTGATTGCGGCCGCCTTGAAATCAAGGTTCTCCTTGTACGTCCCCTGCCCTACGATAATCGTATCCCCATCGCTTGCCGCATCAATGGCGGCCTGGATGGTGGTGTAGTCTGTCGGGACATTGATCGTAGCGCCCAACGCCGCGCCACATACCAGCATTGTCACCAGCAATACAGCCAAGACAACGTATGACCTGCCCATAAACTGTCCTCCCTGTTGCGGACCCGGTTAGGGCCCCGTCCGTGAGACTGTTTTCAGATACTGCTACCTCCCGCCTAACGAGCTATACCCCCTTTCAAATGGTACAGGCTCGTTCTTTCGTCAGAACACCCTTCATCCCTCCCTTTTCCTGCCACTTTAGTGAGCATTCTCCTGCCCTCGCCCCGACAGGCACTCTCCTACCCCCAGAACCAAACAGGCGCAGCCATCTGGCTGCGCCTGTGTCCTCTCGCCCGCCAGCCACACTCACCGCATCTGCACCGCCACCATCGCGCAAGTCAATTGACCTTCCGCGCCCTTTGCCTCCACTCGTACCAGGTAGCTCCCCGCCGGCACCCTTGTCCCATTGTTGCCCCTCCCATTCCACACGAGGCTATTCACACCCGCCGGCAGGTCTCGCTCCGCCAACTGTGCCACCACTCGTCCCGCGAGATTGCAGATCATTGTTCGCACCGTCGCCGCCGCGCTGAGGTTCACCGTCACCTGCGCTCCCGCCGCCGTCGGCGCCGCGGCGACACTCACGCTCGCCGTAGTCGTTGCCGCCGCGGTCTTGAACCAGTAGTTCTCACCCCACCCCAGCACGCGCCCGCTGGTGCACACGATGCCTGGATCGATGTTGATCCGATAGTAGGTATTCGGCAGCAGTGCTGTCTTCGGTCTCAGCTTCACCTTCCGCTCCGCCGTGACCCATGTCATCACGGTTGGGATGATCCTCGTCGTCCCCAGCTTCAGTTGCACGCGCGTCGTCACCGTAGACTGCCGCACCGGCCAACGGAAACTTGCGAAGACTGTCGTCGTCACCGGCACCCCATAGGTATTCGGCGCCGGCGTCACGCCCGCCATGTTGTAGATCCGCGTGGCGGCGAGCTTCCAGGGCCCGTAGACGCTGCCGTCATACGCTCGCGCCCTCACTCCCCACGTCTCGCCAATCCGCACGTAGGCCCCGGCGAGAGTGTCGCCCTTGTAAATCCAGCCCTCCCAGACGCCATCAGGCCCCTTCCTCGACCACTGGTACTGGTAGGTCAGCGTGTCCTGGTTGAGGTCCGCCGCGCCACTCGCCGTCGCCTTCATATCCTCCCGGCCCGGCATGTAGGGGCTGATTGTCACCGTGGTCGGAGCCGTCGGCGCGGTGTTGTCGATGGTCACCGACGCGCTCTCCAGCCATGCGCTGGACGCGCTGCCGTCAGTAGCCTTCGCCCGGGCCTTCCACTTCTCCCCCGAAGCCGTCAGGCTCTTGTCTATGATGGCCCCGGCATAGCCCCACTCGCTCCAGAGGCTCGTGTCAGGATCCCATTTCGACCACTCGTAACCGTAGGTCGGCGTCGTGCCATCCGGATCGGTGCTGCCCTGGGCCGTGGCTGTCAGATTGTCATCCCCGGTGGGCTTGGCAGGTGTGATGGTAACCTTCGTGGGCACCGTTGGCGTGGCATTGCTGACTGTCACCGACGCGCTCTCGACCCAGATACTCGCCGCCTGGCCGTCTGTCGCCTGCGCGCGAGCCTTCCATTGATCGCCCGGAGCCGTCTTGCTCTTGTCCAGAGTTCGCCCCGGACTACCCCACGCGCCCCAGTCGCCCAAACCCGAGTCCCACTTGGACCACTCATACAGATAGCTCGGCGTCGTGCCATCCGGGTCAAGGCTGCCCTCGGCCGTGGCTACCAGATTGTCATCTCCGCTCGGCTCGGCAGGAGAGATGCTCACGCTGCTCGGGGGGGTCGGGGGATCGTTGGTATCTCCGCCGATCAGGATTTCCACATGCGGCGTGTCCGCCGAAGCGATCACCGGCACATTGGACACCAGCCCGGGCTGGCCGAAGTAGGTAGCAGTGAGGTCATAGTTGCCCGGCGTCAGGTTAGCGAAACGGAACATCCCGTCTGACCGCGTGGTCGTGGTCGCCACCACCGTGCTGGTCCCCGCCACCTTCGCCTGCACTTCCTTATTCGGCGCAACCGTGTCGATATAGATCAACTGTCCTGTTATGCACCCGACGCTGGAGCCGCGGTAGTTCGCGTCCATCAGCGTCTGCTGGGCGTTGATGCGCCCCCAGCCCCAGTTCGGGCTCCAGCCCGCAATCCCCGCCGCATTCTCCGACCCGCGCTGCAACGCCTGATACATCCTCAGCACCCCGCCCGCGGTCCCCTGCGTGATGCCAAACCGCGACGCATACAGCCCGGCCAGTCCCGCGACGAAGGGACAAGCCATCGAGGTGCCCGTCTCATACGAATACATCCCCGTGTCCGGGTAGCTCAACTGCTTGAGCGGTACGTCCTCAGTCGGCAACGTGGTCCAGATCAGCCACGCCCCGAGCGGGAAGTAGGAGACATCACCACCGGGCGCGGAGATGCCGACATACTCACCCGTGTTGGAGTAGCTTGCCGCGGAGTCATTCATGTCGGTCGCCGCGACGCCCAACGCCCCATTGCATGCCGCCGGGTAGAACGTGCGGTTGGCCCCGTCGCCCTCATTCCCCGCCGCCGCGACCACCAGCGTCCCATGCTCCCAGGCGTAGTCCACCGCGTCCTGCTCCGCCTGCGAGTAGAACACGTCACCCGCACTGATGTTGACCACCAGCGCCCCGTGGTCAGCCGCCCACAGGATAGCGCTCGCGGTGTCCGCTGCCGTGCCATTGCCGGTGTTGTCAAACGTCTTGATCGATACCAACTGGCAGTTGTAGGCAAGCCCGGCAATGCCCTCGCCGTCGCCGCTCCCGCCGTTGTTGGTCGAGGCTCCGATAACCCCGGCCACCGCCGTCCCGTGCCCAAAGTCATCCGCGAAGTTGCTGGGTGTGCCCCCGGAGATCACGTTCCGGCTATCGGCGATATCAATCTGCCCGCCCAACGCCGCGTCGCAACTGGTCCCGCCGGCATTGATGAAGTCCGGGTGGGGGATGCTGTCCGTCCCGCCGACGTCAATTCCCGTATCCACCACTGCGATCTTAGGCCCGCCGCCTGGCTTGGTCAGAGAGGTATAGTAGGTCCCGGGATAGATGCTCCAGGCGCCCAGCACCTCGATCTGATGCAGGCCCCACTGGTACCAGGTGTAGTCGCTCGGATCAATGTCCGGGTCCAGCGGCGCATACAGGCTGTCCACATTGATGTAAGCCGGGTCATTGGGGTCGGCCAGCAGCACCTGCCGCCGGTAGTTGGGCTCGGCATACCGCACGCCCGGGATCTTCTTCAGCGCCCGGCAGAACCCGTGGATGTCGCGCGTGGCCTGCGCGCTGCGCATCAGGCTGAAATGGAGACTGGGCACCGACCTCACAGTCGACGCGCCATACTCAGACTGCGCCTTGCCGAGAGCCTTGACCATATCGGCCTGGCGATAGCCGACGATCACCTCACCGGAACGGTAAGCAGGACCGCTCACCCGCACCGGGCGGCTACGTTTGGCCCACGAGGAAGAAGAGGAAGACACGACGAGGAGCAGTACACAGAGGGCGATACGAACTCGACATGACATAAGGAGCCTCCACCCCAGACCTTGGGTTGCAGAAGTCCCCCCGGGAATGGCGTGTACCTCGCGTATTCCCTGTGGTGGAGTACTCCAAACTCGGCCTGACCACAACTTGCGCCCATCCAGAGACTCCGCCAGGGACAACCAGGCGCATACCAGAAGAAACGGGGAAATCGGGTGATCCTGGACAATACGGTCCCAAAGAGGAAGGCCCGCACGCCTTGGTTGACGAGCGTCATCTTCACCAAGTTCAACAACCTCCTCCTCCTCTTCCTCAACCTCGCGTAGCACGGGCATCCCACCCGTATCCGCCATCACCGACCAACCCTCTGCTGTAGGGCCGGGGCTCGTACCCGGCCGGCCGTCATCTCCGACCAACCTCCCGCCCTCCCCCAACCCGCGTAGCACGGGCATCCCACCCGCAGCCACCAACCCTCCGCTGTAGGGCCGGGGCTCGTACCCGGCCATCCGTCATCTCCGACCACCCTCTCGCCTCCCTCAACCCGCGTCGCACGGCATCCCACCCGCACCCGCCATCCCCGATCAACCCTCCGCGCCTCCGCGTCATGTCCCCACCGTCCCCACCATCCCCACCGCACCGCCATAGCCCGTCTCTCGCCGTTTGACCCCAATGGGGTCACCGACTATAGCCAGGGGTGAAACCCCTGGAACGCGCCCCA
>JBDKRC010000274.1:0-20410 GCA_039683575.1 Armatimonadia bacterium | reverse complement strand
CGGCCGGCGGGGTACAAGCCCCCGCCCCACAGTGGCCGATCCTACTTGTCCTGCCACAGCTCCAGCATCAGGCCGTCCGGGTCCTCGAGAAAGGCAATTCGCGAGTTGATCGCCGTGTCGAATGGCTCGGTGGTGATCTTAGCCCCTGCCGCGCGCAACCTCTCCACTTCGCCGTCAACATCGGTCGTGTGCAGGCACACGTGCTTGAAACCGACCTGCTTGGGGTTGTCAACCGCGGCCTCGGTATCGGCGTCCTGTAGGAATTCCAGGCAGGTCTCGCCCAGCTTCACAAAGATGATGGTGCGCTTCCGCTCGGGGAAGTCAAAACGCGCGCCTCTCTCGAAGCCCAGTAGCCCACAGTAGAACTCCGCGGACTTCTCGGCATCCCGAACCTCAACGGCGATATGGTGAATATGGCTGGGCATGAATCAGACTCCTCTAGTCACTATCAGTACTTTGCTCTTCGCGAACGCGCGGCGGGGCCACCTCGCCCAGACGCGCGTATTGCTCCTTTTGCAGGGCTTCGATGCTCGACATCACGGCTTCCGTGAAGGCGGTAAGCTGGTCCTTGTCCAGCTTGCCCTCACCGAACCTTGTGGGGTGGATGGGCTCGCCAATGTCCACGAACACGCGGCCTCGGTGTAGACCCTTCCGCCCGCGCTGCATGACGTCATCGGTGCCCTTGATAGCCACGGGCATGATGGGCACACCCGCTTTGGACGCCATCAATGCGGGCCCGGTATTCGCCGGCTGCAGCGAGCCATCCGGGCTGCGCTGCCCTTCAGGGAAGACTACCACGAATTCGCCCTTCTGCAGGAGGTCGATTGCGTTGCGAATGGCCTCACGGTCGAAATGCTCGCGGTCGACGGGGAAAGCGTATGACTTGCGGATGAGCGCGCCGAGCACAGGGACCTCGAAAAGCTCTTTCTTGGCCATGAAGTAGGTGCGGCGTGGCGTGACCGCGCCACCGAGGACGGGGGGATCGAGGTAGGAGATGTGGTTCGCGCACAGGATGGCGCCGCCACTACGGGGGACGTTCTCCTTACCGCGAACCTGATAGCCCCCCGCCAGCCGGCACAGCATCCGCGTCGCCCACGCGCCAAAGTAGTAGTGCGGCCAGGTCCACTTACGTACCGGTTCCGGGGTCTTACGCACCTTGCCGCTCCTGCACCAGCTTCACGATCGTCTCTACAACCTCTTCGCGGCTCATACCGTCGCTGCAGATCTCGGAGGCGTCGGCGGCCTTCTTCAGCGGGGCAACTGCTCTCGATGAATCGCGTTGGTCGCGAACGTTCTGCTCGTTGAGAATGTCCTCAAAGCTCACTTCCATGCCCATGTCGCGCAGTTGGCGGTATCGCCGCCGGGCACGCTCCTGCGGCGTGGCGGTCAGGAAGACCTTCACTTCGGCATCTGGCAACACTACCGTGCCAATGTCGCGCCCCTCCATGACGATCCCGCCGCCTGCCGCCATCTGGCGCTGTGCAACCACAAGGTTGTGCCGCACGAGCGGGATTGCTGAAACGGGGGAGGAGAGCCGCCCCACTTCCGGCAGGCGCACCACAGCCTCCATGTCCTGATCATCCACAAACAAATGCCGCTCGTCCCCGACATTACGGAATTCATACGCCAGCGTGCCGGCGAGTTCGCCGATGGCCTCGTCATCGCGCCCGGGGGCCAGGTCCTGCTGCATGGCAAAGTAGGCCACGGCTCGGTACATCGCCCCGGTATCGATGAAGATGTACCCCAGCGCCTTCGCCACATCACGGGCCACGGTGCTCTTGCCGGCTCCGGCAGGCCCGTCTATCGCCAGCTTCAGACCAGGAGAGGTCATATCCACGCCTCCGGCAGTGGTGGTCAGATACTCACGAAAGGCCTTCGCGTTGCCCAGCAGTGCGGTCAACCCGTCCGCGTCTCCCGTCTCAACAGCCCGCCGTAGCTGCTCCAGCGCTTGCCCCGCCGCCTCGCAGGCTCGCAGTACGTTGTCGCGGTTGCTCAGGAAGATATCGCGCCACAGCACCGGATCGGAGGCGGCGATGCGGGTAGTATCCCGCAGTCCGCTACCAACAAAGGGCACCAACTCGTCCCAGCCTGACACGGCAGAAACGGTATCGGGTGGTGCGACGGCCAGGGACAGCGCCAGTGCTGAGGCCCAGAGGTGGGGGAGATGGCTGGTCTGCGCCACCATCTGATCGTGCTCTTCCGGCGAGGTCACATGAGGCACGGCCCCGAGCGCCTTCACAAACTCCATGAGGCGTGCCAGCAACTCTTCGTCCGCGTCCTGGGGTGTCAGGATATATGAGCGCCCCACAAACAAATCGGGGTGTGCAGCGTGCACACCCGTCTTCTCTGAGCCGGCCATGGGATGTCCGCCGATGAAGCTGGCAGGCATGAACCGGTTGCCTTCGCGGCAGATACTGGCCTTCACGCTCCCGGCATCGGTCACGGTGCAGCCAAGCTCTACCACGGGAGCGATCTGTTCCAGCACGACGGGAATGGTACCAACCGGCGCGGCGATGTAGATCAGGTCGGCGCCCGTGGCCGCTTCGACAGGATCCGCCGTGGCATAGTCCACGGCCTCACAAGCCAGCGCGCTCTCACGCGTCGCCTCGGAGCGCGCGCAGCCGACTATCTGTGCCACCAGCCCGCGCTTGCGCGCAGCCAGCCCCACCGAGCCACCTATCAAGCCGCAGCCGATAATCGCCAGCCGTTCGTAAATGACAGCCATCTACCACCTGCTATAGGTAAAACGCAATGGACCCAGTAACGCGGGCGGCTCGCCCGCGTTGGCAGGCGGGCCGCCTGCCCTACTGTGGAATGAGGAAGCTGTCGCCTGACCTAGACGGTGGTCTCCATGACCTTCGCCAGCGCCCTGAGTTGCTCCATGAGCGCTGAGAAACGCTTTGGCGTAAGCGACTGCGGCCCATCGCAGCGTGCCTGGTCCGGATGAGGGTGGACCTCCACCATCAGCCCGTCAGCTCCGCCGGCCATTGCCGCCAAAGACATCGGCGCTACGAGTTTATGGACGCCCGTCGAGTGGCTGGGGTCAACGATAATTGGTAGATGCGTCTCGAGTTTCGCGGCAGCCATGCCCGCGAGATCGAGCGTGAAACGGGTAACCGTGTCGAAAGACCGGATTCCGCGCTCGCACAGGATGATGTTGAGGTTGCCTGTCGTGGCGATATACTCGGCGGCCTTCAGCCATTCCTCGACCGTCGCGGCGAAGCCACGCTTGAGGACGATGGTCTTCCCGGTCGCCCCGGCTTCCTTGAGCAGGTCGAAATTCGACATGTTGCGCGCGCCGATCTGGATGCTGTCGCACTTCTCGGCCACCAGTTCGACCTGGCGCGACTCCATGGCCTCGGTGCAGGTCGGCATGTCAAATTCCTTGCCGGCCTTAGCCAGAAGGTCCAGTCCCTCCTCGCGCAGTCCCTGGAAGTCATACGGGCTGCTGCGGGGTTTGAAAGCCCCCCCGCGCAGGACAGAAGCCCCCGCCGCCTTTACGGCCTTGGCGGCGTCCATGAGCTGCTTTTCGGTCTCAATTGTGCAGGGGCCGGCAATGACGCCGAAGTGTTTTGGACCGAACGCCGCTCTCCCGAGTTTGACGACCGTGCCACTTGGATGGGCGTCACGGCTGACCATCTTGAAGGGCTTGAGAATCGGCACGACCCGCTCGACGCCCAGAAGCTGCGAGAGTTGCTCGGCAACCTGCTGCTTCTCGCGCTCGTTAGCGCCGATGGCCCCGATGATGGTGCGCTCCACCCCGGGTGAGACATGGTGCCCATAGCCACGCGCCTCGAGGCGCGCTAACACCTCCTGCACCTGTTTTTCAGTTGCGCCGGGGGCCATTACAATGATCATCTAGCACTTCACTCCGCAGCACATGGCATTGCAGTCTGGCCTCTCGTGCGGCGCCATCTGTACGAGAGATCACGATTCGGCTGCCAATGTGCTTCAGCATTTGACCGCCTCCTCCAGGAAGCGGGTACGTCCGGTGCGCAAAACACCGATCGAAAGGTGCCGCCCCCTCCGGGACGACCCTGTGGTAAGGCTTGTTAGGTCAGGCCAGTCAGGCCAGGACTTCCTTCAGTGCGGCGATGAACCGCCGGTTCTGCTCCATGGTGCCATAGGACACCCTGATGGACGTCTTCAGGCCCCAGATGTCGCCCGTGCGGATCGTGAAGCCGCGCCGCATCAGCCCGTCAGCCACCTCGCGGCAGTCCTTCTTCACGTCCACCAGCACGAAGTTCGCCTGCGTGGGGACGTATGTCAAGCCCATTTGGTCGAACTCGCCGTACCAGTACTCGCGGCTCTCGCGGCCCTGCTCCAGGCAATTGAGCAGGTGGTCCTCATCGTCAAGCGCAGCAATGGCCGCGACTTGCGCCAGCGTGCTGACATTGAACGGCGGGCGGACGTACTTCAGGCCCTCAGCCACACAAGGCCCGGCGGCGCAGTAGCCGATCCGCAGCCCTGCGAGCCCGTACACCTTACTGAACGTCCGCATGACCATGACGTTCCTCCCCTCCCGCACATATTCCAGGCAGTCGGGGTAGTCGGGATCGTCGGCGTACTCGTAGTAGGCCTCGTCGAACATCACAATGACATCCTCAGGCACGCGCTCCATGAACGCTTCCACCTGAGCCTTGCGAACGATGGTGCCGGTCGGATTGCAGGGATTGCCAATGATAATGAGCTTGGTATCCGGGGTCAGCGCGTCCAGCATGCCCTCGAGGTCATGGTCGAAGCCCTTGCCGGGGATCTCGCGCGGTACGGCATTGCACATGTGCGCTGTCATCGGGTACAGGGCGAAGGGGAACTCGGAGAAGATGACCTCTTCGCCGGGGTTGAGAAACGCCAGCCCGGCCATGTGGATGATCTCGTCAGAACCGCGCCCGACGAGAATGCTATCCTCGCAGACGTGCATCTTCGCGGCCAGCTTGGCCGTCAACTCGCGACAAACGGGGTCGGGATAGATGTGTACATCGGGCAACGCCTTCTGCATCGCCAGGACGGCTTTGGGCGACGGGCCCAGTGGATTTTCATTCGACGCCAGCTTCACAACCTCAGTGATACCGTACTCCTCCATGACTTCCTTGGAGAACTTCCCGGGGGAGTAGGGGGTGATGCGTCGTACGCAGGAACAAACAATGTCTTTCGCCATTTCTCTCTCCATCAAAACTCACGTTAGCGCCGCCAGTGCGCCTCCCACCAGTCCACTAACTGTATGTAGCACAAAACCCGCCGCGTGACAAGGAAAGCGGCGCCTCGTCCGCGCAGATCGTTTCGTCCCCGCCCGCCCGGCCACGATCCCCGCGTAGGTGGGTTCGTCCTCGAACCCACACCACCGGCACCGGGCCACGGGCCCGGGCCCACCACTACCTTCTGTAATGCTGAGCGAAGCGAAGCATCCCCTCCGCTCCTCCGCCCCTACGGCACCAGCCTCGGCGTACCGGTTCGAACCCACACCACCGCCCCCGGCCCCCGGGCCCACCACTACCTTCTGTCATGCTGAGCGAAGCGAAGCATCCCCTCCGCTCCCCCGCCACTACGGCACCAGCCTCGGCGTCCCCAGCCTGAACTCCACGGCCGTCAGCGGGTCGGCCTCCCACAACAGCCACCGCCTGATCTTCGCCGGGTCGATATTCAGCCGCGCCTCATCCATCGGCACCCGCAGCAATACCGGCGTCCGCGGCGGAATCTCCACACTCGACCGCTCCCACCACCCCTTGTCCGTATCCTCCAGCGACACCCGCAGGGTGATCATGTGGTCGCTCGGGTTGTAGATCGGCTGCTCCAGGTACCGCGCCTGCGACCAGTCCGTCGTCGCCAACACTTCCTTCGCTATCTGCGCAATCGGCCACTGGTCGCTCTTCGGGTCGGACTTGTCCCACGCCGGGAAGTTCACCTTCAGCGGATAGCTCCGCCCCTCGACCGTCAGCGGCTCCGCCGACAGCCGGTCCGGACGCCCCTTCACCAGCGCCTCCAGCTTCGCCGGGTCATCGAGGTCATACGCAGGCTTGCCACCGGCCGTGAGTACCGCCTTCGGCCCCGTCAGCACGCTGAACCACTCCATCTTCGGAACTGGCGGCACCGTCCGCTTTATCTTCCCCGCCAGAATCTCCGCATCGGTCCGCCCGATCATCTCTGCGACCAGCGGGAACGCATCGAGGCCCTGCGGCTCCTTGTTCTTGCCCTCCCAGTGGTAAATGAACGCCATCACCCCGTCCGCGCCCCACTCATAGAAGCTCAGCATGTCCTCGCGCACCTGCTCCGGCGTCGGCATATCGTTCCAGTTCACGTTTCCGACGTAAGCAAACGCCTGATAGATGCCGATCAGCCCGATCTCGGGCTGCAGCGACCGCGCGCGGGTCATGATGAACTGCATCTGCTTACGGGTGGTAGGGTTCAGCTTCCCCTTGTGATACGGGTATGGGTAAACCCCCAGCGCGTCGCCAATGCCTGCATCGAAGTTCGCCATCGCCGACGCCGCGCCGATGCCTATGACGATGATATGCGTATTAGCCTTCCCCTGCGCGTCCACGTCGGTCATCCGGATGATCCGCGACATCTCGCGCAGCGAATCGATCTCCATCGGCCGGTTGTCATCAACCAGCCAGTACCCCCACAAATTGGGCGAGTCCTTGACCGCCAGTATCTCCTTACGCAGCGCCTCTGAATTACACAAGAGCAGGCCGCTCGTGTGTCCCGCCGCTTTCGTCCCGCCTGCGCCGCGGGTGCAGCCCGTGAAGGCCATCTCCGTCCGCCCCGTATACTCGATCCGCTCCCCCTCGATCACGAGATACCCCGCTTCAGGGAACGCCAGCGCCGACTTCGGGTCCTCGCCCCGCACCTCCACGGTGGTGTCCGTCGCACTCAGGTCCTTCGCCAGCCGCACCTGCGTGAAACGCCCGCAAAGTGGGAACATGACCATCATGCCATGCGCCTGCACGGCCTTCCCCAGCGGATCGTTCAAGTCCAGTTGTTGCTTGGCGTACGATGAACTGTAGCTGTAAAGCAGCGTCATGTTGAGCTTCGCCGCGCCCTCTATCTGCTCCAGAGTGCTAACCCCGAACGCGCCCACCGGCGCCCGCCCATGCACGGTCATATCCTTCGGCGCGGCACAGGCAAAGCTCGTCACTATCAGACAGACTGCAGCAAGTGTAATCGACCGCATAGCCCTTCCCTCCGGGTACGTCAGTGATGGAGACACATTCGCTGTCACAGCAGGAGGTGCCTGCCTGCAACCCGAAGAAGGCCTGACCACAGTCAGAAAAGCTTCGGAGGTACGGACAGATGGCAAGCCTGGCAATCAACGGCGGACCCAAGACCATAGATCGTCCCCTCGGCAAGAAGTGGCCCGAGTTCGGCAACCCCGAGCGCGAGGCCCTCAACTCAGTCCTCGAATCCCAGATCTGGTGGCGCGGCGGCTATGCCAAGCCCGAAGACTCCTGGGTAGGCCGCTTCGAGAGCTTCTTTGCGCGCTTCCAGGACTGCGAGTATGGCACCGCCTGCACCAACGGCACCCAGGCCATCGAACTGGCCCTCAAAGCCATCGGCATCCAGCCCGGTGACGAGGTCATCTGCCCGGCCTCGACCTTCGTCGCCACCGCCACCGCCGTCATCCTCGTCAACGCCATCCCCATCATCGTTGACATCGAGCCCAACTACTACCAGATCGACCCCGCGGCCATCGAAGCCGCCATCACCCCCCGCACCGCGGGCATCATTCCGGTCCACTACGGCGGCTACCCGGCGGATATGGACGCCATCAACGCCATCGCCAAGAAGCATGGCCTGTTCGTCATCGAAGACTGCGCCCACGCCCACGGCTCGCAGTGGAAGGGCAAGGGCACCGGCTCCCTGGGCGACATCGGCAGCTTCTCGCTCCAGATGGGCAAGACCCTCACTTGCGGCGAGGGCGGTCTCGTGACCACCAACGACGCTGACCTCGCGGGCAAGCTGTTCGCCTTCCACCATATCGGCCGCTTCCCCGGCCGCCCCTTCTACGAGCACCACATCGTGGCCAGCAACCTGCGCATGACCGAGTGGCAGGGAGCGATAGCGTACTGCCAGAGCCAGCGCCTGCTGGAGCAGACCTTCCGCCGCGAAGCCAACGCCAAGTACTTCGAAGCCGGCCTGCGCGAAATCGACGGCGTAGCCCCCATCGAGCGCCGCCCCGAGGTCACCCGCTGGGGCTTCTACTTCTACCATTTCAAGTTCGACAGCGCGAACTTCGGCGGCCTGAGCAAGCAGCGCTTCCAGGAAGCCCTCGCCGCCGAGGGCCTAAGCACCGGCTCCGGCCACCTGCACCCGATCCAGAAGAACCCCCTCTTCACCAACCGCAACTTCGGCCCGGTCTGCTGGCCACAAAGCTGCGAAGCCCCCGACTACGAGAAGGTGGAGACCCCCGTAGCCGAGCGCATCCTGGCCGAAGAGGGCATCAGCATGGGCCACTCCCTCTTCCTCGGCGGCAAAGAAGACACGGACCTCATGCTGGCAGCGATACGGAAGGTGCGGGAGAATGTCGGGGAGTTGGAGTAGATAAAAACACGGGGGACCTGCGATGCAGAAACGCGCTGAACTGAGTTCCTGGCGTGACATTGCGATCTTCGCCGTCGGCGGACTTGCCGTTGCCAGCGTGGTATTCGGTCTGGGCTCGGTGCCGCTTGCTCTGGCTTTGAGAGCGTTCATACGACCGTCTGCGGTGGCGATATTCGCCTCTAAAGCGCCAGAAGCAGTCCCAGAGGCCTTCTCCACCCAACTCTCCATAATGTTCGCGGTACTAGCTATAGCTCCGCTTGCGGGACTTCTTACCGCTGGCGCCTCGCGCTGGCTCGGCACGTGGCGGCTGCTGATACCAGTGATCTCACTGGGTTTCTGGGCCGCCAAAGCCTTTGCAACCTCCTCTCACCAAGTGCAGCAGCCGCTTTTGGACGGCCAGATCCGCGAAGCTGCCGGGGCCTTTCTAGCAGGATTCCGGTTGCTGGGAATGGTCTATTTGCTGGCCATTGTCCCAGCTTTGGTCGGCGCTTGGCTTGGCATGAAGCTCTGGCCGACACCAAGCCGCCAAGCGCTGGAGCACGAAGACCAACTGCCTGCGGAATAGCGTTCATGAACCACCCCCTCAAACAAGTAGCCGACCTCTTCTCCCAGCCTCCCGTCGTCGAGGAGATGCACGACCGCCTCCCCCTCGGCCTTCACCCCTGGGAAGCCTCCGTCGTCCAGCGCCACTTCCCGCCCTCTGGCCGCCTCCTCGACCTCGGCTGCGGCCCCGGCAGGGAAGCGATTGCCCTGGTCAGGCTCGGCTACGAAGTCATCGCCGCCGACATCTCCGAGGCGGTCCTCGACCGCGCCCGCGCCAATGCCGCGGAGGCCGGCGTCGCCGTCCAATGGCTCCTCGTGGACGGCCTCAACCTCCCGCCCGGTCCCTTCGACGCCATCATCATGTGGGCGCAGGTCCTCGGCAACATCCCCGAGCGCCGGGACCAGCTAACCCTCCTGACCAACTGCCGCGCCGCCCTGGCCCCTGGCGGCCTCACCAGCGCCTCCGGCCACTACGAGCCCTTCTGCCGCCGCGTCTGGGGCAAGCAGACGGACGCCGACTGGTTCTACCCCACGGGCTCCTGGACACCGGGAGAGCTCAAGTACCACATGTTCACCGCCGAGACCCTCGAAGCTCTCTTCCGTGAAACCGGCTTCGAGATCGTGGCCACCGAGGTCCCCGACACCCTTCCGGCCATCATCCACACCGTCGCCAGAAGGACAGACTGACATGCCCCAAACCCGCTGCCCCTGGACCGGCGAAGACCCCCTCATGCTCGCCTACCACGACGAAGAATGGGGCGTACCCGTCCACGATGACCGGCTCCTCTTCGAATTCCTCGTCCTCGAGGGCGCGCAGGCCGGCCTCAGTTGGTCAACCATCCTCCGCAAGCGCGACAACTACCGCCGCGCCTTCGAAGGCTTCGACCCCGCCAAAGTCGCCGCCTTCGACGGCGCCCGCGTAGCCCAACTCTTGCAGGACCCCGGGATCGTCCGCAACCGCCTCAAAATCAACTCCGCCGTCACCAACGCCCGCGCCGTCGTCGCAATTCAGCAGGAATTCGGCTCCTTCGACGCCTACCTGTGGCAGTTCGTCGGCGGCCAGCCACTCCAACCCCACCGCCGCTCTCTCGGCGAAATCCCCGCCCAGACCCCCGAGTCCGCCGCCATGAGCGAGGCCCTCCTCAAGCGCGGCTTCAAGTTCGTCGGCCCCACGATCTGCTACGCCTTCATGCAAGCCGTCGGCATGGTCAACGACCACCTGACCTCCTGCTTTCGCCACGAACAACTGCGCTAGACCAGTGGCTGCACCCACAACCCCTCACACCGCACCGCTCCATTCTGGCAAAACAGCGACACCCTCCCGCCACGCAGCTCCGGCAGCCGCGCCACCAGGCAATGCCTCCCATTCACGCACACGTCAACGATGTCGCCCTGACACGTAACCTCCACCGTCACCGGCTGCTCAAGGCCGTCCACCCCGACCACCGCATGCCGGGACAGCTCCGGGTTAGGCCCGCTATTGGCGCGGCAGATCTCCACGCAATGAAGCTGCGGTGACAGGCGTATCTGGTAGCCGCTGGCGAAGTTGCCTTCCCCGCGCACGCACAGCCCATAGGCCGCGGTCGGGCGCTGCGGCACGAAACGCGCCTTGATGTGCACGTCAGGCCCAAAGTCGCCCATCGCCCTCACCTCAAGCCCCTCGATGCTCGCGAGTTCGGCCTGCCTCGCCTCGCCACTCACCACCGGCGTCATCTCCGGCACGAAGCCGCTCCACAAGGTCCCATCGGCCTCCTGGATGATCTCGCGGAAGACCACGCTGCCCGCATATAGCATCCCCCCGTCGTCTCTGTCGCCCTCCACGCAGGGCATGAACGCGGCCCCGATCCGGCGGTTCTCGCCGAACTGCGCCGTCTTCATCACCCGCGACATCGGGCCATCGAAGCTGTCCACCGGCGGCGCTTCCCACGGCCCGAGCGGGTTCCGGGACCTCCGGTACCGCGCCACCCCATAGTTGCTGAAGATCAGGTAGTACCACCCGTTCCACTCAAAATAGTCCGGGCACTCCGGTATGCCCATATATCCGGGGATCAGGAACGGCTCCTCAAGCCTCCAATCCCGCAGGTCGGCCGACACCAGGTGCGCGAGACAGCCGCCGCGTTCCGGGATCGCGTAGTCTTCCAGTTCCGCGCTGGCCAGCAGGTGAAACAGCCCCGTGCTCTCGTCGCGGAAGACCACCGGGTCGCGATAGTGCTTCGGCGAGTACCCCGCTGTCGGCGAAGCGAACGGGTTGCTGAGAGCCTTCTCGAAGTGGATGCCGTCCTCGCTGGTCGCCAGGCACAGGTGCTGGTCCCAGTTTGGCATGCGCGTAGCATAGAAGGCGTAGTACAGCCCCTCGTGCCAGTAGACCGACCCGGTGCAGATCGACCCCTCCCACTCGTGCTCGACGGGCAGCGCGAGGGGATGATGCTCCCAGTGTACGAGGTCACGCGTGGCGGCATGGGCCCACTGGTGGCAGCCCAGCCCACCACGAGCCTTGTGGTGCTCCTGGTCGAGCAGATAGTACAGATGGAAGACGCCGTCATGCCAAAACGGCATGCAATCGCCGACGTAGAACTCGCCGTCGGGGGTGAAGTATTGATGCATAGTGTGATCCCTCTCTGCTAGGTGGCAGCGGCGGAGCAGTTGCGGCCCTCTTTCATGCCAGAGCCCTTCTTCTTCGCTATCGCTCCTGCAGTCCCTGCTCCCCGCCCCCAGACGATGGCGCAGGCACGTCGCTAAGTACGCCTTGGAAATAAGGCACATCATGATAGAAATAGAGAGAATCACCGATAGACTGAAACTAGGTTACCTGTTACCATCCAAGTGCGGCGGAGGGTCTTTACAACAGGAGAAGTCATTTTGGAACTTGATGCGCAGCGCGTAGCGACCACTCCAGATGCCGCTGCCGTACACGCTGAGCTTGCCCTGGCGGCTGTTGTTCTCGAGGTCTTAGGCAGTTCAGAAGGCTTGCCGGAGACCCTGGATTCGGTGCTCATTCTCATCAAGGACTTCACCGACATGGAGGCGGTTGGCCTGCGGCTTACCGGCGTCCACGGCTCCCCCTACTGCGTGGCCACCGGCTTCCCGGAGGATTTCCTGTGTCACCAGTCCTTGCCCTGTGGTTTCGAGCATGACGGTGAACTGCATCGCGCCTCAGGCGAGTGGTGCGGGAAGCCGTGCGGGTGCGTGTGCGGCAGCGTTCTCAGGGGCGCGACCGATCCGTCGCAGCCTTACTTCAGTGCTGGCGGCAGCTTCTGGACCAACAGCACCACCGACCTGCTGGCCTCGCCCGCCGGAGCCGAGCTTCCCTACGGGACTCTCCAGTACTGCAACACGTTTGGCTACGAGTCAGTCGCCCTGATACCGCTGCGAGCCGGGGGGACCTGCCTCGGCCTCCTGCAACTCAACGACAGCCGTCCCGACCGCTTGACGATCGAATTGGTCCTGTTCCTGGAGAAGCTTGCCGACGCACTCGGGATCGCGCTGGCCCATCACCTCGCTGACGAGAAGGTGCACGAGCAGGCGCGCATTTTGGATGCAATTCTCGCCGCGTCGCCGGTCGGTATCAGTCTTGTACGCAACCACCTCGTGGAGTGGGCCAACGATACGGCCTGCCAGATGCTGGGAGTCTCACCAGACGAGTCAATCGGGACCAGTACGCGGCGATTCTACTCAGAGGCTTCCGAATGGGAGCGAGTTGCCAGAGAGCTCTACAGTACTACCACCCCGGCTGGTACGCGTGAGACTGAAGCCGTGCTGACACGGCCTGATGGCACCAGTTTTGACTGCCGCTTCACGGCCTGCCGTCTCGTCGCCGATGACCCGTCTCAGGGCTACATCGTGGTGCTGTCAGACGTCACGGCACGGAAGCAGGCGGAAGAGGCCGAGCGGATGGCGGCGGTAGGCCAGATGGCGACGGGAGTGATCCACGACGTCAGCAACCTGCTGTCCAGCATCAGAGGCTGGGCGAACCTCGTGCAGAAGGGCCATGCCGACTGCCAGCAGGACCTGCTGGAGGTCGTCATGCGGGCCACGGCTCAGGGCGCCGCGATCATCGACAACCTGATGGCTTTCGCGGCCCCCCAGGAGGCGATAGCAGAGGCGACTCGGATTGAGGGAGCCTTGGAAGCAGTGCTGTCTGTCGCGAACCCCCAGCTACAGGGAGCTGGAATCGAGGTCGTCAGGCAATATCAGCCTGAGGGCTGGCCCGTTGCAGTAGATCCAGCCGAGGTCGGGCGTATCCTCCTGAACCTCGTGATCAACGCCATCCATGCCATGCCACGGGGCGGCAGGCTCACGGTCAGCACTGAATATACCCCGGCGACATCCGGCCGGGAAGAGTTGGTACTGACTGTCGCCGACACCGGGACCGGCATCAACCCCGAGCATCTCCCCCGGATCTTCGAGCCATTCTTCACTACCAAGACAAAATCGGAAGCCGGAAGTGGCAGAGGGACCGGCCTTGGCCTGTGCATAGTTCAGGGGATCGTCACGAGCCATGGTGGGAGTATCGTGGTACGCACTGAAGTGGGGGTAGGTACAACCTTTGAGGTTCATCTGCCGGTAGTGGCCAATGGCAACCACTTGCAGCACGACGAGGCGGACAACCTGGCCACTGCCACCGTCACCCAGTAGTAAGAGGGGCGCGCCCACCGGGCGCGCCCCTTTTCGGCTTGCATTCTATTCGTTCTACTTCTTCAGCGTGATCTGCATCTGGCTGGTCGTCTTACCGTCCTTGTCGAGCACTTCTGCCAGGACGATGTACTGATCCGCCTTGCCAAACAGCCCCACACTGGTATCCATCTCCGGCGTCGTCCAGAGGCCCTTGGCATCGGTCTGCACCGTGTCCTGCCACAACTGCCCCGTAACCCACGTCACAATGCGCGTCCGGTAGGTGACAGTCACGCGCACCTTGCTGTACGGACGCGCCTCGCCCGCCACCACCAGCGCGTCACCCACTGCCGACTGGTCCAGCGGCTTGGTGATCTTCAGCGCGGTCGGCAGGGCCGTATCGATGTTGACCTTGCTCGTCGCGTCCATCTTGGCTTCGTTGCCGTTCGGGTCCTTGTAGTTGACGGTGATCGCTGCCTTAGAGACCTTGTCTCCCGCCTTCACCGTGTATGTTCCCACATACTTGCTGGTGGTCCCGACCCGCCTCATCGGCTGATTCTGCACCACTCCCGCGATGCTGAAGGTGGGAGTGGCCCCTGCTGTCCCAACCACTGTGGAGATGTGGACGGTGTCACCCGCAACCAATACCCGTTGCGCGTCATGGGTGACCGACTTGATGATGTTCTCAGGCCTTGCCGCGATCGTGAAGCTCCACGCGGGGCGGATTTCGTTCCCCGCCAGATCGCGCACGATGGCCTCAACGTTCACGCTCCCCGCCGCCAGGTTCTGCGCGTTGTAGGTGATCTGATTGGCCTCGACCTGCACATCGCGCGTCACGTTCCGCCTGTTCACCATCAGCGTCACGCCGTTGGCGTTCAGGCCCGTCCCCGCCCCGGCCTTGAACGTCATGACGATAGCCGGGCTGTCGTTGCTGATGGTGGCGCCGCGATCCGGCTCCACGCTCAGCAGTTCCGGCGGTACGCTGTCGATGGTGATCCGCTCGGCGCTGGAGCCCCGTGGCGCCTGCACCGTCCCCACGGTCAGGTACCCGAAGATCGTGGCCGTGCGGTAATCCAGCCCCGCGGGAACGGCCCACTCGGCCACATAAGTCCCCGCATCGGTCTCCCGCATCGGCAGGTTCTTCGCCAGCGTGCTCACGCTGACCGTCGCCTGCCCACCGGGCGTGCCCTTGAGCCGCAGGTGTACTGTCTGCCCGGCCCCGTAGACCGTGCTGGCATCGGTCACACCCACCGTCATGATCTGCACCGGCGCATTCGGCTGTGTCGGTCCTGTCGGTGTGGTCGGCGGCGCGGCGGCCAGCCGGACCTCCCAGACCGTCCTGGAGTTCGGGTCAAATCCCAGCGTGACCTGTGCATTCTGTGCTACCGACGTCAGCGGCACAGCCTGCCCCGTCGGGCCCACCACTCTGGCATTCTCCGCCAGCCTGAAGGCCGTTCCGTCGTCCAGCACCAGAATGTTGTTTGCCAGGGCCAGAACCTTGCCCTGTAGCTCCCCATAGGTAATCGTCAGCTTGTCGGCAATGTTATCCGTGCCCATGGTCGCCACGGCATAGTCGCCCGGACGGACCTCGGTAAGCGCCACGGCCAGCGGCTGCGCGCCCTGCACTCCACGGGTGATCGCCGTCCGCTGCGCCACCGGCACTGCCTGCGGCAGCCCGGTGCCGGCAAGCTGCAACAGCACGCTCGGCGGCGCCGCCAGCACCTGCAGTACCGTACCCTCAAAGCTTGCCGCAGCCGGGGGCGTGACCGGCGGCTCCACCACCGGTGGCTGCGTCGGTTGCGTCGGCTGCGTTGGTTGCGTCGGCTGTGTCCCGACTTCCGGAATATTGATCAGCGCCGTCCGCGTGGCTGCCTGCCACTCTACCGTCCCGCCGAACGCTTCCGCAGGGAAGCGCAGCGGCACGTAGGTTGACCCGCCCATCATCATCGGGGCCACGGGCAAAGGCACTTGTGTCCCATTGATGGTTGCGTAACGCCGGCCGATCCAAAGCTCGACCGTGGTCTGCCCGCGCACCGCCATCACCTTCTGCTCCGACGCGAACCACTTCACTTCCGACTGCAAAGCCTCGAAAACATCACGCATGGGCAGCAGCATACTGCCGCCCATGGTAACCGGCGTCCGTGTGGTGGCCAGCGGCACACCATTGATCACGACCGACTGGGCCATAGCCCCGCCCGCCGCGCCCAGCAGAAGCACTGCAACAGCAACACCAAACCAACTACTGCTCATCCGAGTCATGTGCACTCTCTCCCTTCGTTCCGGCGATTCTCGCGCCGAAACAGAACAACCAGATCTTCAGTATGTGCTTCAGATACTACTTCGGCGGCTATCCCGCTTTCCCTTCTTCTACATAATCCCCTCCACCCCCGCAAGCCAAACCTCTCCACGGTCCCCCTCCCACCGTTCCCCCTGACGGCCCCCCAACACCCGTGTCATTCTTAGGAGCGTCGTTTGCGACGAAGAATCTCCGTCCCCCCAACACCCGTGTCATTCTGAGGAGCGTCGTTTGCGACGAAGAATCTCCGTCCCCCAACACACGTGTCATTCTGAGGAGCGTCGTGTGCGACGAAGAATCTCCGCCCCCCCCCAACACGCGTGTCATTCTGAGGAGCGTCGTGTGCGACGAAGAATCTCCGGCCCCCACCAAGCCCCGAGATCCTTCACTTCGTTCAGGATGACAACCTCGTGCGCCCGCCGTCCCTGACCCCTGAAACCTGATCCCTGACCCCTGCCTTCCCCGTTCCCGCCGTTCCTGCTATGATAAGCCCACTAATCACCCCGGGGAGCCGCCGTGGCCCGCGTTCATCTCACTCGCTGCAATGACTATGACCCCGCCGGCGTCGAATCCGCCGTTCGCGAGGCCCTCGCCGCCGTCATCCCGTCCGGCCTCCTGCGCCCCGGCCTGCAGGTCCTCCTCAAGCCCAACGTCATCAATGACATGACGCCCGACCGCGCCGTCTGCACTCACCCCCAGATCGTCCGCGCGGTCGCCGAGTACGTCCTTGAAGCCGGCGCCAGCGTCATCATCGCCGACCAGCCCGGCTACGCCCTCGCCCAGGAAGCCGCCCGCGCCTTCAAAAACACCGGCATGGTCGAAGCCTGCGCCGGGCTCGATGTACACTTTGAGCTTCTCGCCCAGGGCGGGTACACCGACGTCGCGCCCACGGAGCCCTGGCGCCTCAAAACCGTCCAGTACGCCACCCGCGCCCACACCGCCGATCTCGTCATCAACCTCCCCAAAGCGAAAACCCACAGCCAGACGCTCTACACCGGCGCCCTCAAAAACATGTTCGGCGCCATGGCCCCTCGCCAGCGCCTCGAAGTCCACCTGCTCGGCGGCTACTGGGCCCTGAGCGAGGCCCTGGTTGACTGCTACGCCGCCCGCGTCCCTGAAGTTCACCTCATGGACGCCGTGGTGGTCATGGAGGGCATGGGGCCAACCCAGGGCCGCCCGCGTGACCTCGGCGTCATCGCCGCTTCAACCGACGGTGTCGCCCTCGATCTCATCACCGCCGGCCTCATGGGGTTCGCCGACGACGAAATCGCCACTACGGTAGTCGCTGGCAACTCGGGAATAGGGGAGAGGCTTCGTGCCAACATCGAGGTCACCGGCCTGGCCCCCGCCGAGGTCACCCGGCGCATCGCCCGCGCCCCCATCGTCCGCGCCGACATGCTGGGCCGCCTGATGCCGCTCCTGCGCCCCCTGATCACCGCCCGCCCGAGCGTAGACCGCCGCAAGTGCCGCCGCTGCCAGGCCTGCGCCGGAATCTGCCCCCGCAAAGCCATCGTGATCGAGGACTACGCCCGCGTAGACTGCAAGCTCTGCGTCGAGTGCTTCTGCTGCCTCGAAGCCTGCCCCTACGACGCCATAGGCCTCAAGCGCTCCCCCTTCTACACCCTCGCCTGGTGGGCTAAGAAGCTACTCGACAAAATCCTAACCCGCAACCAGTAGGGCCTGCCTCGGAGGGGCCGTGCTTTAGCCGGCCCGCCGTTATCTACGACCAACCTCCGTCTCACCGCCCATCCGGCCGTCCGCTATCACCGCCTCCTCACCGAATCCCCACCACCACCGACCCATAGCTACCCGCCACTGACAGCACCAGCCCCTCCGCCGGAACCACGTCCCCCGTATGCACCGTCACCGACGGCGTCTTCTCCACTACCCGCAGCTTCCGTCCCGTAAACTCCCCCGGCAGCCGCAATACATCGCGCTCAACTGCTCGGTGATAATCGACATACAGTAGCGTCTCGTTGCCCTCTTGGTGCCAGTAGCAGCACGTCGTCTGTGGATACGCCCCGGGCCAGAAATACTGCCGGTAGCCGACGCACTCAAAGCTTGTCCCCGCCTTGATGGTCTGACCCATCTTGGCATCTACCGCCGTGGGGTAGCTCTTCGCGCTGGTGTAGAGCATAAGGGCCTTTCCCGCGTTTGCCGCCCGCTGCGCCGGTACTGTCATCCCCTGAACCAGCGAATACCCGAGCGCATAGCCCACGTCATGCACCGTCTGCTCGCCCTCCCGGTGTCCGAGCAACTGCACGAACCGGTCTGGCAGATTCCCCGGATCGCTGACGTTGTTATTGCTGACCGCGAAATTCAGCGGCACCGGAGGGGCCGCCAGGTAATCCTGCTGCCCCTGAAAGTCCCACGTCTTGCCCCCTGCCTCGAACGGCAGCGTCTTGGGGATGTAGTACTGGTGCGTCGTCGACCCGGGCGGCAGCGACAGCTTGGCCGACTGGATGAAGCCCATGTAGCCGATGTTGAAGTCCTGCTTCGCCTGCGAGGTAGTGTAGATCACATTGGCCCCGTTCGGAAGGAACCGGTAGATGATGTGGTTGGAGACCACTGCCGGCAGCCCCGGCGCCACAAAACTGCGCTCCTCCCCCGGATGCGCCACATAGTCGGCCAGCACCCCCGCGGGGCTGATCACGTCATAATCCTCCACAATGTCGAAGCTCTCGCCTTCCACAGCCTGCCCCTCGACCAGCGGCGTCGTCCCGTTCACCAGGTACTGTTGGCTGTTGATCCTGCAGGCTGGCGTAAGCTGCACCATCTTTGCCTCAGTGAACGTCAACGTCGCTCCGTCGCGCGTCCTCTTCAGCGTCGGCCCTACGACCTTGCCGTTGAACTTCCAGATGTCTCCGGTGCCCGAGTTGGCCGACAGCACCCAGAAATGGCTGCCATCCGGAATCTTCAGCACATAGAACTTCGTCCCGGCCCCATCAGCCCACTCGCTGCCGAGGTCTGCCGTTGTGAGGCCGTGGTTCTCGCAAGTGATCACTCGGGAATCCGAGCACCCGTGGTTAGCGCCGATATAGGTCCCGTTCAGGTTCCACGGTGTGGAATCGTCCCCGTTGCCGTGGATAAGCTGGGAATTCGTGAGGTCATCGGCTTTGGTCCCGGCCACCATCGGCACTAGGACGGTCTTCTCAAAGTTGATCTGGCGGTTGGTGCCCTTGCCGACCACCACGACCACCTCATGCGTCGGCGAGAAACTCGACCGGACATAGACCCGTTCGCCCTCCTTGACCACCTGCAACCGTCCAGCCGGCGGTTGGGCAACAGCCGCGCCCCCGGCTGCCCACTGCGCCAGCAGCAGTAATGCCGCCAGAAGAACCGTCTGCCCGCCGCTCATGGTCATCATGTTTCCGCTCCTCTCATCATCCGCACAGCCTTACCATCTTCGCCATCTCCACAGCTCCCCCTTCCCATTGTTCCCCTTGCCTCACCGCCCCCTCCTCCGCTATCATGGGCCTCATTCTTCAACTGGTGGTGGGTAATCCCAATGCAATACCGTCCGTACGGCAATACCGGCAAGCAAGTCTCCGCCCTCGGCTATGGCGCCATGCGCCTGCCCTTCGGCGATCCCGACGAATCCGTCCGCCTCATGCAGCTTGGCATGGACCTCGGCATCAACTACATTGATACCGCCTTCGGCTACGGTGGCGAGGGCCGCAGCGAAATCTACGTCGGCAAGGCCATCGCGGGGCGCCGCGACAAGGTCTATATCGCCAGCAAGAACCCCTGCTGGAGTGACGAGACCCCTGAAGGCTGGTGGCAGCGCCTCGAAACAACCCTCGAGCGCATGCAGACCGACTATATCGACTTCTACAAGGTCATCCACAGCCTCACCTGGGACCAGTTCACCCGGGCCTACGAGCCCACGCTCCAGAAAGAGGCCCTCAAAGCCAAAGAGCAGGGGATAATCAAGCACCTCGTCTTCTCAGTCCACGACACGCCCGAGAACATCATCAAGCTCGTTGAAACTGGTCTCTTCGAGGGCATGTTGCTGCAGTACAACCTCCTCGACCGCCAGAACGAGGAAGCCATCGCCCGCGCCCACGAACTGGGCATGGGTGTCGAGATCATGGGCCCGGTCGGTGGCGGCCGCCTCGGGATGCACTCGGAGAAACTCCAGACCCTCATCCCCTCCGCCGCTTCAACCGCCGAACTCGCCTTGCGCTTCGTCCTTGCCAACCCCAACGTCACCATCGCCTTCTCCGGCATGAACACCGAGCAGCAGGTCCGCGAGAACTGCGCCGTCGCCTCCCGCGAAGAACCGCTCAGCGGCGCCGAGATCGAGGCCATCAACCAGGCCCTGCAGGACAATCAAAAGCTCGCCGAGCTCTACTGCACCGGCTGCGAGTACTGCCTCCCCTGCCCGCAGGGCGTAGCGATCCCCAAAGCCTTCGCGGCCAT
>JBDKRC010000273.1:0-15513 GCA_039683575.1 Armatimonadia bacterium | reverse complement strand
GCTCATGGTCGGATCCGCCTCGTGAAGTGCCCTTAGGTCGGCCGCCCATGAAGCCTTTGCCTGCTCCGCGAACTCAGTCTTGGCGGCGGCAACGAAGGAGCAGTAGTTGGCCCACCCCTCATCAAAGCCGCCCGGCATGCCACCGGGAGCGGCCCATTGGTGGCCCAATTCATGAGACACATATGCGAGGAAGCGTTCAGGAGTCTCGTTGATCCCCACGTGCATCTCATCTCCACCCGTGAATCCGCCGTCGGTCTGGACGAAGATGACCCGCAGCACACCCAGTGAGTCCCGCAGATCGAGCTTCAGCGAGTCTCGCAGCAGTTGGTAGGCTCTCTCGAACAGCTCTACATTCCGCCGCGTGACTTCTTCGGAAATGAGCCGGCAGCCGAGAAACTCGAGGCGTCCGCGCCGGTATGTGCGCCCCGGCAGGATACGCTCCGGAGCCATAAACGCCTCGTTGGACGGCACATCCCCGGCTAACCATCGCAAGGCTTGGCGAAAGCCGGAGCCGGTTGGCTCGCTACTCGCTGCGAGTTCGCTGAGTCTCGCAACGGACATATCCACCGCAAGCACTCGTCCGTGACCAACGCAGGCTCCGGCTACCGCCAGATTGCCTGACGCATCGTAGGCAGCCACCTCCAATGACGTAGTTGCATAGATGCAGCCAGCAGCCACACCTCGTGCCCTGAGTAGCAGCTTCGTCCACGGCGGGCCTAAGGTGGGGCCGATCGGCCCAATTGTCGTGGTGAACTGGAAGCCGAAGTCAGAGGCAACCGAGTTCAAAGTGAAGGGATTCCTTCGACCGAATGCGCCGTCAGCCACGTCGCGCTCCCACTTCGACACATCACCCAGCAGGAGCAGGCCACCACCCGCCTGAACATACTGCCGAAGGTGAAGCCGCTCGCCCTCCGTATATGGCAGCCAGTATTGGCCGGGAGCGGACAATACGACCACCTGATAGGGATCCAGGGACACCTCCTCCAGGCCCTCCAGGGCCAGAGTGGAACGCACTCCACGTCTGCGCAGCAAGCCTTGGTGGATCTGCCCCTCAAGCCCTCCCAGGTAGTCATGCGCTGCAGAAATGAGAACCGTTGGCTGCACAACGGTTCCGGTGTCCCCTGGCAGCGCCGCTACTGGGGCACCATTGGCCGGCGGTACGGTGGGTGCGGCTACCCGCTGCAGCCTCAGAACGCGACTGTGCCACGTGTCGGCGACCAGCAAACCGCCGGAGAGATCCACGGCCACCCCACTCGGCCAATCCAGCTTCGTATCCCCCTCCCCCACTACCGTACTGGCGATGCCGTTCGCGCTGACCTTCCGGACGCGGTTGTTCCAATGGTCGGCGATGAAGACATTGCCCCCAGCGTCAACGGCAAGACCGCGTGGACCCGCGACTTGAGCACTGGCGGCCGGTCCTCCGTCCCCAGACAGCCCCGGCACGCCCGTCCCCATTACCGTGGTGATGCCGCCATCCGGGGCGACCCTCCGCACCCGCTGCCCCTGCCACTCACTGACATATAGGCTGCCATCGGGCCCCAGCGCAAGTCCTTCGGGCACATTGATCTGCGCCTCTCGCGCGGGCCCGCCGTCCCCACCGCTGGCCGCTTCGCCGGTTCCTGCGAGCGTGCTGATGATGCCGTCGGCGTCAATCCGACGAATCCTGTGGTTCTTTGAGTCAGCCACATACACAGTTCCGGCACGGTCCACGGCAACTGCGGCGGGACCGTTCAACTGCGCACCTGTGGCGAGGGCACCGTCACCGCCATAGCCGGGGCGTCCGTTCCCGCAGATGGTGGTGAGCCAGCCATCACTTGAGATTCGGCAGAGACGATTGTTGCCGTAGTCGGCCACGAGCACTGCGCCATCCGGCTCCACAGCAAGACCGGACGGGTTGCACACTGGTTCCTCAACAGCCAGTCCCTCGTTTTCGGCAGAGCCCTGCCACCCGGTTCCCGCCACGGTTCCGATCACGCCGTCAGGGGCGACCCTACGAATCCGACCTCCATCCCATTCCGAGATGAACAGTTGGCCCCGGGGGCCAACCGCAAGCCCGTGGGGGTGATTGAGCGCGGACGCGACGGCCGCTCGCCCGTCCCCGTCATAGCCGGTCACGCCGGTGCCGGCCACCAGCGTGGCAGCCGGCTCTTGTCCCGCAAAGAGCAGACTTGGCATGAGGCAGACAACGATCACGGCCCGGAACGTCATCCAAAAACTCCTCTCCCACGGCGAGCAAAGGCCCGGCACGACTAGCCAGAAGGTCTGCTTCGCCGATGAAGAAATCTATCGGAAGGGGTGGCCGCTGTCAACAAGGCGGCAGGTGGAATCGTGTGCATTCTTGCTGCAATAAGCAATGCGCTGACCTCGACAAACGCCCGCTGTAGCGGTCTCTGAGAGTTGAGCAAGTGCGCGGTCTTCGGCCGCCGTGAAGCTATGTCGGCGAAGCGGGGGCGGGGTGGAAGCCTGCACCAGGACTATGCACTATGGGCGTGGGGTCGCCAACAACCGGGCGCACGAGTGCTCTGGAAGTATCTGTAAAGACTACTGGTTCGGCAGCACTCCAGTTCCCGGGCGTATTTCGAAACCCATCTCTCGAAACCGTTCCGACAGATCTTGCCCCGCCGCCGAGGAATACAGGGCGCAGATCTTCTCCGTCGCGCTCCAGGATTGGGAGCGGATACGGTTCCGAACGTCAGGCGGGTCTGCGTGTGCCAACCGGAAGTACCGCCTGCAGAAGTCGTCTCCGAGCTCCCGCTGAAGCAGCCAACTCAAGTAGAAAAGCCGTCTCGACTGCTGCCACCCGGGGGCCGAAGTTCCCCTGAACCAATCAAGGAGTAGTTGCGATTCCGCCAGAAAACTCGCGTCGCGCGTCACCGGGCCAAACTTGGATAGTAGACCCATGCATCCCATGAACGTGGCCTGAGACTCATTGTAGGTGCCGCCACTATCCTTGTCGCTCTCCTCGAGAAACACGTGCAGCGGTTCTATGCAGTGCATACTGTGTCCCAGTTCGTGAGCAGCGACGCGCGAAGGGTCCCACCGGCGCGTGTCCCAGCGCTCAAGGAAGTTCAGGTGGAACACGATGTACGATCCCGCTGAACCACCGGCCGTCGGCGGGCATAGGGCCGCGTGGAACTGGATGCCTCGCGGGGGTGTGATGCCGTACCAGTTGTAGCCGTCACAGACGAGCCGTTCCAGGTCATCGGCACATGTCGTAGCCAGCTCGTCCAGAATCCTCTGGCTTTCGCGGTCAGGAACAGCGGGGTATAGCAGCGTCATATGTTCGCGTTCTTGTCTGCCCCGCAGCGCGCTTTCCTCGGGTATTGCCCCTTCTTGGAGGACACTGCCGAACGGACCAAAGTCAAGAGTCAGCCGATAGGTGCCTTTGCTCGGGAAGCGCTGCCCCGCAGGCAACTGCCACACCTCGTGCGTGAGCCTTACTGGCAACGATTGCACGAGGGCTTCTTTCTCGTCAAGCAGTTCGAGCTTTCCCGCGACTGCCTCGTGTCCCCGATGCACTTCGTGAAGGCGGTGTCCGTTCCCGTCGGTGGCATTGAGCCAGTACTGGAACTCACGGTCGCTGACACGATCGAGCACTGGATGCGCTGATACCTGCTGACTTACTTCCAGTCTGACCTCCTCACCCGCACGCAGGAGGAGATGCTCTTCAGCCTCCTCGGAATGCCCATTGCTGTTGGCATTGTCCCAGCCAACAGTCCAATGTACCGAAGCCTGTGCGGGTGTGGTGATCACCTCCTTGCCTTCCGGCCCGAAGTAGTGGTAAATCGGTCGCTGCGGGTAGCAGAACTCCAAGTTGTCGATGGTCACCCATCCCCGCACGCTCGGGTCAACCGGATTGAAGGGCGGAACCCGCAGGCGCGCATTCACATCCGCGGCAGCGTCCCATACTGCCGTTGCCTCGTCCGCCGCTATGCTCGCCTTGAGAAAGTAGCTGCGGCGTGCATCACGAGCTCCCTCATCCCACCACAGGTCAAGGGGCTCCTCGGTGTTCGTCTCAAGGGTCCGAAATCGCCCGCCCCCAACTGAGGATGGCATCCAGTGCGGAGCCTCACTAGTCGGGATTGCGTACAAATCGCCCCCGCGGACGCGGGCGCCGTCGGGGAGGTTCTCGAAGCGGCACTGGAGGGTGGCATTCGCCTTGAGCAACGCCTGCGAGGCAGTATCATCGAGGACGACATGCGAGCGGCAGACTGCCCAACCCCTGTCACCGTCAGGCAGGCGACAGACGCCCAAGAGCGTCCAATCGCCCGCCAAGGCGCAGAACTTGCCAATGCCCTGGCTATCCGTGAAGCACGCTGGAGCATCGGGCCAGGGAACTGACAAACCCCGCCCCGGACACCAAGCGTAGATGGCCGCACCCACCACCGGCTTCCCGCCGGCATCGAGAGCCCTAACGGTGGCAGCAACCAGGGGAGATGGTCGCCCCCCTTGCAGAACTGTCTTCTGGAAGGCAAACGGCGAGGGATACTCAAGCCGCTCCCGTCCAGCGCGCTCAACCGCAATCCCGGGAGACAGCCCCTTGACGCCGATGCAAAAGTACGATGAGCCAGACTGCTGTCCGAAAAGGCCCAGCCTGCCACCGATGCTCTCGATGGCCTTTTGGCCACGCTCCGAGAAGCAACCGGTGCCATCCTCACAGACAGCGAGGATGACGGTCGTTCCAGCGGGCAGTGTTTCGACGGCCCGAGCGAAGGCCTCCGTGCGCTCCTTGCTTTCGCTGGTGTTGAAGGTGTCCGATGAGATCAGCGCCGCGTCTTTGAAGGTCGCCATGTTCACCCCGCGGCCACGCCAGCCTGTGGCGTCAAAAACTCTCTTCCCGCCCACACGCAGCCAGACGCACTTCCCAGCCTCGCGTCCGCCAGAGATCAGCTCGACCCCCTCCAGAAAATCAGCGACGCGCGGCTGATTCGCCCAAGCGATCGAGGGAGCAGAAGTGCCCTGAGCAGCCACGTGGGAATCCTTGGCAGCGACGAATAAGGCCAGAACGAGAAACGCAGACACATATACTCGCATGGATGGTCTCCTGGTGTCAGGTGCGGCAGCGAAACCGGTGTGGCGGCAGGTCTTTACCAACCAATCACCGGATACGGGGGACATCCCTTCTGCGCGCCAACGTTGACATCTGGCACAGGCCCGCCTGATGGCCTGGCGCCCGTTGGCGAGGTGCCTCGCCCTTATGGTAACGTCAGAACGAAAAATGTACGTCGTCCAACCACAACGAGTACGATCCTGCCCGGTAGGGATCACGCCGCAATATGATCTCGAGCTTGCTTACTCTGGACAGGTCCACCGTACCAGAATCCACCCTGCGCCAACCTTCCCTGGCCGTAGATGCCGCCGCTAATGGGATGCTCAGGGTGCACCATCTCCCAATGGCTTTGTTGATAAGGTTGCTGCGTGTGCCATTGGCATAGGGGCAGTACTCAGCGTAGCTGCCGCTCTGATCATACAGTCGCACGACCGGCATCCCATTGACGTCAAAAGCGCCGTTGGCGAACTCGGCATATGCTGTGATCTGCAGAGATATTGCGCGTGTCAGATCCCATTGCGCGCGGGCCGTGTTTGGGTAGCGAAGAATGGGATTACCTCCGCCCCTGTTTTCGAACCTGACAGATGAGTTACCCGCAACCGCGCGGTCGCCATCGTCGGACGCAAAGGTCTCAGTCGGTTGTGTCTTGTCAGCCGCCGTGATTCGCCACTCGCCAGCGCTGGACTCAGTCAGATCATGTGGCGGCAGCGGTTGGACGGGGCCGCCGAGATCAAGGGGGCGTGTGAAGGTTGTTGCGCTCCTGTCCCCACGGCCATATGCCGCGACACACTCGCCGAGATCGAGCCAGCAGTAGTCAATCTCGCCCCCGCTTTCGACGGACAGCAGCAAAGTGCCGTTGGTGCCGACGCAATCGACATAGCCAAAGGGGTTGTCGCGCAAAGTGTCGCCAGTCGGCAAAGGTGGCACTAGTGCAGGGTCAATCTTCACGTTCGGCAGGACATACCGCCCCTCACTGTCTGTCTCCCCCTGTGCCTTGATCTGGTTCGTCAAAGCGCGACCGATCCCGGGCCGCTCACAGTACTGATAGACCTTCACATGAGCTGCCGCGAGTGGCCGACCGTCGCGTCCCATGAGGCGCATGGCAATGGTCGCCGGCAGGTTGTACAAATACTGGCCGTACAGTCCGTGAACCTGCCACTTGTTCATCGCGAAGGTGTGAAGGGGAGATATCACCGGACCACAGGCCATCAAATCAGGCGCGGCCAGATACGGCTTGACCACCTGTCCGCACACCTGGTTGTTGTCTGGGCCCACGTCAAACTGGTAGGTGTCCACCATCCCCAGCTGATGGGCCATCTCATGTAGTAGCCCGATGTCGGCATCATCGGCCGGGTGGTAGTAGGCGCTCTTGTTGCGAGAATCATCCTCGCCGGCACGGAAGCGAAAGGGAAAGCAGGCGAAATTCAGCCGTTGGACCGCCGGGTCGGGGTACCCATCCGGCAGCACTTCCAACACGTCGTAGTGAACACGCTTGCCGCACCCGGCCTGCGCAAAGAGTTGGTTGAACCTCGCCATCTGGTGGTTCAGCCAGTCGATCATGTCGTCCGTGGCGGCCGCGTCCACCTGTTTCAACCAGGTGCGCTCCCGGAAGTCCTCCATCATCGACTGATCAATGTACGTGAGGAATCCCACGGCCCGGATATCGATTGTCAATACGTTGTTCCGCGGACGGATGTCCCGGTCTTCGATGGTGAAGGCGATCTGATGGGAATCGCCGTCCCAGACTGAACGATACGAGGCCGTAACAGTGTCGCCTGATTTCAGTGTGGTCTGAAGCAAGACCTGCTGGACCACATTGCCGCCGAGACTCCACGTGGCATGGATGTTGTTGACGGGATTCGTGCCGCGGTTTCTGATGGTGGCGACATAGGTCACCGTCTCGCCGATAGCAGGTGCATGCTGCGTCTCACCGTTCTGGCCTTGTTCGTACCCGGTGACGATGCTGAAGAAATAGGGCCCAAACCCCGACGGCTCAACTACGGTGGCGCGCTTGTATATCGGAGCATAGCGCGGATAGAAGGGGGTACGCGCGATCGATACCACCTGAAGGTCAGTCTCATCGCGAGGCGTCCGCGGCATGAGGCTGCGTACCGCGGTCATCTCACCCCCGCCTTTGCAGCGAATAGTGACAGCGTAGTAGTAGTGGCTGCCGTTCACTGCACTACCATCCACATATGCACCGGTTCCCATCGATTGCAGTACCGCCAACGGGACCATGCCAGTCACGTCCATGATCGGCTTACTGGCCCGGTACACAGCATAGCAGTCAAACAGCTTTGCGTCGGTGACGGGGTCCCAGCGAATGCTGACGGCGTTATTCAGCGCCACCGATGACTGGTGGGCCGGTGGTGCCATGACCGGCCGCTTCGCGTTCGAACTCTGGGTCATCTCGGGCGCGCGCAGTTCCGCCTCCGGCGGCGATTTCAGCGCCTCGCGCACGTTGTCGGTCAGGTCGATGCAGCAGAAGAGGTTCTCTACCCGGCCACTCGGCGGCTGTCCGCCGCCGGCTGCCGTCCAAGTCACGCGCAAGGGCAGATAGAGTGACCCATCGGGCGCGAGGGAGGCGCTGGCGGCGGCCGTCCCTCCCTGACCAACAGCCAGCGTCGCCACGAGCGCTGGCACTCGGCCGAAGTCTTTGATCGCAAAGTACATACCGCCGTCGTTGTTGCCGACAACGATCACGCCATTGCGAGTGACGATCGGCGATGCGCTGTAGCGGCCCCGATCAGATTTGCTGTGGGTGTCATAGGCCCACCGGATTGCTCCAGTCTTGGTGTCGACTGCATATAGCTTGCCGTCGCCCTGCTTGCTGGCCGACTGGAAGTAGAAGGTGCTACCATCGTCACTGAGACAGCCTGAAGCAGCCACATAGCCGGGTGCATTGACCTGCTCGATGTACTCGTATGCCATCCGCGCGCTCTGATCCCACAGTGCCGCGCCGTTGCCTGTTAGGCCGATGACATACACGCTCCCGTTGCCCTCAGCAGGAACGTAGATGTTGCCGGTAACAGGGTCTATGGTGGGGCTCGCATTCGCGATCTTCCCGGGCAGCCGCGCGCGCCACAGACACTCTCCATTGGTCCCATCGAAACATGCCACGCCGCCGTCCCCCCCGCTGATCACGTGCAAGTTGTTGCCGAGCATGCTCAGGGCTGGTCCGCCCTGCAGGCACTGCGACCGTTCGTTTGCGGCCCAGCAACGGGCGAGTGCGTGGCCGTCATCTGCCCAGGAGAGCGGACGGGCGTTCCAACTGTGTGCAAAGACGCGACCATCGGGAGCAACCTTGGGAGACCCCATCGCCGCCTCGCCGTCGCTGGGATCCATGCCGTTGTCCCAGTACAGGCTTGGGCCACTCTCACTGCCGAAGGCCATCAACGGATGGTCAGTGGCATCATTTGCTACATAGATCGTACCGCCGTCAGGCGAGAAGGCGGCAGACCAGAGCGCGATTGCTTCGCCCCCTGCGGTCGCGCCACGCCAGAGTATGCGACCGCTGTGACGGTCCATGCCCTGGATCCCTTTCGGCGCGTGATAGGTCCCGGCGACGATATCGAGCCGCTGCCGTCCGACCTGATCGCAGAAGACCATCTGGGTGCTGCTGAGGTTGCCCTCGTTCGGAGAGCCGGGAACGGGGCTTTGCCAACGAACGGCGTCGAAGAAGTGACGATTTAGCCGTGACGGCGGAACCGAGTAGTCCGCACGGCCAGTGTTCTGCATGTCGCGCTGACGCATCGGCCACGAAGAGGCGCTGGCCTGCGGCCCCGCCACAGCAGGAACAGCCCCGCAGAGCAATATGAGACAACTCACCAGCATACACTGCGAAAGACGAATGGTGCGGTATCCCCGGAAGCTGAGCATATCGAACCTCATAGATTGCGCCCGAGCGCTCCGGCGCCGCCAGAGGCCAACTCGTACGCCGACAGCGGCGCAACTGTGTCTGTCAGGGCGACTCTTCCCAATTAAGCCAGCTGATTGCTACAAGCCAGGGCACAGGCTCGCGCTATGGCCACGGAGACTGACCCGGTATGGGTCACCCATTTGCGAGTAGCACCAGCACCAAGAGTCTTGGCATCTGGGTCTTTCAGGGCCGGCTGAAGATCATCTACTTCAGGTCTGTGATCGCAACCAGGGGCACTCCAATCTGGCTCGGTACCTCGCCCTCGATCGTGTTCCACCCGTGCGGGTCTTCGCCATCCAGCACGTCCATGATCGGCGGCCCGGACCTGCCGATAGGACCATCCGCCGGCGAAAGAGGACCGTGGTTCCAGCCCGGTCCTGCGCCGGGGTCATCCACCCGCACCCAGCCCACATCCCGCACGAAAATGAGAGCCCAGACGTGCCCGATGCCCCACATGGCTGTTGACGGTATTCCGTTCGCCCGAAGTGCATGGATGAGCGTCTGCGCCAGCATCTGACAGTCGCCGGCTCTCCCCTGGACAAAGCCGAAATGTGCAGCTTCCGTGGAGGGATGGCCGCCCCAGAACACGTCCCAGGTGTAGCGGCAGTCGCGTTGGTTCCAACACAGGGCGCGATAGACGAAAGCCATGTCCGCCTCATTGGGCCAGCGCACCAGACCCTCCTGCTGGAGCCAGTTTCGATAACGCTCTCCCAGCGAGGAGTGCAGCGGTTCGGTAAGCTTGCGCCTGACCTCCGGGGAGAGATCCTGGACGCGCGGCCCCTGGCCCGGCAGGAGCGCGAGGCGGTTCATCGTCATGTCGGCCTCGAAGATGGCAGTGCCCTCATGCGGCGTTCCAGGCGGAACATCAGCCTCACAAAGGAACGACTCGGGAACCAGCGGATGAATCGACCTTATGCGCCGCCCTGGGATTTCGCGGCCGTTCAGCCGGAGAGAAAAGGAGGCCGCGTGTACCGTCTGCCCGGCGAAGGTGGGCGGACACGCCCGGGTGAGCTTCAGATGACGTGCGTCCTGCGGCCATGAGACCTTGTACTCGGAGCGCACGTGCACCCGGCGGTCTGGCACATATTCGGCATGGACGCGACCCGCGCGAAGCTGCTGGTAGTAGTCCGGCGCAAGTCGTTCCACTTGGCGAGCCATGACCTGATCGTCAGGATTGAAGCCGCGGGCAAAATCTGCAGGCACGGCCGCGCTCTCCGAGAAACGGAGGTCATCCAAGAGCAGGTAGTCCCGCCCCTCCGGATGTCCGGATGACAGGTCGGTATCGCCATCTCCCGCGTCAATGACCTCCAGATGAGCCTGGCGCCCCACCAAATCCCTCACGTCCCAGCAAGCGGGTAGCATCTCGTCAGAATCCGCGCCGGTTGCGGAACGCGCCGCCACCCCGTCCACGACAAGCGCGACGCAGGCGTGGTCGGTGGCATCAGTGCCACCAACAAGGAAATGGATATACGGGGAGGTGATGGTGAAGGGCCTCGACACGGCCAATCCCGTGGCAGCGGGGGCACGATCTCCCATGGTGCAAAGGAAGGCCCTCCCCGTGTAGCCCTTCATGCGTCCCGGATAGCTGGCGTCGGCGCTGGGCTGGCCGCCCCAGCAATCTCCCCGCAGCGTCCAGCCGCGCAGTCCCTGCTCAAAGTCGCAGATACTGCCACCGGCTACGGCGGCCGTCGGCAGAGCCGCAGCATCGCGTGGCGCCGAGGGGGCGGAGACCAAGCGGCGAAGCGCCAGCGCGACGGTGTACTGGTTCGCCAGCCGCCGCTGCCACACCAGCCGGCCTGCCGGATCGATCAGCATCACACCACAACCGATGGCGCGGTAGTTCACGCGCACGGCTGATGTATGATCCAGAAGTACCTTGAACGTGAAGCCGTGCTCTCGGCTCAGTCTTGCCGCCTCGTCACGGGACGCGCGGGTGCAGACGAGCACCACAAGATCTCCCTTCTTGGCTGCAGGAGACTGGGCAAGCGTCTCTGCCACATCGAGCGATCCGTACAGCTTGTTCGGGTCTATGTATGACTGCCCCCAGAGGAAGAGAGCGACAGTCTTGCCCCGAAACGAAGCCAGTGACACTTTGTTGCCGTCGAGGTCTGGCAGCGTGAAGTCCGGCGCTGGCCGCGGCAGCGTGGCCGCCAGGAACTGTGCTTCGGCGTCAACCAAAGCCATCAGTGCTCCGACATCCTCCCGGTCGGCGGCGATACGGTGCGCCGTCCGGCCCTGTGCGTCCAGCAGCGCAGGATCCGCACCTGCGAGAATGAGCTTTCTGACGAGCGCTCGCGAGCCACCCGCCAGCTCCTTGACTGGGGGCATCGCCCCACGAGTCCGTGCGGCTTCGTGCACGCCGCTCAGTACGGAGCCGTTGATCTCGAGAAGGGAGATCCGTGGTGAGGGTGCACCAAACTCAACTGCCCAGAAACGGCGGCCATCGAACTCAAGCCCCCGAATCCCGCGCAGGCCCTGACCGCTCAGAGGCACGCGCAGTTCGCAGATCGTCCTGCCGGTGGTCCGGTCCAGCGCGATCAGCCTGTCATTCCAGGCCGTGGCGGCCCAGAGGCAATGGCCATCCCACGCCAGGCCAAAGAGGCGGCTGACCGAGACGGGAACACGACGCAGGAGATGGCCGTCGGCCGGCGACACGACACAGAGATCAGGCCCTTCGATGTCCGTGATCCACAACTCGCCATCCAGGTATTCCATTCCACCTGGCTGCGCGATGTCCAGAGGGTAGGATGCGAGCACCTCACCAGTGTCCGGATCGAGCTTGTAGAGTCTGCGGGACAGGGTGCCGAGGGCCCACAGATGCTGTCCGTCATATGCGAGATCGCCCTGACACTGGTCTACGAAGGGCTTCCGCTGAATGACCGTCCCGTCATTTCTGTTTAGCCACAGCAACTCTTTGCTGATGAAGTCGCCACAGTAGACGACCGCATCCTTCCCGAGAGCGAGGCCCCAGGCGCAGAAACTGTCTACTTCAGAGGTGTCGGAGACCTCAACCGGCTGTACCTCTGCCAGCTGTGCCGCGAGATGAAGAGCCGTGGCCCCCGCCTTGGAGCGGGCATTGACGTCCACACCCGCGCCGAGAAGTGCGTCCACGATTGCCAGGTGGTTCCCCGAGACTGCATGGTGGAGAGCAGTGGAGCCATCCGGACCGGCGAGCCCAACGTTGGCTCCGCGACGGATGTACGCCAGGACGAGAGCTAGATCGCCGTCAGCCGCAGCCTTCCACGGCCCGGCACGTGTGTCGATGAGTACTGCGGCCTCCGCGTCGGCGAGCAGACTTTCGGTAGAGGGATGCGCTTTCGCTGCCGCCCAGTCTCGGGGCGACCGCTCCTGCCCGTCCAGGCAGAAGGGATCGGCAGCTTTGGCTAGCAGCAGCTTGGCGACATCGTCAGCCCCGACGAACGCTGCATTGTGCAGGGGCGTGCGACCATCCCGGTTGCGGCTGTCCGGATCCGACCCCGCATCCAACAGAATTGCCACCACTTCACCCTTGTCAGCGAAGGCAGCGAAGTGCAACAGCGTGGCGCCGAACTGCCGGTCGGTCGCCTTCAGCAGCCCGGGGTTCTGCGCGATGGCCGCCTTCACAGCCACCACATCGCCCGCAGCCGCGTCGGAGAAGACGTCGGCGAGGGCGGGTGCACAAGCGAGCGAGACGATCAGCAGCACGGCGAGCACGGCGGCCGGGACAGCCATAGTTCGATCCTTGAGAAAGATTGGCGCGGCTGAGGCGGCGGGTTCGGCAGCCTGCTCCCAGTGGTCGCGCAGGGTGACGCTCCGATAGTGCTGACGGCGGCGGATTCGCGCGAACCGTCAATGCTGAGCGCGGCTTCGATCTTCTCGCGTTCGGCCATGGCTGTCACTTTCGCCCCAGCTTGTCCCACGTCTCCTGGCCGACTTCGATGGTGTCCATGCGGCTGGGCGGCGCCCATTCATTAAGGCAGAACTTGCCGTCGCGGAACTCCAGCCCGCGACAACCGCGGCCGGCGATGGGCACAGTGACTTCGCATACGATCTTGCCGCTCTGCAAGTCAAGGGCAACAAGCTCCTTCTCGAAGGTTAGGCCGGCCCACATGTAGCGGCCGTCCCACGCGAGGCCGTTGAGGCCCGTCCGCGGCAGCGTCACGCGGCCAACCACGGAACCGTCGCGCGGGGAGAAGGCTGTGAGTTCTGCCCGAAGCACGTCCGCGACCCAAATCCGTCCACCGGCATACTCCAAACCATTCGGGCAGACGTCGCCGGTCGGTAGGCGACCGAGGACCTCCCCGCTCTTCGGGTCAAACCGTATGAGAGTGTGAGTGCGTTCGCCGCCGCCCCAAAGCGACGTGCCGTCGAAGGCAAGATCGGCGGGCCCTTCATCCGGGAACGGCGCCGTCCATATGATCTCCCCGGTCGCAGTATCAAAGGAATGGAGTTCGTGCTTCGCCCAGTCGCTGTAGAACCCACGGCCCTCCGCCGCGAGAGCCAAGCCGACCGGGCATTCGGACGGCAGAACTAACGATTGCGTCATCCGCGCCATAGACAGACGAAAAGGCGTCTCCATCAGCCGCCCCAGGTTATCGAGAATCACTCCATCGAGCGCCGCAGGATAGGCATCCGGCGGAGCTCCCCCGGTGTTACAGCAAACGGAGTATCCGAAAGATGCTTCAGGGATGATGAAGGTGTGCGCGCTGGCTGCACCGTTCCAGCCATGATGCTGCACGGCCGCCCCGAAAGCTTTCGCCTTGGGGTCGCGGTGAGTGTAGCACCCGAGGCAGTAGCTTTCGCCGGCGCCCGTGTCCATGACCGGCGTGTGGAGCTTTGCGATCGTGTCGTTGGTGAACAGGCGTGGAGCCCGAACGCCTGGCATGTGAGCCATCATGAACCGTGCCTGATCGAGCGGGCACATGTTGACGCCGCCGGTGGGGCCATGCATATCGCCGTCGGGAGGGCCGAAGCCTGTGGGTTCGCCCGCAGTGACCCTTCCTTCCCTAACGCGGTGCTGCCACACGAAGCCAACTGCGGGGTCTTCCTGGGCACGGGCGGACATCACACCCGTCGTGTTCTGCAGCCCGAGGGGCTCCACGAGGTACTTCCGGATCATCTGCTCGTAACTCAGACCCGTCAGGCGCGAGAGCATCGTGACCACAACTAACGGTCCCCACGAGTACTTGTATGCGTTGCCGGGCGGAAACTGTGGAGGCAGGTTGAGGTACCCCTGGATCCAATGCGCGTATCTGGATCGTATATTGAGAGACATATCGGCCCATTGCGGGGGGAAGTGGCTTTGGGGAATGCCGCTGGTGTGTGAAAGCAGTTGCACCACGTTGACATTCCTGAATGGGTTCTTCGCTTGCGCCAGTTCGGGGAACACATCGCCCAGTGTCGTGGTCCAGTCCATTACCCCCTCGTCTATCATTGCCGCCGCGACCGTCGCCGTGACTGTCTTAGACACGGACCCCATCTGGAAAGCGTCCCCCAACTCCGCGTTCACTCCCGAACCGAGCTTCCTTTCCCCCTGCACTGCCATCGCCATGACTTGCCCATCACGCACGATGCAGCAACTGATCGCGGGAACCGAACCGTTTCGCCGCTCCTGCGCGACCAGCCCCTCCAACCACGCCTGCACCTGCGGGTCGATCTTCACCACGTCGGGAATATCCAGATACTGCGGCTCCGGGTCGCTGGAGAACACGATGGAGTCGACCATCACGAAGCTCTCGGCGGAGTCGTCGTAGATCTCGATATGGCCGGTCTTGCCGGTGAACTCTCTCACGTCCCACGTCACGTGCTTGAGCTTGTGGAGACCCTTGAAAGTGTTGTCTTTGCGGCCGATGCCGGTGCCGGTGCGGACGGGCTGACCGTCCACCACGAGGCGCACGCCCGCCGCCTCCGGGAGCTGGTAGCCGCCGACCTTCACGTGGATGTAGGGCAGCTTGATCGTGAACTCCGGCGAGATCGCCTTGCCCGTCGCCCTGAGTTGGTCCGTCGGGTTGCTGGTGTTGACGAAGCCGGCGCCCTCGATGCCGACGATGGCCCCGCGCCACGGGAGGTCCTGGTCGGGGAACAGGTCAGGGTTTTGCCAGGACATGTGGCTGAAGGCCGTGCCCGTGGCGTGCCACTTGTCGCTCAGGCCACCGTTGAAGTTGTCGAAGATAATCGTCTCCGGCGGCGGCGCGGCGAACAGCATCGCCCCGGCCCAATCCGCGTGGTCGCACTTGATCCCATCGCCGCCGTCGGTCACGCGCAGCTCGATCTGCGCCGCCCCGGTGCAGTCCACGTCCATCCGGTGCGCCCCGCCGCCGCTCTTCATGACGGGGCTCTGTGCGGCCTGCTTGCCATCCAGCCACACCTGAAACTGCACCGATCCAGACTGCGGCACCTCGTCATCGACGCCGACATCGGCGACGAAGCGGGCGAAGCGCGCGCCGACGTAGGTGTCGAGGGTGAAGCTGCTGGGCGCGTGGGTGCCGACGCCGTGGATGTAAGTAGCGCCGCCAAGGCGCAGGGGGTTGCCATCGAGGCTGCGCATGCAGTGCGGCACGCCATA
>JBDKRC010000272.1:0-2818 GCA_039683575.1 Armatimonadia bacterium | reverse complement strand
CGTCCGGGATTGAAATCCCGGCCTTAGGAATGAGCGTCCCTCCGGGACGCGGAGAGGCCCCGTTGGGGTCAAACGGCGGCCTGGCTTCCAGCCCGGCGGGCGTTCGCAACGAGAAGTACCGTGCCTGAATTGAACGACATCGGCCTCAAGCGTCACACCGTCCGGCTGGCGAACCACTCGCCTGCCTGGGGTTCACTGTACGCCGCAGAAGCCGCGCTCTTGCGCCAACTGGCCGGTGAACTGGTCCTGGACGTCCAGCACGTCGGCAGCACTTCCGTACCGGGTCTGCCGGCCAAGCCCATTCTCGACATAGCCGCCGCCCTTCTGACCCGTGACGACATCGAGCCTCTCGTCAGCATTCTCTGCGCGAACGGCTACATCGACCGCGGAGATGGGGGAGAGCAGGGCGGCTACCTGCTGGTCAAGGAGTCGCAGCGCGACGTGCGGATTGTGCACCTCCACCTTGTGGAGCAAACCGACCGGCAGTGGGTCAACTACCTCGCTTTCCGCGACACCCTCCGCGCTGACGCAGCAGCTCGTGACCGCTACGCCAGCCTTAAGCAGCAGCTTGCCCGGCAGTTCACGCACGACCGCCGCGCCTATACGGACGGCAAACACGAGTTCATCAGGGAAGTCCTTCGCTCACCGAGGAAGTGAGATCACGTGGCACTAATGGGCCTCGACGTAGGCAGCACCGGCTGCAAGGCGGTTGTCTTCGACACCGCTGGCAACCAACTCGCCCGTGCCTACCGCGAATACCCCGAGCTATACCCCCAGCCCGGCTGGATCGAGCTCAACCCCCAGCAGGTCTGGGAGAGTGTCGAAGCCGTCATCGCCGAGGCCGCTCGCGCCGCCGGTGAGCCCGTCCGCGCCCTCTGCATCTCCGCGATGGGGGAGACCTTCACCCCCGTTGCCGCCGATGGGAGCTTCCTCTACAACTCCATGGTCTCGCCCGACAACCGCGCGGTCGCGCAGGCCAACGCCTGGCACGACACCCTCGGCGCTGAGCGGGTCTTCGCCATCACCGGGATGCCTCTGCACCCCAGCTTCAGTTTGCCCAAAATCCAGTGGCTCGCGCAGGAGCGTCCCGACGTCCACAAGCAGGTATGGAAGTACCTGCTCTGGCCCGACCTGATCTTCCTCAAGCTCGGCCTGCCCCCGCGCCTCGACTACAGCCTCGCCGGCCGCACCATGGCCTTCGACGTGGTCAACAAGCGCTGGTCCGAGGAGATGCTCTCCACCGCCGGCCTGTCCGCCGACCTTTTCGCCGAGCCCATCGCCTCTGGCGAGATCGTCGGCGAACTGACCGGCGAAACCGCCTCCGCGCTGGGGTTGCCGAACGGGTGTCTCGTCGTCGCCGGCGGTCACGACCAGCCCATGAACGCCCTCGGCGCCGGCATCATCCGCGAGGGCCTCGCCGTGGACGGCATGGGGACCGTCGAGTGCATCACCGTCGCCTTCAATGAGCCCGTGCTGACCGACAACATGCGCCAGCGCAACTACTGCTGCTACCCCCACGTCGCCCCCGGTCTCTACTGCAGCCTCGCCTTCAACTACAGCAGCGGCAGCATCGTCCGCTGGTACCGCGACAGCTTCTGCGCGGCACAAAAGGCCCTCGCCGACGCGGCTGGCCGCGACGTCTATGACCTCATCCTCGCCGACCTGCCGGACGAGCCCACGAAGCTCTTCACCGTCCCGTACTTCGCGGGCTCCGGTACGCCCTACCTCGACCCGCTCGCCAAAGGCGCGGTCCTGGGCCTGACGCTGAGCTGCAATGAGAAGACGTTCGTGAAGGGGCTACTCGAGGGGATCTGCTACGAACTGAACCTGAACACCCAGTCCCTGCAAAACGCGGGCGTTCACATCGACCGCCTGCGCGTCACCGGCGGCGGCAGCAAGAGCCCGGCGTGGCTCCAGTTGAAAGCCGACATCACGGGCAAAGAGGTCGTCACGCTCAATGTCACCGAAAGCGGGTGCCTCGCCGGAGCGATGCTGGGGGGCGTAGCCACCGGCGAATACGCCTCAGTAGCCGACGCCACCGCCCGCCTCGTCAAAGAGCGCGATCTCTACACCCCGCGCGCCGACAAGCACGCGGCCTACCAGAAGCTCTACAATCTCTACGCCAAAGTCTGGCCGGCGATAAGCGACATAGTGCACGAGCTGTGAGATGAACAACGCCGCCATAGCCGCCGCCATCATGACCATGCTCGCCTGGGGCGGGGCCGCCGTCTGCGACAAGTTCGGAATGCGGGGCCTCACCAACCCCCTCCTCGGCGTCATGGTTCGGCTGACGGTCGCCTTCGCCGGCTTCTGGGCGGTGTTCCTCATCAAGGGCGACTGGCGCCAACTCCGCGACATCCCCGCGACCAACTTCCTGCCCCTCGCCCTCGGCGGCCTCCTCGGCGCCTTCCTCGGCCAGTGGGCGTACTTCAACGCCATCCGGAACGCCGACGCCTCACAGGTCGTGCCCTTCACGGCCAGCTACCCCATAGTAGCGCTGGTCTTCGCCGCGCTGATCCTGCGGGAGCCAATCACCATCAGCAAAGTCCTCGGCACCCTCCTGATCCTCGGCGGCCTCCTGCTCGTCCGGCGTTAGGGATTGGGGAATGTGGCCGATTTTCGTCGCGCAGGTTGGTCGTGGATGACGGCGGGCCGGCTAAAGCTCGGCCCCTCCGCAGAGTGACGCGGGTTGGTCGTGGATGACGGCGGGCCGGCTAAAGCTCGGCCCCTCCGCAGAGTGACGCGGGTTGGTCGTGGATGACGGCGGGCCGGCTAAAGCTCGGCCCCTCCGCAGAGGTGACGCAGGTTGGTCGTGGAT
>JBDKRC010000271.1:0-3930 GCA_039683575.1 Armatimonadia bacterium | reverse complement strand
GTTATCTACGACTATCCAAGCGGCGGGGTACGAGCCCCCGCCCTACAGCCCGAGGTGGACGAGTCTACTCCGTCCCCTCCAACACCGCCTCCACGCACGCCACCGCATTCTCCGTCGAGACATCCGGTAAGATCGGCTTGGTCGGGCTGATGATGAACCCGCCGTCCTTGCCGATCTCCTGCTTCAGCCGCCTGATCTCCGCCGTGATGCTCTTCGGCGTACCGAACGGCAGTAGCTCCTGCGTGCCGATCCCGCCCTCGAACGTGATGTACTTGCCATATTCACGCTTGAGCGCGTAGATGTCCTGCGCCTCGGGCTGGAAGGGGTTGAAGATATCCACCCCGAGTTCGATCAGGTCCTCGATGATCGAGGAGTTGTCCCCGCACGAGTGAATGTAGACATGCTTGCCAAGCTCGTGCGCCCGCCCGTACATGATCTTCAGCCTCGGGCTCAGATACTCCCGGAACCACTTGGTCCCCATGATCAGGCCGCGCTGCGCGCCGAAGTCATCCCCGAAGAAGATCGCGTCCACACCCTCAATCGCCCCAAAGGCCTCGATCATCGGCATATGCCATTCCATGAGGCGGTCAAAGAGCAAATTCGCGAAATCCGGCTCGGCTACGAGGTCCAGCAGGATGTTCTCCATCCCGCGCAGCGCCCACGCCCGCTCAAAGAACGTCATCCCCGATCCGGCCACAATAAATCGCCGCTCAGGCGACGCCGCGTTGTCCTCCGCCACTTTCTTCGCGTGCTCGACAACCTCATCGGTTAGCAGGTGCGGCACATCATACTCGTCCAGCGTCGGCGCCGGCAGTGGCACTTCGCTCGTGTGGAAGATATTCTTCGTGTACCACACACACCCCCACGCATCCCGGTAGCCGCTGCCATCCTCGAACATGACCCGCCCATCCGGCATCCCGAAGCGTCCGATGTGCCCCTTGATGCGCTGCCGCCACTCAGCCCCACCATAGTGCTCATCCAGCCGCACCAGCACCTCGGCATCAATCGGCAGTTCATAGGGCACATAGTCAGGCTGCTCATGCCGGAGCGCATGCAAAACGCGGTCCCGTGGGGTCATCATGGCTCCTTTGCTGCTGTCGTCGCCTTACGATCCTCGTGGGACGTTGCCGTCGTCGCCTGCCGGAAATGGGGACTGACACCATTCTCGCACCCCACCGGTCAATCCCCGCTAACCCTCCAGCGAAAATGGCTGTCTGTCCCCATTTCCGCCCCCGCTTGCCTACGGATTAGCCTCCACCCACTTCCCCATCTCCTCCCCCCACGGGTGCCGCGGGAAGTGCTTCGCCCCTGCCGCAAACAACTCCCGCGCTTTGGCCTTGTCGCCAAGCTCAAGGTACGTCTTCCCCGCCAGATAGTAATCGTCCGGAATACTGGCCTCGCTGAGCTTCGCCTCAATCTTCGTTAGCTGCCCCAGCGCCTGCTCGCGTTTCCCCTGTCGCGCCCACAAGAGCGCCAGCGTCGGGCTGACGTACTCCTCTGCCGCCTCCTGCGCCATCGCCGCCGTCAAGAGCTTCTCCGCCGCCGCCAGATCGTCCCGCAGCAAGGCCAGAATCGCCGCCGTATCCTGGTAGTAGGGATCCTTCGGAGCCAGCTTCATCGCCTGCGCGATGGACTTCTGCGCAGCCTCCAGGTTGCCGCTATACATCTGCGCATACGCCAGGACGTTGTAGCCCGCCGCGCGCGTCTCATCCATCGTCGCCATCCGCACCACCTGTGCCGCAGCCTGCGCAGAGCCGGCCATGTTACCGAAATCCTGCAGTGTCCACGCCTGGCTCAAATACGCATCAGCCATCTGGTTGTGGAGGTCCTCCATCCCCGCCTCAAACTCCGCCGCCGACGCCGCTTCCTGCTTGCGCTGTGCCAGCACACCCGACAAGAACGCCCGATAGCGCCCGTTGTACGGGTCCAGCCGTAGCGCCTGCCGGAAACTCGCTTCCGCCTCCGCCAGCTTGCCCAGGTTCCACTGCGCGGTCGCCAGGTCCCGCCACGCCACCGCCAGGTCCGGCCCCAGCTTCACAGCCTGCCGGGAAGCCCGTTCCATCTTCTCATAGTCGCCCAGCTTGTAATAGGTCCACCCCAGATCCACCCAGGGCATTGGCCGCCCCGGTGCCAGCCGCGTCGCCTTCTGGAAGGCGGTCACAGCGTCGTTCAGGTCGCCCCGCTCCCGCCGCACATTACCCACGATCATCCAGGCATCGGCCATTCCCGGCGCCACCCGCACAGCCTCGCGCGCCGTCGCCAGGGCCGCCTCCTTCTCCCCAGCGCGAATCTGCTCCAAAGCTCGGTCAAAGAGCAGCCCCACCTGCTCCCCCACCGTCGCCCCCGACGCCACTCCCCCGACAAGCACAACCAAAAGCAAGCCAACCAAGACCTTCGACACAGCGCGAACCTCCAGAAGCAGGTGCTGATCCACCTAGATAGCGCTCTCCCATTTTGCGATCACGAACGCGGCCAGGAAGCCCAGGATGGTCATCGGCGTGATGGCAAAGCCACCCTCGTCGTACGCCTCCGGCATCATGCTGTTGGCGAGCATGGCCAGAATCGCCCCTGCCGCAAAGGCCTGAATGAACCCGAGCACCATGGGGTGCAGTTCCCCGAGAAACAGATAAGACACGATCACGATGACCACCAGCAGCAGACTCGCCGCCAGCCAGATGCCAAGTATCTTGCGCCGGCTATAGCCCTCGCGCTGCAACCCCGGCACGGAGGACAACCCTTCGGGCAGGTTGGACAGGAATATCGCGGCGGCCATCAGCAGCCCGGTTGACTTGCCGGCAAAGAGAGCGACACCAAGCGCCACAGACTCGGGGATGCCATCCAGGATGGCGCCCATGCTGATGAGAAGCCCCGTGGATGGCGGGGCCTCTTTCACCAGCGGCTTGGACTTATGTCGCTTTGCCCCCGACGTGTGCATCATGTAGTCGCCCAGCAGAAAGACCAGACCGCCCATACCGAAACCGGCCAGAGCGGAAGTGAAGCCGCCCAGGTGAAAAGCCTCTTCCATGAGGCCAAAGGTAATGGCGCAGATCAACACTCCCGACCCAAAGGCCATCCACATCGCCGTGGCCCGCTTGCTCAGGTTGAAAAGCAGCCCGACAATCGCCCCAATCAGCAGTGATAGCCCGGTAATAAGCCCGTAAACGATCGCGCTACCCATCAGTTGCACGCCCCCTCTGAGTGGGTCCATAGGCCGCCCCTATTAGATGCCCAAGCCCTTCGTACGCCTCCGCCCAGCCCTCCGGCACCCGCACTTCCGCCGCCTCTATCGCGAAGACCCCTGCCTCCACTCCCAGCGCCTCTGCCGCCAGCATCGCCGCCCCATGCACCGCCGCCTCCGACTCCACGCTAGAGTAGGTCGGCACCCCACACACCGCCCCAATGATCTGTGGCCATAGCTCGGACCGGGCGCCACCGCCGAACAGTACCAGCCGGTCAATACGACAACCCAACGCCTTCATATGCTCCAGGTTCGCGGCGATATCATACGCCACGGCCTCAAGCAGCGCCCGCGTCAGATGTCCCTGCCTAGTCCGCAGTGTCAGCCCATGGAAGCTGCCAGTGGCCGTGCCGCACCAGTACGGCGAACCCGCTCCGGCCAGATATGGCACGCACACCGTACCCTCCGCCCCCGGCGGCAACTCCTGAGCCGAGACCATCATCTCCGCATACCCCTCCGCCCCCGTCTTCCCCTGCAGGTCCCGCAGCCAGCGGAGCGCCCCGCCTGTGGTGGCCAGTGGCGCTTCGAGGATCCATTCCCCAGGCTTCAGAAAGGGAAAGCAGGGGACTAGTGTCTCGCCTTCCAAAAAGCTAGACAGTTACACGGCCCTCGGCTGGCCGGTATAGGTCCAGCGGTATGGATGGGCTTCTTTGGTATTGTAGTAGTCGATGAAGCCGGTGACTTTGTCGTCC
>JBDKRC010000270.1:0-2610 GCA_039683575.1 Armatimonadia bacterium | reverse complement strand
GACGGGAAGCCCCGGGAGGCCAGTTGCGACTTCCCGTGCCGGGGCGGCATGGCGATGATGAGGCGCTTGCACTCCCCCCGGGCCACGGCTTCCAGCCGCTCGGCGATCCGGCGGTGATGCCAGGCGGCCTGGTAGTTGGGGAACAGGTACTCGCAGAACCCGATGAGGCTACTGCGCGCCCGACGCCGGGCCAGCAGCTCAGCGGCTGCTGCCTGCGGCGATAGCGGCGAGTTGGTCATCGGTCAGGTCGGTTGGCTGGGCGATGTGCCCGGAATGGTTGACGTCGAGCTTGTCGCCGTATTTCTTGGGCGACCACTTGGCCAGCAGCTTCAGGCGGGTCTCCACCCGGAGCTTGCTGCGCTGGATGACCTCGGAGTTGGTGCGCAGGGTGCCGTCCTCGCCCTCAATGGCGTCGAATGCGCTCTCGTCCGCAATGGCCAGGCACTCTTCGGCAATGGCGTCATGGCCTATATCGCGCGCGCGCGCGAAGCGTTGGGCAAACTCGTCGTCATTCAGCCTCCACTCATAGACCACCGTGTAGTGTGGCTTCCCCTCCTGCCGGCAGTAGTCCCGTAGGGTCTTTCCCTGGGCAATCCAGTCGCAAATCTCGTCGACGAACTTGGCGGGGTCATAGACGGGCTCCCGGGCCTTGCGCTCACCCCCCTTGCCTGCCTTCGGCTTCTCGGCCTGTTTTGCCATGTGTCCTCCTACGGGACAGAGGTCAGCCGGGCGACTTTCGGGAATTGAGTATGGGTGCCGGGCTGGCTTGTCCATACCCATGAGTACAGCGACCGGGGGAATCGTCAGAAACTCAGTCCGGGCTCTTGTGGTCCAGCCATAGCGCAAAGGCGCAAATGCCAAGGACTGCCAACTTCAGAACTCCTGTGATGATTACTTGCGTCTCGCTCATACTTCCTCCGTTCGCTTCCGCCACTTCCCGCTGAACCAGTCGTTCAGGCGCTGGTCCCGGGTGGTCTCGTCAAAGTGATATTTGTCACGCTCCTTCCCCGCCCGGCAGGCCTTGCAGACCTTGCGGAGCCACCGCTTGTCCTGGCTGAAGGCGTTGGCGGGCTTGATCTCCCCGCACCCTTGGCACTGACGGGGCGGAAGGTCGGTGCGCTGGTGCAGCACCAGCTCGAGCTGGCCGTAGCGGCTGGCCCAGTCAATCGGTCGTCCTGCCCTCATGCGCTCCCCCTTCAGTGGTTACCCCCAGCAATCCCCTCACCTGGGCCAGCAGCTCGGCTTCGGTGCCGAACTTCGCCTCCCATGCCTTCTGCCCCGCGTGGATCGCCACCTTGTAGCCGCCCGTCCGGTGGTGAATCGGGCAGAGCGGGATGGCGTCCCAATGGCTGGCCTTCTACCCCATCCCGGCGAGGTGCCGCGGGTGGTGAATCTCCGGGTCGGTCATGTAGCCCTGGTTGTGGCAGACGATGCATCCCAGCCGATGCAGGCGATTCAGGTGTTCGGCTTCGGCCTTGGTGGTCATACCGTGTCCATCAGGAACTGCTGCTGGCCCATGCGGTAGATGGCGAAGGTGGCGTCGTCCAGGGCCGCCCGCTCTGCCATGTCGAGGGGGTCGCCCTCGTAGCCGCGCCAGAAGAGGTCCATCAGGGCCTCCACGAAGGCCAGCCGCTGCTGGTGGGTGGTGAAGGTTTTCACGCCGCCTCCGTTGGCATCAGCCCGGCCATGACCTCAACGGCCGATTCGTCCAGCTCGGGCCAGTAGGTGGCCGCGACGTGCCGGCAGATGGCGGCGTACAGGTCTTTGAAGTCCGCCTCGTCCATGCAATCGAAGGCGATGGATTGGGCGACCTTCACCAGCAGCTTCCCGATCCCGGGTATCTCGATCTCCTGCTCCTCGCAGAACACCCCCGCCTCCCGCTGCAGGCGCTTGATGACGTCATGGGCGCGCAGGCCGTCGAAGCCGTCCACGTTCTCCGACACCAGCTTGCCGAGGGCGTGAACCAGCCGGTGGAACTTGGCGTTGCGGGCCTGCTCCACGGTGACCCGGTATTCCTTGCCAGTGGCCACCCGGCGCTGGCGGAGGAGGTAGCGGTCTAGGTCTGACACCGGGACCAGGGCGGCAACCATCTCGCCGGTCTCCGGGTCCATCAGGCGGCGCGGGGTCATGTAGACCGGGCGGGTGGACTTCTTGCTCATTCCAGCCCCTCCACGGTCACGACCAGGCGGGCACCCTTCTCATCGGGCTCCATGCGCACGGCGACGATCTCGCGGACCAGCGCGTCATCCCCGAACGCCACGCCCTTCAGGGCGTCCAGCGTGACCTTCAGGGCGTTGTCCAGGTCGATGCAGCGCAGGGCGTCGCGCTCTGCCTCGGTGCGCTTGTGCCAGTCCTTGGGCTGGTGCGGGTAAAGAGCCATCCGGAGGCTGACTCGGCCCGCGATCTGGCGGGCGCCGGCATGTCGAGCAATGGCCAGCACGTCGGCCTTGTAGGCTTCCGCCTCCGGGCTCACGTAGGTCTGGGCGATGGGCCGCGGGCCACGCATGACGCGGGTGCGCCAGTAGCGATTGGCAGACAGGGGATAGGGCAGGCAGAGGGTAATCATGCGGCCCCCCGTTCGGCACCAAGGCGCTGCGCCCTGGCCTTGGA
>JBDKRC010000269.1:0-2359 GCA_039683575.1 Armatimonadia bacterium | reverse complement strand
CGGGCCTTCATCTACGCCGGGGCCCAAGACGTCCTCTGCACCCTCTGGCCGGTGGCGGACGAGAGCACCAAGGCGCTCATGACAGCATTCTACGAGAATCTCGCGCAGGGGCAGGCGGTTGAGGAAGCGCTGCGGGGGGCGCAGGCAGCGCTCGCGGCCAAGCCTGAGACGAGGCATCCGTTCTTCTGGGCGGGGTTCGTGGCCGTGAGAGGGCCGGAGTAGGCCATGTTATTGGGGGGTAGGCGTTACTCGACTATGGCTTGCCGTTGGCAAAGCTTCCTCACTCCGGCCCCCTCACCGCCGTGAACCCGGCCCAGTAGAACGGGGCCTTGGTGGCTTCGTCCTGCATAAGCGTCAGTTGCGCTTGCTGGAGGGCGGTCTCTACCGGCACACCCTCCTGCAGCTTGCCGTAGAACGCTGTCATCAAGGCCTTCGTGCTTTCGTCCGCTACCGGCCAGAGCGTACACAGCACGTCCTTCGCGCCGGCATAGATGAAGGCCCGGGTGAGCCCCATGACACCCTCGCCCTCTACCGTCTTGCCGAGGGCCGTCTGGCAGGCGGAGAGGGTGACCAGCCGCGCCTTGAGGGGCCACATGTAGATGTCGAGGGCGGTGAGGGTGTCGTATCGCCTGTCGCCCTCGCCGGTCAGGAGCACTCCCGAAAACTCCGGCACGTCGGGGTCGGCGTAGCCGTGGGTCGCGATGTGCAGCAGGTCGCACTTGCTGCCCTCGGCCAGCAGCTTGGCCTTCGTCGCTTGCTTCTCGGTGAGTACCGTAGCGTTCTTGAGCAACTTGCCCAGGGCCTCGCCCTCGGCCTTCGCGCCGGGCAGTGGCACGCTTGCCATCGTGGTCAGCGCGGTGCTGAGGCCCTCGCCGCGGATCGGCATGTAGGCCCCGCACACCGGCATGTACATCCCACGAATCGGCAGGTAGGACCCGCGCTTGTCGTCGGTCTCGGCGAAGGCCACCGCCCCGGTGTCAGGGGCGGCCACGATGAGCGCCCCCTGGCCTGCTTCGTGCTTGCCGCGCGAAGACAAAGCCAACGTCAGCGACGGCGTCGTGGCGATGGCGTACTTGGACATCAGATACTCACGATCCGGGCTGATCAGCGCACCGAAGGGCACCAACTGCAGCGCCCCGTCAGCGACGATCAGCACGCGTTTCGCCCCGTAGAGGCAGCCCTCGACGGGTTGCACGAGCTGGGTGTAGAGCTTCATCGCCTCCGCGTTCGCCTCGGGCTTGCGCTCCCAGATGAGTTCGCGGAACCTGCCGATTTGCTGCCACAAGTCCTCGCCCTTCATGGGGATGAGCGCTGCCTTGGGACGCGCTCCCGGGCCGCAGGCCACGACCGCCAGGCCCTCGTCGCAGAGTGTGTAATGCAGCAACGCGAGGTCCTTCTGGGCAGTGATCTTCTCGATCAGCCGCGTGCCTGTCAGCACCGGCGCATTCGAGGCCTCGGCATACGCCGGCACCTCTTCGCGCACCGCCGAGGCGAGCGCCGCTTCTTCCTTCGCCAGCGTATCGAGCAGCCCGCGCAGTTCCTTCAGGTCCGCTTCGCTGAGGGCTTGATCGCCCTGCAGCGAGCCGCGAATCGGCAGGTATGCGCCCCGGATCGGCATATACGCCCCGCGCACCTCGGCACCCGTCAACTGCTCCCCGCCCATGGCCCGCTGCAGCAGCCCGTAGGTCTTAGTCCGCATCTCGCGCAGAGCCTTGAGCCGTTCCCTGACCTCTGGCGCTACTGCCACCTGCAGATCAACTTTCTGCCACGCCATCTGGTCGGCCAACGCCCGCGCCCGCATCTTCTCGGCCACCCACAGCGCCCCAGCGGCGTTCTTGCGCACCGCGTGCAGGCGCAGGAGTTTCTGGTACGGGCCAAGGTTGTCGCCGAACCACTGCTGGCGCAAAATCCGGTCAAACGCCAGCGCCTCGCGCTTCGCTTCGAGGCGGTCAATGATATCCAAAAGCGCCGTCTCGGCGGTCGCATAGTCGCCCGTCGCCAGCGCCAATTCGGCCAGTTGCTGGCTGATCTTCTCCTGCAACGGCCCCAGCCCCGCCTCGTTCGCCGAAGCCTCCGCCTGCTTGAGGAGGGTGAGTTTCTTCGCCTTATCGCGCGTCAGTTCGGCGAGGTTCATGAGGTAGGTAACACGCTCTGACGCCGGCACGCGCGCCTGCGCCAAAATCTCCCCGGCCTTACCCAACCAAGTCTCCGCCTCGTCCTTCTTGCCGAGGCTGCTCTGCGCCTGTTGCAGCAACAATGCCGCCTGCACCGCCGCCCCCGACGGTGCCAAGCCAACCATCACGGGCTCCAGCCCCTTGATCAGTTCCTCCCACTTCCCCGCCGCAGCCGTCGACTGCGC
>JBDKRC010000268.1:0-20897 GCA_039683575.1 Armatimonadia bacterium | reverse complement strand
ATGTGCATACGAACCAAACCGTACCTGATCCTCTCACTCATAGCCGGGCTGTATGCGTTGGCTTGCCAGGCCCAGCCGGTGGCGCCGTTTGAGAGCGAGTTGGCCTTCACGCCGGCCAATGGGATTGATGAGCGGGTGTTGGCGACGCTGCGCAAGAAGGGGATCGAGCCGGCGGCACGGTGCTCGGACGAAGTATTCCTGCGGAGGGTATATTTCGACCTCATCGGGACGCTGCCGATGGCGGTGGAAGCCCGGGATTTCCTGCAGGACAAGAGCCCGGACAAGCGGGCGGCGCTGGTGGAGCGGCTGATGCAGAGGCCGGAGTTTGCCGACTACTGGGCGATGAAGTGGGGCGACTTGCTGCGGGTCAAGGCCGAGTTCCCGATCAACCTGTGGCCGAATGCGGTGCAGGCGTATCACCGGTGGATCTGGGAAGCGATGCGGGACAACAAGCCGTACGACCAGTTTGCGCGGGAGCTGTTGACGTCCAGCGGCAGCAACTTCCGGGTCGCGCCGGTGAATTTCTATCGGGCAGTGCAAGGGCGGGAGCCGGGCAACATCGCGGCGGCAGTGGCCCTGACCTTCATGGGGACGCGGCTGGATACGTGGCCGGAAGCGAAGCGGGGGGACTTCACCGCTTTCTTCTCGCGGCTGACCTACAAGTCCACCAAGGAGTGGAAAGAGGAGATCGTGTGCCTGAACCCGACGGTAACGACGCCGTTGGCGGCGGTGCTACCCGATGGTACGAAAGTGAAGATCCCGGCGGGACAAGACCCGCGTGAGGCCTTTGCCAACTGGCTGCTCGCACCGGGCAACCAGTGGTTTGCGCGCAATATCGCCAACCGGATGTGGTCGTGGTTCATGGGCCGGGGCATCATTCATGAGCCGGATGATATCCGGTTCGACAGCGTTCCGGTGAACCCCGAGCTGCTCTCGTATCTGCAGAAGGAGCTGGTGGATTCGAAGTACGACCTGCGGCATCTGATGCGGCTGATCGTGAACTCGCGGACGTACCAGCAGTCGCCGATTGCACGGAGTAAGAGCCCGCAGGCGGAGACGCTGTTCGCGGTGTACCCCGTGCGGCGGCTGGAGGCGGAGGTGCTGGCGGATGCGCTGGAGGCCATCTGCGGGCAGGGCGAGAGCTATTCGAGCCCGATCCCCGAGCCCTTCACGTACATCCCCGACGAGGAGCGGAGCATTGCGCTGGCCGACGGGAGCATTACCAGCGGGTTCCTGGAGATGTTTGGGCGGTCGCCTCGGGACACGGGGCTGGAGTCGGAGCGCAACAACCAGCCGACCGACGCGCAGCGGCTGTACCTGCTGAACTCCGCCGACGTTCAGAGAGAAATGGAGCGCAGCAAGTTCCTCGCGCGGATCATGCAGGTCACGCAGGGGAAGCGCCCTGACATGATCATGTGGATCTACCTCGGAGTGCTTTCCAGGCCGCCGAGTGCGGCAGAGGCGGCCTTGGCGGCGAAGCATTTTGAGGGAGCGGCGAACACGAAGCAGGGGGCTGAGGATCTGGCGTGGGCGTTGATGAACTCGAAGGAGTTTTTGTACCGGCACTAGGCTGTAGGGCGGGGGCTCGTACCCCGCCGTCGGCGCTCGATCGTAGATAACGGCCGGCGGGGTACAAGCCCCCGCCCTACAGCGGACGAGGCGGCGGGGTACAAGCCCCCTGCGACGCAGACCTCGCTGCGCCCTACAGCAGAGGGGGAAGGCCAGCGGCAGATGATGATCTGAGGGAGTTGATCCCATGAACGAACATGACGCTGAGATGAAGCGGGTTGAAGGGGAGGAGCAGTCGGCACTTGGCGGCGCCTATGGGATGAGCCGGCGGACTGCGCTGCGGCTGATGCTGCTGGGGGCTGCGGGAGTGGGGCTCAGCCGGTTCGACGGGCTTTGGGCACAGCCTGCCAAGGCTGCGGCGGGGAAGGTGGTCGGGGCCGCGGCGGCTGCGGCGGCGCTGCCGGTGCGGGCCAAGGCGATCATCCAGATCTGGATGTGGGGCGGACCGAGCCAGTTGGACACCTTTGATCCCAAGCCGGATGCGGGGCCCGACTACACTGGGCCACTCAACAAGCCCATTGCCACCAACGTGAGCGGTATTCAGATCGGCGAGTTGCTGCCGCTGCTGGCGCAGCAGGCTGACAAGTACTCGATTTTACGCGGCATGACCCATGGCATCAACAGCCATGAGACGGCAGCTTACATGGTGCAGACCGGCCGCATGCCGGGTGGCAGTCTGGTCTATCCCTGCGCGGGGGCAGTCGTGTCCTTGATGAAGGGCTATGACCACGGGTACACGGGGCTGATCCCACCTTATATCGTGCTGACGAGGCCGCAGGGGCGGTTTTCCGAGGCGGGGTTCCTGGGTCCGAAGTACAAGCCGTTTGCGACCGGGGGCGACCCCAATGCGCGACGGTTTGAGGTTGAAGGCGTGGTCGCAGCCGGGATGACTGACGAGCGACAGCGCCAGCGGCGTGAATTGATGCACTCGCTGGATGCCCTGGGGGCCGTGATGCCCGGCAACGCGCAGTTTGAGAAGCTGGATAAGACCGAGGAGAAGGCCTACGACCTGATTCTGGGAGATGGGGCGAAGCTGTTCGATCTCAACCAGGAGCCAGCGGAGATGCGTGACCGCTACGGGCGCAACACCTTCGGGCAGTCCTGCCTGATGGCGCGGCGGCTGGTGGAGAGTGGCGTGCCCTATGTGACGATCAACTATGGCGGGTGGGATACCCACAAGCAGCATTTTGAGATCATGCGACGGAAGCTCCCCGAGATGGACAAGGGGATGGCGGCGCTGCTGACCGACCTGTCGGAGCGGAAGCTACTGGACAGCACGATTGTGTGGTGGGGCGGGGAGTTCGGGCGCACGCCGAAAGTGCAGTGGGAAGCGCCGTGGAACGGTGGCAGGACGCACTACGGCAAGTGCTTCTGTCATGTCGTCGGTGGTGGCGGGTTCAAAGGCGGGCATGTGGTCGGCGCCTCAGATGCCAAGGGTGAGAATGTGGCCTCGCGGCCGGTCTCGCCGCAGGACCTGATCGGCAGCATGTACGAGCTTATGGGCATTAACCCTGCGAGCCCCCTGCCAAACCCGCGGGGCATGGACATCCAGCTTCTGCCGCCGGCGGGCGAGGGCGGGATCAAGTCGGACGGGCCGCTGCGGGAGATAATGTGATGAAACGGCGGGAATGGGGAATGGGGAACGGGGAACGGCGACGGCCTGCGGTTGTGCGGCAGCCGTATGCGGTCGCGCTCAGGGGAGCGCTCCTACCGGTTCTCGTGGCTTTGGTGGCTACCGGGGCCTGGGCGCAGGTGCGGTTGCCCTATGGCGGGTATGTGTACCCGGCGGGGGCGCGGCAGGGGACTACCGCGCAGGTGGAGCTTGGCGGGCAGAATCTGCAGGGCGTGTCGGCTGTGCACGTGTCTGGCGAAGGTGTGCAAACGAAGGTCGTCGAGTATGTGCGGCCGCTGAACAAGAAGCAGCTTCGGGATGTGGGAGAGCACCTACGGGTGCTGATGCGGCAGCGCTGGAATGAGCTTGCCGGCAGGCCCGCGCAGAACCCACAGAAGGCAGACAACAAGGAACCACTGCCGGAATTGCCCGACCACCCGCTCTTGCGAGGCCTGGAGAAGAAGAGCCTCAAGGAGCTTGAGGACCTGCGGCTCAAGCTGTACGATCCCAAGGTCCAACCAAATGCGCAGATTGCTGAGACGGTCATAGTGCAGGTCATCGTGGCTGCGGGGGCCCCTCTGGGGATGCGGGAGTTGCGGGTGCAGACGCCGATGGGGCTGAGCAACCCGGTGCGGTTCGAGGTGAGCGGGCTGCCCGAGGTGGCCGAGCAGGAGCCCAATGCGCTGGACAGTCCCGCTCAGGCGGTGGACCTCCCGGCGGTCTTCAACGGGCAGATCAGGCCGGGCGACACGGACTGTTTCCGGTTCCGCGCGCGCAAGGGCCAGAAGTTGGTGATGGCGGCGCAGGCGCGGGCGCTGATACCATACCTGGCCGACGCGGTCCCCGGCTGGTTCCAGGCGACACTGACGGTCTATGACGCGCAGGGCAAAGAGCTGGCCTTCGCCGATGACTACCGCTTCAACCCCGATCCGGTGCTGCGGTTCGATCCTCCGGCCGATGGCGAGTATGTGGTGGAGATACGGGATCCGATCTATCGCGGTCGGGAGGACTTTGTATACCGGCTTAGCGTGGGCGAGTTGCCGTTTGTGACGCGCATCTACCCGCTGGGTGGAAAGGCAGGGGCCCCTTTCAATGTCGCGCTCTGGGGCTGGAATCTGCCGGTGTCCAGTGTAACGCTGGTGTCGGGTACTGAGGGAGAGGGCATCCGCGAGACAGCATGGGCGTGGCCGCAGGGGCTGTCCAACCGGGTGCAGTACGCGGTGGATACGCTGCCTGAGGCGCTGGAAGTTGAGCCGAACGATGAGGCCACGAAGGCGCAGAAGGTGACGCTGCCGGTAACCATCAACGGGCGGGTCATGAAGGCCGGTGACGTTGATTTCTATCGCTTTGAGGGCAACGCCGGGGACGAGGTTGTGGCGGAGGTGATAGCACGGCGGGTGGGGTCGCCGCTGGATTCCCTGGTGCGAGTGAGCGACGCGGCGGGTCAGGTGCTGGGCTTCAATGATGATTACGAAGACCCGTCGTGCGGACTGATGACCCACCACGCGGACTCGTATGTGACGGTGCGGCTGCCGAGGAAGGGCACCTATACGGTGCAGGTGCTGGACACGCAGCAGCACGGGGGCGATGAGTATGGGTATCGCCTGCGCCTGAGCGGGCGGAGACCAGACTTCGCGCTGCGGATGACGCCGTCGAGCCTGCAGGTCCCGGCGGGACGACTGGTGCCGCTCTGTGTGCATGTATTGCGCAAGGAGGGGTTTGAGGGTGAGGTTGAGGTCGGTCTGGCGGGGGCTCCTGCCGGATTCAGCCTGACCGGTGGGCGGATCCCGCCGGGTCGAGACAATGTCTGGATGGCCCTGGCAGCGCCTGCGCAGGCAGCGGGGGGGCCGGTGGCGATACGCCTGGAGGGCAAGGCAAAGTGCGGTGACGCGGTGGTGACGCGGCCGGTGGTGCCCACCGAGGACATGATGCAGGCGTTTGCGTACCAACACCTCGTGCCCTCCCAGGAACTGGCGGTACTGGTCACGCAGCCACTGCGAATGTTACCGCCCGTGGAACTCGTGCCGCCGGCGGAGCCTCTGAAGGTACCGGCGGGCGGAGTGGCACAGGTGGAACTGAAGACGCTGCGTGGCGGGCTGCCGCCGAACGTCAGACTTGAGCTGAAAGGCGCGCCGGAGGGGCTCAGCATCAAGGACATTGCGCCCACAGCGACCGGGGCGACGGTGACGGTGACGGTGGAGGTCAAGCCGGGGACGCTGAAGCCGGGGTATGTGGACAATCTGCTGATTGCGATCATACTCGAGATGGAGCCGCGGGGGCCGCAGGGACGGGCAGGGCAGAAGTGGCGGGTGGCGGCGGGGGTACTGCCCGCGGTGCGGTTCGAGATAGTCAAATAGGACTGCGAAACACGCGGGGGGCAGGAGGATTCACCGCAATGGTTCATGATCGTCTGGAGGATAACTTCATGTCCGAGGGTTCTGCCGAAGCCGGGTTGGTTACGCGCATGGTGGGGCGAGAGGTCTTTGTTGCAGGGGCGCAGACGACGGCCGCGGGGCTGCAAGGTATGGCGGAGCGACTGCGGGAGCTTGGGGCGACCGTGGTGGGGGGCGAAGTGTTCGGCACGGAGGAAATCCCCCCCGCCGCTCTCGGGTTTGCGCTGACGCGGGTGACGGGCGGAACGGCAGGGCTGGGGGGAGCGCACCTGCATGGCGTGATCGGAGCCGATGTGCTGCCGCTGGTGCTGGACGGCCAGCCGGTTGGCGCGGTATGGGAGAGCCCGGAGGCCACAGAGTGCTTGCTGAGCGGGATCTATGCGACCGACACGACGGCGGCGCGTCCTGTGCAGGCCCGGGCCACGTTTGAGCGGATGGAGGAGGCACTGGCGCTGGCGGGCATGGACTTCTCACATGTGGCCCGGACCTGGCTCTTCCTCGATGACATTCTCTCGTGGTATGACGAGTTCAACCCCGTGCGAACACAGTTCTTCACCGACCGTGGGGTCTTCGACCGTATGGTGCCGGCGAGCACCGGGATTGGCGGGAGCAACCCCGTAGGCGCGGCGATGATGACCGGGGTATATGCGATCAAGCCCAGTAGTGAGCAGGTTAGGGTGCAGGCGGTGCCCTCGCCATTGCAGTGCCCGGCGCTGGCGTATGGCAGCTCTTTCAGCCGCGCGGTGGAAGTGGATATGCCGGGAGTACAGCGGCTGTTCATTTCTGGAACGGCGGGCATTGCGCCGGACGGGAAAACGGCTCACATCGGTGATGTGGCTGGACAGGCGCGGCTCACGTGCGAGGTGATCGAGGCAATACTGCAGTCGCGCGGGATGGAATGGACTGATGTCACCCGGGCGACGGCCTACGTGCGGTATCCCGAGGATGCGGGGGTATTCGAGCAGACGCGAGTAGCGAGGGGGATGCCGGAATTGCCGGTGATCGTGACCCATAACGTAATCTGCCGCGATGACCTGCTGTTTGAGCTGGAGGTCGACGCTGTGAAGTAGGAGGCCTGGAGCGAATTGCTGAGACGGGGACGGAGCCTTTGCGTGAGCAGAGGCTCCGTCGCCGTATGTGGCGTGGGAATGCCAACCGTAGCTGGTATATATTGACAAAAAACCGGGGGGGGGGACACCGAAACCAAAGCGGCAGGAGAGTGTCGAAATCCTCTGGCAAATTCTCCGTCTGTCCAATCCTCCGGGCGTGCCCTCCGCCGCGCCTCACCGACCCAAAGGATCACACATGAGACTGCGTTACTGTCTCGTCCTGGCCTGTTTGCTGCTTGCCGGCTGGACTGCCGCTGCGCCTGACCAGGCCAGCGACGGGAAGCTCTTCAGGATCTCCGTCACCTCACGTTACAACGCTCAGAACCGTCAGCCGCAGATCATCCGCGAGTTTCTTGCGGCGCATCCGAACGTGCGGCTGGTGCAGTGGGATGGCATCAAGATGCCGGCGGAGGGCTCGCGCGCGTCTTTGGCCATGGCGATGGCGGCGAACATCGGCCCCGATATCTTCGAGACCGATATCCGGCAGGCAGTCGAGCAGCGGTTGGCATACCCGCTCACAGAGTGGATCGGCGAGGACGGCGTTCTGGCCAATGGCAAGCCGAAGCTGAACAAGCAGGGCAAGCGCGACCTGAACGGGCAGATCGATTCGGACGAGACCAAGTGGGCGGACTGGATGAAGATCAAGCCGCTGTACCGGCAGGTCGTGACGGTCAACGGCAAGGCGTACGCGCTCCCCAACCGGGGCGGAACCTATGTGGGTATCCTGTACAGCAAGACGCTCCTGCGCAAGGCGGGACTCGACCCGATGCACCCGCCGAAGACCTATGACGAGTTCATCCGCTGGGTCCGGTTGCTCTATGACCCCGTGAAGAAGACCTATGGCCTCGAACTGACCTCGCAAAGCTGGGCGTTCGCGCCGTGGGTGGCCACAACCGGGTCGAGCATCGTGGTGCAGGACCGCAAGTGCACGGCCTGCGGCAAGACAGTGACCTTCAACGAGCAGGCGACGCAGTTCGTCTGCCCCTGCGGTGAGGACGTCTCGAGGGTGGTGCCGACCTGGCGCTGCAATGTCGCCTCGCCGGAGTGCACGGCCGCGGTGGCCTTCTACTACCGGCTGCGCTGGGCGCCGTGGATCATGGACCGTAGTACGCACGAGCCGGTGGAACTGACAAAGCAGGATGTCGACAACGGCTATGTGATGTTCCGCGGCAAGCGGATCGTCTTCAGCCCCGACGACGTGGTCGAGGGCAGCATCGGCGTCACGACGACGGCCCTGACCGACACGCTCAAGCGGCTCGGGCGCGACCTGGCGATGTACCCGCTTTGGGCCGGAGACATGACGGAGTTTCAAAATCTGGGCATCCCGCCGGATGACCTCGGGATGATGCCCTTCCCGGGCATGAACAGCAGCTGCCGGCCGGTCCTGCAGGCGTCGAACTCCTTCTTCATGATCGGCAAGGACGTGCTGCGGCGCGGCGGCGATACCCCGCAGGAGAAGAAAGCCTACCGGGACCTGGTCTGGGACATGATGCGCCGGATCTGCAGCCCGGAGGGCTCGGACGAGGACATCAGGCGGAAGGTCGCGGCCGGACAGGCCAAGTTCCTGAACCCGCGGGACCTCGAGCGCCTGGGCTTCAAAGACTACCTGCGCGAGATGCCGCCCGAGAACCTGCAGATGTGGCAGCAGATCGAGGCGGGGAAGCTGCTGGAAGTCGTGGAGCCCTTCATGGGCAAGTGGCTGCAGTTCCGCGACTTCTACCAGCGCGAGGTCATTGACCTGGTGCTGCGCCCGAGCGGCAAGGAGTTTGACTATAATACGGCCCTGAAGGACCTCGAACGCGATGCCAACACCGGCATCATGTTCGAGCGCCCGCGAGAGGTGCTGGACCAGTACCGGCCCAAAGCGCGGATCATCGCTGCCTTCATCGCGCTCTTCTTGGCGTTTTTCACGGTCCTGATCATCCGCGACCAGATGAAGCGCACGGAGAGCAAAGCGGGCGTGTACAAGGGCTGGCTGCCATGGCTGATGCTGCTGCCGGCAGTGGCCTCGATTGCGCTGTGGGGCTACTATCCGCTGGCGCGCGGGCTTGTGATGGCCTTCCAGGACTACAAGGTGGTCGGCCGGTCCCCGTTCGTCGGCTTGAGCAACTTCATCAGCATCGCGCTGGACCCCAACTTCTACCACTACCTCTTCACCACGTTCCGATTCGTGCTCTGGAACCTCGGCCTGGCCTTCTGCACGCCGATCATCCTGGCGTTCTTCCTGACCGAGGTGCCACGATTCAAGGTGTTCTTCCGCACGCTGTTCTTCCTGCCGCAGATGACCTCGGGCCTCGTGGTCACGCTGATGTGGAAAGAGATGTACGCAGGGACCGCGCAGGGCACCATAAACCGGCTACTGGCGCCGATTCTGGGGATGTGGGACCTCAAGCCGGTGGACTGGCTCGGTAACCCGCACACGGTAATGGCCTGCGTGATTCTGCCGAGCGTCTGGGCGGCGGCCGGCATCGGTAGTCTGATCTACCTCGCGGCGCTCAAGTCAGTGCCCGAAGAGCTATATGAAGCCGCTAACATAGATGGGGCGACGATCCTGGGCCGCATCCGGCACATCACGCTGCCGACAATCGCGCCACTGGTGCTGATCAACTTCGTCGGCGCCTTCATCGGGACGTTCCAGTCCATGGGCCAGATCTTCCTCCTGACCTTCGGCGGACCGGGGAAAGAGACGATGGTCATGGGGATGGCGATCTGGCAGGAAGCGTACGTGAACATGCGCTTCAGCCTGGCGACGAGCTATGCGTGGATTCTGGGGAGCATCCTGATCGGGTTCACGTATATGCAGTTGAGGATTTTGCGGAGGGTTGATTTCCGGCAGGCTAAGGGGGACTAGAGCAGACGGGCCGGAAACGGCGGCGGAGCGCGGACCTAGATCTACTGTCGGAGTTACTGCATGCCAATCATCAGCGATATTGACCGCAAATCAGCGAAGGGTCGGGCTGTTACCGTCTGGATCTACGTCAGCTTGATCCTCGGCGGAATCACGATGGTCTACCCCTTCCTGGTCATGCTCACCGGCTCGGTCAGCAATGGTTTTGACTATGACCGCCGCGATCCCCTGCCGCGGTATGTGTGGGCGCGCGAGGACCGGTTCATGCACATGCTGTGCGGGTATTTCCCGCCGGCTCACCGGGCCTCGCTACGGCAGCTTCGGCAGTATTTCCCCGACCTGCCTGAAGAGTGGTCGATCTGGAGCCAGATCGGCGACGATACCAAGGCCTCTGACCAGTGGGCGGGCAAGCAACTGGCGCGGCTGAAGGACCCGGCGCAGCGGCAGTGTCTGGAGACAGCCGCGAAAGACTATGCCGACTTCATGGCTGATTGGGACGTCACCGAGACGATTCTGGCCTATGACAACCGCTACATCGCACCATTCCTGCGCTCGCGGTATGGGACGCTCGACAAGCTCAACCGCGCGTGGCAGATGTCCATTGACGACTTTGCCAAGGTGAACGCCAGCGAGTGGAGCGGCGAGCCGATTGATCAGGCGAGTTACACGCCTGAGCGTGACGTCCGGTACTCCGACTTGCTGGAATTCCGCAAGGCTTACCGGCAGAATCAGTTCACCCCTTACCTGAAGGATGGCGGGGCTACGGCCGGGTACTTGCGCCCGGCGGCGCTGCGGTTCATCTGGGAGGACTACGTCGCCAAGCAGGATGAGAAGCTCAAGTCCGCCGATCTGGCCGCCCTGCCGTTCCCGGTCCCGGTGGACGCGGCGCCGGAGATGCTGGCGCGCTGGCATGGGTTCCTGCTCACCGAGTTCCCGATGCGGCACATCGAGATCAGCGTACAGGGCCGTCAGCAGTTGTTCCAGCAGTTCCTGCAGGACCGCTTCCCCACGGTAGACTATCTGAACCGGGTGCTGGCGGGGACGGGGCAGGCCTGGACGCCGGTCTCGCGCTGGGAAGACATCAAGCTGACTGCGACAGTGCCCGACGGGCCGCTGGGGCGCGTCTGGATGGACTTTGTCCGGACGGAAGTGTCAGTGGGGCAGTGGCAGATTCGCGACACGCTGCCTGAACAGGCTTTCCAGAAGTTCGCGCTCAAGCGCTACGGGAGCGTCGAGGCCATTAGCGCCGCGTACGGGCTGAAGCTGGCCTCGCTGCAGGCGCTTGGTATCCCGTTTGGGCAGGCCCTGCTGACGACGTTTGGACACAAGGAGTGGGCATTCTTTGCCGACAACCTCGGCGGGAACTACGTGGCGGTCATTGACTACCTGCTGCACCGTGGGCTCGCGGTGCGCAATACCATTATCCTGGTCTTGCTCGCGATCTTCATCACCCTGACGGTGAACCCACTGGCGGCGTACGCCCTGAGCCGCTTCAGGCTCCGGGCGTCGGAGAAGATCATCGTGTTCTGTCTCGCCACCATGGCCTTCCCGGCGGCGGTGGCGGCCATCCCGGGCTTCCTGCTGCTGCGGGACCTGGGAATGCTCAATACCTTCGCCGCGCTGGTCCTGCCGGGCGCGGCCAACGGCATGACGATCTTCCTGCTCAAGGGCTTTTTCGACTCGCTGCCCAAGGAGCTTTACGAGGCGGCCTCGATTGATGGGGCGCCGGAAGTCACCGTTTTCTGGCGGATCTCGCTGCCGCTGGTCAAGCCAATCCTCGCGGTTGGGATGCTGAACGCCTTCATCGCCGCCTACAACGGCTGGGAATGGGCAATCATCGTGGCCCAGGACCCCAAGATCTGGACGATTGCGGTGTGGACGTACCAGTTCTCGCAGACCCTGACAGGCGCGCCGTACATGGTGATGGCCTCGTTCATTGTGAACTCTATACCCGTGCTATTGGTCTTCTTGTTCTGCCAGAAGATCATCCTGCGCGGCATCATCCTGCCCCAGATGAAGTAGGACTTGGGGAACGGGGCGGCTATTCTACAGAAGAGAAATCACGGAGCGGTTCATCCACACCGCTCCGTCGGTTGTTGAAGAAGATGATGCCCTTCACTCGTTGTTCCTGTCCGGGGGTTTTCGATGGGTACTGCGACGGAGTGGAATGACCCGCTGCCGGAGGGTTTCCTCCCGCAGGGGGAACTTCGGCTGTGCGTTAAGACCGACCTCTCACCTGAGGGGTGTTTCGACCAGGAGTGGCTGGTCGTAACGGACAGCCGGCTGTATGTGGTGCGTGAGGCAGAGGGGAAGGCTGAGGCGCGGCTGGATATCCCCCTCACGGAAGTCAAAGAGCCTCACGTCGAGGCGCTGGTGGATGGGGGCGCCTTTGAGGTCACCCGCGACGACAAGCGCCTTGAACTGCTCCGCTTCACCGCCTCCCACTCACCCCGTTTCTCCACTGCCGCGGGTATGCTGGGGACGTGGCTGAAAGACGAGGAGGCGCATTTCCCCGAAGAAGAAGTGCGCCGCTGCCCCAAATGCGGCTTTCCGCTTGAAAAGGGCAGCCGCGTGTGCCCCGCTTGTTCCCCCAAGAGCCGCTCCCTGCGCCGTCTGCTGGGCTACATGCGCCCACACTTGTCCAAGGCCGTGGCGCTGACCGTCCTAAGCCTCGTCGGCACCGGCCTCACCCTGATACCACCTTACCTGCAAAAGCCGCTGATGGACGAAGTCCTGGTGCCACGCGGCACTCCACGCGCGTTTGCCTACCGCGTCTGGCTGCTCGGTTTCCTGGTCGTGCTGCTGCTGGCGGCCCGCGTTATCGGCGGTGTCGTGAGCGCGTTCCGCGGCTGGCTGTCCTCTCTGCTGGGCAACCGCCTGACCCATGACATCCGCTCGGAGTTGTACCAGCACCTCCACTACCTGTCGCTGAGCTTCTTCGACAAGCGGCAACTGGGCACGGTCATCTCGCGCGTTAACCAGGACACGGGGCAACTCCAGCAGTTCCTCGTCTGGGGCGCAGAGGACCTGACCATCAATCTCCTCATGATCGCGGGCATCAGCGTGGCCCTGTTCATGATGAACTACAAGCTCGCGCTGCTGGTGCTGGTGCCAGTGCCGCTGGTGGTGCTATTCTCGCTGACGGTCTGGCCTCGCATCCGCTTCTACATGCACCGCTTCTGGCATCGCTGGAGCCGCTTGAACGCGGTCCTCAACGAGGGGCTGACGGGCCTGCGGGTGGTCCGAGCCTTCGCGCAGGAGCCGCGCGAGGTCGAGCGCTTCATCGAGCGCAGTAACGACCTGGCCGTAACCGGAGTGCAGGCCGAGCGCATGTGGGCCATCGTCATGGCCATCATGACGGTACTGATGACCTCGGGCACGCTGCTGGTGTGGTACGCCGGCGGGCGGCAGGTGCTGTGGGGGCAGATATCCCTCGGCACGTTGATGGCCTTCCTGACGTATGTCGGCATGTTCTACGGCCCCATCCAGTCCCTCTCGATGCTGCTGAACTGGTCATCGCGGTCACTCACGGCGGCCGAGCGCGTGTTTGAGGTGCTCGACAGCGTGCCCGAGGTGGAGAATGCCCAGGACGCGACGCCCATGCCGAATATCGTGGGGAAGGTCGAGTTCTGTGATGTGACCTTCGGCTATGACAAGCACTGTCCGGTGCTCAAGAAGGTCAGCCTGGAGGTGCAGCCGGGCGAGATGATCGGCCTCGTGGGCCACAGCGGCGCTGGCAAGACCACTATCATCAACCTGCTGTGCCGTTTCTATGACACGGATGAGGGACAGGTGCTGATTGACGGCGTGCCGCTCAAGCAGATGCGCGTCGAGGACCTGCGCCACCAGATTGGTGTGGTGCCCCAGGATACTTTCCTGTTCAGCGGCACCATCGCCGAGAATATTGCCTATGCCAAGCCTGGGGCCACGCGGGAGGAGATCATCCGCGCTGCGAAGATCGCCAACGCGCATGACTTCATCGTGAAGAAACCCGACGGCTACGAGAGTCTCGTCGGGGAGGGCGGGTCCGGGATCTCGGCAGGCGAGCGGCAGCGGCTCGTGATCGCAAGAGCGGTGCTGCACAACCCGCGCATCCTCATTCTCGATGAGGCGACCTCGCAGGTTGATATTGAGACCGAGAAGCAGATTCAGGAAGCAATCGGGCGGCTTGTGAAGGACAGGACGACCTTTGCCATCGCCCACCGCCTCTCGACCTTGCGCAATGCCGACCGGCTGCTGGTGGTCAAAGCGGGCGAGATCATCGAGACTGGCACCCACGAGGAGCTTCTGAACAAGTCCGGCGGCGAGTTCAAGCGCCTCGTCGAAATGTATCAGTCAGTGTCCAAAGTCCACGCGGTAGAGAGGTAGTCATGCTCAACTTCCTGCACCGCCCGGGACAGCCGATCCTGGGGGAGATCAGAGAAGACCCGTATGACCCGGAGGAACTGCGGCTGCTAGATCCGGCGACGACCGAGGTGCGGCGGCGCGACTTCCGGCTGCAGTGCTACCTGCCCGAGCGCGAAGCCTGGCGCGATGTGAAGATCGTGCGCCTGTTTCCGTACACGTACCCCGAGGGCTGGCTGTCGCTGCAGGACAAAGACGGCCGGGAAATCGGAGTGTTGGAGACGCTGGACGGAATGCCCGACGAGAGCCGGAACACCATCCTCGACGAACTCGGGCGGCGGTACCTCGCCCCCCGCATCGTGCGGCTGCTCTCGCGCAAGCAGCGATTTGATGTGTTTCAGTGGACGGCGGAGACTGACCGGGGGCGGGTGACCTTCCTGACGCGCGGCCTGCGGGACCAACTCCAGCACTCACTGTCCGGGCACTTCACCTTCACCGATGTCGAGGGCAACCGCTACGAGGTGGTGGACCTCGGCGCCCTCGACCCCCTCAGCCGCAAGCTCCTCGAAGAGCAGATGTAGCGGCCCCGATCCTTATCCCCCCCGTTCGCAAAGCAGGAATCTTCCTCGCACTTGCGCAAACTGGCCTCGTTGCCCATATCAGCCAGCGAGGCCACCACCATGCGCAGCCCTGCCATCCACTCCCTGCTCTTCGTCTGCCTCCTCTGTCTGTGCTCAGCAGCCTTTCCTCTCGACTTGTACACCGTTGCGCCCATCTACAAGCTTGCCCAGGACGAGGCCGTGGGCAAAGCCTGGGTGTCCGGGCGCCTGGCCCTCGAAGCGGCGCGCAATGAGTGCGAAGCGACGCAGATCGTGCTGCGGTCCGCGACGCCAGTAGAGGGACTGCGCCTGGCATTGTCGGACTGGCGCGGTGACAAGGGCGCGACGCTGCCTGTCGGTGAGATGCGCCTGTACCATGTCGAGTATGTGGACATCAACGCGCCCTTTGATGTGAGCAAGCCCTCAGAGAAGCCCCTGATGCGCCCGGACCCGCTGCCGCCCGTGCTGGGTGACGAGAGCTTCGCAGTGCAGCCGGGCCGCAACCTGGTGTTCTGGTTGAGCGTGCGAGTGCCCGCCGAAGCGAGACCGGGCTTGTACAAGGGCCAGGTGCGAGTGCTGCAGGGCGACAAAGTGATGGCGACCCTCCCGGCGCAGCTTCGCGTGCGGGCCTTCCAGCTGCCGCAGCGCCCGATCCTGCAGAGCCTGGTCAGCTTCTCCGAAGGCACCATCTACAAGGCGCATGGGGCCAAGACGCCTGAAGAGAAAGAGAAGCTCATCCGGCTGTACTTTGAGGAGTACATCCGCGCGCGTCTGTCACCATTCCTCTACGCGCCCGGTAACGCCGCCTTCAGCCCGCTGCCCAACGCGAAGATAACGTGGACCTTCACCAAGGGCGCGGACGGCAAGCCCACCGGCGAGGCGACCGTGGACTTCACCGGCTTTGACCGCGAAGGCGAGCGGTATTTCGACCAACGTGATGCCTTCAGCGCCTTCAACTTCGCGCCCTATATGTGGACGCGCCGCGACGTGGACGGCAAGAAGAGGCAGATGGTCCTGCGCTTTGTCGACGCTGCCGGGACAGCCGTCGAGCGCCGCAACCCCGATGGCAGCCTGAACCCCGTTTTTGACCAGTTGGTCATCAAGGTCTTCGGCGACATCGCCAAGCACCTCGCCGAGAAGAAGTGGCTCGACCGCGCCGTTTACTACGTCACCGATGAGCCCTCCGATGACGATACGCCGGCGATCAAGGAAGTATGTGAACTCGTCCGGCAAGCCGACCCGCGGATCAGGACCGCCCTCACCTATGATCCCGCGAACCGTCCGTCCCTGGCCGCGCTTGTGGACGCGCAGGGCAAGTCGCTCATCTCCATCTGGGTACCCTACTTCAACATGTACCGCGAGGACGTTGCCGCCGAGCAGCGCAAGAAGGGTGCGCACTACTGGCTCTACGATGTCAGCAGCACCTGCCTGATCGGCCATACCGGCGAGAAGAACCGCTCAATCTACTGGAACATCTGGGAGCGCGACACCGAGGGCTTCCTGTACTACCTCACGACGTGGTGGGGTCGCACCGCCTCCCCGTGGGAGCGCCCCAACTTCATGCTGCCGGAGTTCACCTACCAGTACCGCCAGGGCGACGGGTTCTTCTTCTACCCGCCGCTGAAGAAGGGCGAGCCGCAGCAGCCGATGCTCGATTATGTCGTCCCGACCATCCGCTGGGAGCTATGGCGTGAGGGCGCGGAGGACTATGATTACCTGCGGATGCTGGAGGACCTGACGCAGCGGGCGGAGCAGCGGAAGCTCCCGGCTGCGGCGGAGGGGCGCAAGACGCTGGCTATCGCCCGCGACTTCGCCAAGGACTTCTCCTCCCCCGGCGCCGGGTACGGCGTCCGCGATCTGATCTTCACCGCCGCCGAGGGCTGGGGATTCGGCCTGGAAGAGGGCTGGATGCAGCACAAGGGCGGAAAGCGGTCTGACCAGCTCATCAAGCTCAATACCAAGCTGCCCGATGGGCGCTATCAGCTTGTCCTGGATGTCTACGACGACGCGGACTACCGCGGCCAGCAGTACTCCAGCTTCCTGGTCAACGGCAAGCCCTTCTCGACGCCAATGGGCGGGCTGAAGGGACCTGCTAACGTGCCCACAGTGATGATTGACGTCAAGGGCGGCCAGACCGAGTTCACTCTGTCTTCTGTGCCCGAGAACAAGGGCGTGATCCTGTATCACGTCTTCCTCAAGCCGGTCGCCGAGACAGGCCTGCTGGACCTGTACGCCGTGCGTAGCCGCATCGCCGACAGCATTGAGAAGCTGACGGCGGCTTTGGCTCGTTAGTCACTCAGCTAAGCCTGTCATGCTGAGCGTAGCGAAGCATCCCCAGATGCTTCACCGTGCTCAGCATGACCACCGAGGGTACCCATGCGCCACTTAAGCTTGCCTCTGACTGCGCTGTTGGTGGTCCTGTCGGCCTCGCTGCAAGCCCAGAACCTCCTCCCCAACGACAGCTTCGAGGAGGGCGGCAAGGACGTGGCCACAGGCTGGCGGCTCGATTTCTACGAGCCCGCGGGCCATGCGCCCTCCTCCGGTGGTGTTTCGGACACCGTGGCCCACTCCGGCCAGCGCAGCCTGTACATGACCGGCTCGGATTCGGTCAGCCATGCCTACTGGTCGTACCGCAACCTTCCCGCCGAGCCCGGCAAGCGCTACGCCCTGTCGACCTGGGTGCGGCTGCATGGCGCCATGCCCCCGCACAGCGGCTTCCGTGTGCACCTCGGCTTTCTCAACGCCAAAGGCGAGATCATCTCCGACAAGGACCATCCCTTCTACGAGGGCTGGGCGTCGTCGTGGCTGCATGGCTACAGCGACTGGGTGCCCTTCGGCGTGGCCGCGGTCAGCCCGCCGGGGACGGCGACGATGGCGGTGACACTGCGCTTCTTGGGAGTGGGGGAGACTTGGGTGGACGATGTGAAGCTCGTGCAGGGAGAGGACGCGGTTCCTGAACCGCCGGCCTCCCTGGCCCGCGCCGCCTCCTTCGACGCCCCCGAAATCGCCGCCGGTGCCTGTCGGATGACGCTGAAGCTCCGCAACACCCTCGGCCAACCCGTCAGCGGCCTGAGCATCTCGGCCAGCGGTCCGGCAGGAATGACCGGTCGCAGTGAGCAGACGGTTGATCTGCCTGTCAGTGGCTCCGCCAACATTCCCGTACTCCTCAGCTTCCCCAGGCAATTCAGTGCCTCAGACGCGCAGGTGCTGCTCACCGGCAAGTACCGCGTGGGCGACAAGGAGGAGACGGTGCAGTGGCTGGCGCGAATGCCCGTGGCCGCCGCCGATCTCGTGGAAGCCGTGCGCGACGGGCGCTGGGGAACGCCGGAGAAGAGCGTGGCCGGCTCCGCACCCCTGGGCGTGCAGGGCAGCGTGGTCACACGCGCCGGCAAGCCCCAGTACGTCATGGCCGTGACGCCGGTGGAGTTGCAGGCAGGCGACGCCCTCGGCCTGGTGGTGCGGGTGGCGGCGACGGACAAGGCGCAGGGGCCGATGAAACTGTCTTGGGAATGCCTCGACTTCTACTTCCGCCCCGCCACGGGCGAGATGGATGTGAACCTCCCGCCGGGCATGTCATGCCTGCTCAAGCTCGACCTGCCGCCCTCGCAGGTTGACCGCCTCCTCCGCACCCAGCAGCAAGCGGGGGCCGACCAGTATCGGATCACTTGCCGCCTGCTCAAAGGCAATGAGGAGGTCGCCGCACAAACGGAGTGGATGCGGCTGAAACCGCTCGCCTTCGATCTCCCGAAGCTCCCGCCGCTGGCCGAACGCTACGACGATCTCCCCGTGTATGGCAGGCTGAAACTGGTTGACGAGGTGCTCTGCGGCGACCCCGCCGATCCGCACGCGATGCGGCAGGGCGGCAAGGCGCTGAGCACCAAGTATACGAGCGAGCCGCTGGACTACTACGGCGGCGGCGCGCGCCTCACGTACGACTGGGCGCTGACCTATCGCGAAACTCGCGAAGAGTTCACGCAACTGGCCAACGTCCTCGGCAAGCCCTGCCGCGTGACCGACAACTGGGGCTGGTTCGCCTACCGCATGGGGCGCGGCCAGGTCCAGCCGGGCAAGCACTACGTCCTGGTCGTCGAATACCCGCAGGACGTCTCGCGCAACTTCCTGCTGTGGAACGGCATTGACTCCCGCGCCTCGTTCGGCTTCCACACCGGCAGTTCCCTCGGCGACCCACACACCCGCCAGCGCTTCATGCAGAAGGTTGACCTTCCGCTATCGGGTCGCTACGAGCGGCATTACTCCCTCATGTCGGCTCAAAGCGGCGACGGCTGGGTAGCAGTGCATTCCATGGGCGACAAGGCTGATCCCTTCAGCGAGGGCGTGGCCGTCCATGCCCTGCGCCTCTATGAACTCGGCGACCGCCCCGCGCTTGAGGCGTTGGCCATGCCGGCGCAGGAGCCTGCCGGGTCGCCGCGCCGCCTGCTCGGCTTCATCAGCGAAGACGCCACCCCGAGCGCCGGAAACATCGCCTCCTACCGTGCCTTTGGCATGAACTTCTACGCGCCAGTGGCCCTGTCATACTGCGGCGGCACCTACCCCACCAACAGCGGCTACGTCGGCTGGCCCAGCAAACTGTTCGGCCCCGACAAGCTCAGCAACCCGCATGCTCTGGCCCACCCCGGTTACTATCGCCTGCAGCCAGGCATCACCGAACCCATCCTCGCCGAAGGCGACCGCACGGGCGTCACTGTCATGCCGCTGCTCGAGTACGGCGGCACGGGCCAACTCCCGCAGGAGGCCCTCGCGGTGTGGCCCGACGGCTCCCCCCATTACTACCACTGGGGCACCACCACCGGCAAAGACGGCCTGCGCACCATGCGCTACCTGGACGCCGGCACTTGCATCGACATGGCCCATCCCGCCGTCGGCGAAGACCTCGAGAAGCTCGTCACTGAACTCGGAGACCTGTACGCGACCAAGTACAAGAGCTTCGGCGGCCTCATCCTGACACACCGCTTCCAGGCATGGCAGATAAGCTACAGCGACTACGAAGTGCGGCGCTTTGCGCAAGCCAGGGGCCTCTCGCTGCCCGCCGGCAACCTCGGCCAGTGGGTTCACGACAACCACGAGGCCGCGTTCCGCCAGTGGTACTACGAGCGCAAGCGCGATAACCTGACCCGCGCCGCCGCCGCGCTGCGCAAGGTCCGCCCGGACCTGCAACTCGTCATCCTCAACTGCAACGGGGGCGACGACAACCTGCACTTCGGCACGCCGCTGTACTGGTGGGACAAGGAGAAGGGCGACGAACTGCTCGTGCCGGGCCGGGTGTCGCTGCCGGACCTGAGCAAGCTCGATCTCCCGCGCCTGATGGAAGACTACACGCGCCCCGATGTCGCCTGGATCAGCGTCGGGATGAACCCGCCGCTGTACCGGCAGGATCGTGGGCTGATGAACCTCGCGCCCGCGCACTACCCCTTCCTGTGCGGCAACGAGAAGTACCTGAACCACTTCCGCACCGGCGAAGGCAGCGCGGTCTGCCTGTGGTGGATCTACAATGAAGACGCCTTCATGAATCACCCGCAGATCGGCTGGAACTGCCCCGGCCTGCATGGCAACGAGCCCGCCGGGCGGTACTGCATGCTCGACGAAGTGCTCGCTATGGCTGCCAGCGACCCCTTCCTCATGGGCGTGCGCATTGGCGACATGAATCGTGGCTTCCCAGAGTACGCGCGCGAGTTCGCGGCAGCCTACCGAGCCCTGCCGGCGGTGCCGTCGGAGATCATCAAGGCGTGTGGGGATGAGAAGATCGTGGTGCGGCGCTACCGCACCAAAGCGGGGACGTACCTGGGGATCATCAACACCGGCCTCGGGCCAGAGGCCGTAACGGTCAAACTCAATGCCGCTGCCCTCGGTGGCAGGCGTCTGTGCAACCTCGTCACCGGCGCCACCATCGAAGCACCGCTGACCGTCACACTCCAGCCAGTCAGCCTCACAGCGTGGCGGCTGGAGTGATCGCTCAGTAGCACTCCAGGACGCGCTCGCGCAGGACTTCGAACCGCTGCTCGCGCGTCTCCAGCATGCGCTGCACGGCGTCCAGTCGCTGCGCCATCTCGCTGGCGCCTGCTCCCAGGCGCCCCGGCAGCACGACTTCGCCCTGTCGCACTAGCTGCCCACCCTCCAGCGCAAACGCGAGCCGGTGCCCCTGGCCTGTTGCCTCATACACCGCCGCCACCCGCCGCTCCCGCCCGGGCAGCACATGCACGAATAGGATCAGGTCCACCGCCTGCACGAGCCGCTCCGGCACGTTGAGGGGCGCGCCGCGCAGGATGTCATACAGCTCCTCCAGGGTGTCTGCGTGCAGGCACGATGCCACCCGCTGCTCATCGGCGAGCGACAGGAACCGCGTCACGTCGGTACCCCAGATGTAGCCATACCAATGCCCGGACCCAATCTCATGCGCGAGATCGC
>JBDKRC010000267.1:0-29564 GCA_039683575.1 Armatimonadia bacterium | reverse complement strand
GAAGTTCGCCAGCATGCCGTGGCCACGGTGCGGGTCCACCATCTCCATGGGAAGCTGCACCAGCGGGTAGGGCAGGCGTTCGGCCTCCGACCACTGCCGCGCCATGATCGTCATGAGCGACAGCGTGGTGATGAACAGAAACACAAAAAACAGCAGCCATAGCCCGAGCGGCTTGGCCCAGACGCCCCACGGCACGCCCGGGGTGTCACCGCCTTCATACATCGCCTGCACGGCCTGCATGTTGGTTGGCGCGAACCACTCCGGAATATGCTGCGTATACTCGCCGAAGTGATTTTCCGGCGTGGCGTAGTACTGCATCACCGTGAGGCGGGGCAGGAAACTGCGGATGCCATAGGTGGCCGCGAAGGGGATTGAAACCAGCATCAGGCAGTAGATGGTGAGGATTTCGCGACGGCCGAGGGCCAGGCGTGGCGAGACCTTGCGAACCAGCGCCATCAACGGGACCAGCAGGGCCAACGTGAGCACCGCCGGGATGGGCGGGATGCCGCTGGCGAGGTAGCGCCCGACGATCAGCTCGACCTTGCCGACCGCGAGGTTGACCAGGAAGATGAAGACCAGACCGATGACGACTGCGCGAACCGTGATACCTGAGCCGCTGGGTGCCGCGGCTGTGGGGTTGGAATGTGCTTCAGCTAATGCCATGCTGCTACTCCGAGACGTTCTCTTTCATACTGTACCCCGCGCGCTTTGCCTCCGCCGGGGGATATATTACTCCATTTGCTGGTCGCGGGTCACTGCCCAAATGCCCAACAGCCACCAGAATGGTGTCAAAATGAAGGTATTGGTGCCTAAATGGGGAACTTTGAGACCAGAACGCTGTCTAGATCGCCGTGGATCCTGCGGTTCAGCGCGATCCGGAGCTATACAGGCCTGTCCGCCTGTGTCAGCGAAGCACATCCATCGGAGGCGCCATATGCAACGTCGTGGCTTTACGCTTATTGAGCTGTTGGTCGTGATCGCGATCATCGCCATCCTGGCGGCTATCCTGTTCCCGGTATTCGCCAAGGCCAGGGAGAAGGCACGTCAGAGTTCATGCCTGAGCAACCTCAAACAGCTCGCCCTGGGCATGATGCAGTACGCCCAGGACTATGATGAATCATTCTCCAGCCGCAGCGGCCCTTCGTTCCTCGACCCCTCATTGGGCAGCTTCGCCTACCATACCACCTTGAACACCCACTTCCATGGCTGGGCCACCCGGCTCATGCCCTACGTCAAGAACACCCAGATCTTCAAGTGCCCGAGCAACCAGTTCGACAATTGCGGGATCAACTATGGTGTGCCCGACAACGCGCTCAATTCCTCCGGCGTCATGGTCAACTACTTCGGTAACGGCAATGTCATCAAGCTCGGCCAACTCGCCCGGCCCGCCGAGAGCCTTATGATTACCGAGTCGGCCGCGGGCGGCGGCGACTGCTATGTTCTGTCCGGCCAGTACTATTGCTGCGCCATCCCGCACAACGAGGGAGCAAACATGGCCTTTATGGACGGCCACGCGAAGTGGGCCCGCTTCCCGTCAGGCGCCATCCCCGGCTGGACCGCCCCGAACACCGGTTACGGATTGCTCCATCCGCCGCTGGAGAACATTTCCAGCGTGTGGTAGTCTGAGTATAGTAGTCTGAGATAATAGGCTAAGAACTCGCCTCTTCCCACCAGGGGAGAGGCGAGTTGCTAACCGGCCATGCCTTCCAGTGACAAAGGACGCCCGCCATGATGATGCGCCTGCTGCTACCGCTCCTGCTCGCCTCCACGCTCTCCTACGCCCAGCCCAACCTCACCCCGAACCCCGGCTTCGAGGAACCCGGCGGCTGGGATCTGATCCCCATGGCCGGCGCGGAAGGCACCATGGCTTCCGATACCGTCGCATGTTCGGGCGCGAAGAGCCTCAAGCTCACCAAAACCAATGCCCCGGGGTACCTGGTGCTGCGCAGCCACACCCCCGTTGCCCTGCAACCCAACGTGCGCTACACCTGTCGCTTTCGCTTCCACGCCGAGGACGCCTCACTTGCCAACCTCTTGCTGCTGCGCGTAGCACCAAAGGATGCTATCCTCGGCTACAATTCGATCGATCGCAGCGCCGGTTGGATGAGCCAGAGCCTGCTCATCAACTCCCCGGCGGGCAAATGGGAGAAGCGCGTCGGCCACTACGAAACCGCCCAGCCGCAGGAGGTCTACCTCAACGTCCTCCTCTGGGGCAACCCCTGCACGGTACGGCTCGACGACTTCGAGTTCACGAGCGAACCCTTCAATATTACTGCACCAACAACCGAGTTCCAGAACTCAACCACCCCGGAAGCTCTGCCGGGGCTGTTGCGGGCTCGTCCTGATTCCCAGGCGCAGGTCACCGTCCGCGACGGCCGCAGCACGCTGCTGCTTGACGGCAAGTCGATACCGCCGGTGCTTTACAAGGCGGAACCCTACCACACCGAGGGTGACTACCGCCGTTTCGGCGAGGCGGGCGTGAAGCTGGCGACCGTCTCGGTGCGGCTGGGATCCATCCGCGGCCACGAGGGCGTGTGGATTGGCAAAGACCAGTACAACTTCGCACCCGCCGAGGCCGCCCTGCAGAAGGCTCTCCTCCGCAACCCCGGCGTTAACGTCATCCTCGACCTGTGGTTCTATCCCTATCCGCAGTGGGGCGTCGAGAACCCGACAGAGTGCTGGACCAACCATACGGGCCGCAAAGCCTATGGAAGCTGGGGCAATCTGGAGGGCTTCACTGACGACCTGAGCGCCCTCAAGCCGGGCCGCTGCGAATACTGGTGGTACCCGTCATACAACTCCCGCAAGTGGCGCGAGGACTCCGCCCGTGCTGCCGCCGCCCTGATCGCGCATCTGCGCCAGACGCCCTATGGCCGCGCCATCGTTGGCTACTACCTCTCCGGCGGGCATGACGGCCAGTTCCAGGTTCTCGGCCAGTACGACTACTCGGAGACCACGCAGAAGCTCTTCCGCCAATGGCTGCGCGACAAGTATGGCACCATCGAGCACCTCAAGCACGTCTGGGGCGAGGCCCCGGCGAGCTTTGACGAGGTTCAGGTCCCCGCGCCGCTGGAGGCCTCAGGCAACATGGAGGCCGCCAAGCCCTATCTCACCACCAGCCCCTCCCTGGACTACCGCGACTTCGCCACCGCCGAAAGCTGGCGGCTGCGGGACTACTTCTCTACGGCAGTCAAGGAAGCCGCAGGCAAGCCTGTTGTGACCATCGCCTACGGCAACCCCTCCGTCTACGACTTCTGGCCGATGTTCGACCTCAAGAGCCTCGACGCCGCTTCCTCCATGAGCTACTACCCCTTCCGCAACGCCGGCTATGCGCTGGGCTATCATCCTTACGACAGCTTCGCCCTGCATGGCAAGCTCTTCTTCCAGGAGATCGACACCCGCTCCTGGGCTGGCTCGGTGCACGCGGACGAAGTCTATCAGATGTGGATCGGCGCCGGGCTAAACCCGCGGGAGTGGCGCGCCATCAACCGCAAGCTCGCGGGCGTCAGCCTCGCTCACGACCACGGCTTCTGGTATTACGACATGAACCACTTCTTCGACGCGCCGGAGATCATGGCGGAGATCGGCCAGACGGCGAAAATGGCCCAGGAGCTACGCCAGCGCCCGCCGTCGCGCTTCCGGCCCGATGTCTGCGTCATCCAGACACCGGGACATGACAAGTTCATCAGCAGCGCCATGGCCTCGCTGAAGAGCTCGGCCTTCTACCAGCTCATGGCGCTCGAGCAAAGCGGCGTGCCATATGACCTGCATTACCTGCCCGACGTCCTGGCGCGGGCGGAGCTACAGAAGTACCGCGTCTACGTCTTCATGCAGACGCGGTACCTGACGGACGCGGAGCGCGCGCAGATCAAGTCCAAGCTTCTCGGCGGCAATCGCACGATCGTGTGGCTGCAGGATGCGGGATATCTGGGTGAGCAGGGCAAGTCCGTGGCGGGCATGTCCGACCTGCTCGGGATGAAGGTCGCGACCGAGGAGACCTATGCTCGGCAGACGCCGGTAGTCACGGCGCCGATGCTGCTGAAGGCTAGCGTGCAGCCCGTCCTCGGCCTGAACGAGATGCTCATGATGATCATGATCCCGGAGGGTCAAAGCTCGTTCACCACCCGCGAGCAGCCCTTCTGGGTCGAGGACCCCGCTGCCACTGCCCTGGCCACCTATCACGAGAATGGCCGCGTCGCCGCGGCCCTGAAGAAGCTCCCGAAGTGGACGTCTGTCTATCTCGCCGGGGCCAATAGCCTCACCGGCGACCTGCTCAACTACCTCGCCCGCGAGGCCAAGGCCTACACCTGCGGCCCCGCCGGCCAGTCAATCAACATGAGCGGCAACTTCGTTTCGCTCCACGCCCTCCGCTCCGGCGCGTACCCCTTCCGTCTGCCACCGGGAGCGAAGCAGATAGTGGATGCAGACACAGGCCGCGCCCTGCCGAACAGGAACGGCGTCTGCAATCTGAACGTAACAGCGCAGGAGACATACTGGTACGAACTGCGCTAACTCGCGGCCGTTTGGAGCGCGGGCATCCTTGCCCGCACGCCGTCATCCTCGACCAAGAATCATCATCCCAAAACAAGGGGCCGAGCCTAACGCAGACTCGGCCTTTTCTCATCTTCTACCCTCTTCCCCCTACCTCTGCATCCCCTTCACCCTCAGCAGCGCCCCATTCTTCGCCCCCACCTTCACCGTCACGCTCGCGCCCGCAGCCTGCGCGCCTTCGCCCTTCCACGCCGGTTCCCACGTTGCCCCGGCATCTCTCGCCGTAAGCTTCACCGTCCGCTCCTGACCCGTGAAGTTCGATACCACCACCAGCCGCTCGCCGGGCTTGGTCCAGTAGCTCACCCGCACCTCAGGATCGCTCGTCACGAACTCCTGCTGCTCCCAGAAGGGCACAAAGCTCACATTCCTCATGCCGAAGGCCTGCTGCACCGCCCACACGTCCGCCACCGTCTCCTGCCTGATGCTCCCCGCCCACAGCGGCACCCCGTAGCACATCGCGGCGACGATGCAACTCTCGCTCGGCCCAGCCTGCTTGAGTGCATCATCTGAGAACCGGGACAGCTCCGGCAGCAGGAACGAGGGGGCGCCGGTCGTCGGGCTGTAGAACTCGGTCCGCCAGGTCCGGTCAGGGATCTCGTCCATGTAGAAGTACGGCTTGCCGGTAATCACCGCGCCATACTGCTCGCCGGGGCACCATCCGTCGTTGAAGGCGTTGAACAGCGAGTACCAGTTGCTGTGCGCGTGGGCGAAGTACAGCTTGCCATGGTCGTGACAGGCCGCATAGAGCCGCCGCGACACGCTGCGGTGGGCATACAGCGGCCACGTTCTCCCCGTCTTCCCAAACACATCCGTATACCCACACCCGTGCCGCGCGTTGTCGCAGGGGATGGCTCCGTCAATATCGGTATAGATGCCCCCGCCCCAGTCGTTGTCGAGGTTCTGCTTCGCGCACCAGACCAGGAAGTCCGGGAAGCTGCTCTGCGGGCACACCGGCACGATGCTATACGGGGCGTTGTCCGGAACGCGCTTATACCCAGAGAAGCTCCCGCCATAGGGCTGGTGCCATTCCTCGCCGAAGAACTGGTACTCAGGCGACAGGTTCGCCGTGCACTGGGTGCAGCTATACGACAGGCTCTCGGCCGGGATCTGCCGCCACTTGTCTACCAGCTTCCGCTGGTCCGCCGGGTCGTGCGCGATCAGCCGCCCGTTCAGGTACGAAATCTGCTCGCTCCATCCATACACAAACAGGTTCGCGCCCTTGAGCTGCGGGCCGCTCGCAAACCGCTGGTCATACATGGCGTTGCTCGGCGGCCGTACCGGTGTCGCTTCCAGCCCCAGCGTGTACGTCAGCGGCGCCGTCACCCGCGTCGGCTCGCTGATCAGCCGCAGCCGCACCACCACCGTATCCCCCTCGCGCCGCAGCGTGACCGCGGGCTGGTCCTTGCCGATCCGCCAGTTCGCCGCCGACTCCATGAACCACGACAGCCCCCGCTGCTCGTTGCCAAGCCACCCGTAGGGCAGGAACTCCTTCTCCTCCAGCGCCTTCCCGTCCCATTCCCGGCACACCGGGTTGCGGTAGTACTTCGCGACCTCGGCCCGCAGCGGTATCTCCAGCGTCAGCGCCGCCACGTCCGCTCCCCCTGCCGGCGGCGTCAGCGTCAGATCGGTCCGAACCAAGCCATCGAACTCCATCAGCGTCTCATACTTGGCCGCCAGCGCCCCTGCCTTGCCGGTTCGCCTCACCGTCACTCGGTAGTCCTTATCCTCCGTTACCTTCGGCGCGTTCCAGGTCGCCGCTTCCTCTGCCATCAGCCGCACCGGCCCTGCCAGCATGCCCTGCCCCGCCGCGCTGATCTGCGCTGGCAACGCCCCCGGCAGCGACACCGCTCCATTCCAGTACTTGATGGTCTGGCCGTCGCGCTTCAACCCCGTCCACGGCTCCAGCACCCGGTCCGCGCGCCAGTCCTTCTGCGCGGGCAACCACGGCGTCGGCGGCTTGACCACCACCGCCTGCCCCTCCAGCGCCTCGCCACCCGCCGTCGCGCTCGCGACCGCCTTATACTCCCCATCCACCCACGTCGCCACGGGCACAACCACCGCCGTCCCCGGCAGCGCCCCCTTCGCCTCGTGCAGCACCTTCCCCGCCGGATCAGTCACCGTCAGCGTCCCTGCCGCCTGCTTGATCCGCCCCTCCCACGCCTTGTCCAGATGCGCTGGCTTCACCGTCACTTCCAGCTTCTTGCCGAAATAGTCCGGCTTCAGCGTCACCGCCAGCGAGGGCTTCAGGTCCGCCAGCCCGCCCGGCACATCCAGCGCGTACAGGTCCAGCACTTCCTCATCGGTCAGCGCATGGTCGAATACCCGGACCTCGTCGCAGATCGTCTGCTCCTCGGGGTCGCCCCACTGCGGGTGCGCCCAGTACTCCACCGGGCAGATTGTGAACGTCCCCTTGTCCAGCTTCTGCAGCGTCCCCGCCAGCAACCCCTCGCCGACCCGCTTGCCGTTCGCATACAGCCGCAGTCCGCTCGCGTCCCACGTCGAGACGAGGTGCGTCCACTCATTGCGCGGCAGGATATCCACCGGAGCGCCCGCCCGCGAGGTCGCTTCCTGCGGCGTCTTGGCGTTGGTCTGAATGAAGTTCGTGACGTTCTCATCCCCAATGGGATACAGGTACAGCAGCATCCGGTACTCCGGCCCGCAGTCTACCGCCAGGAAGTGCCGGAACTTCTTCCCATGCCCATCCCAGCTCAGCGGCTTGACCCACACCGAGTACGTCCCCTTGCTGGTGTCGAAGTTGCCCGCCACGGGGTACGAGCACCGCTCCCCGCGCTGCTGCAAAAGCCCCGCGCCCTTGACGCCCTCTGCCGAGCGCAGGTCGAGGCTCGCGGTGAAGGTAGACTTGCCCTCACCCGCTGAGAAGTCCGCGACCGTTGTCAGCTTATCAAACGAGGCATGAAACAAAAGCCCGCCCGGCAGCGCCCATGCGCCCGCACTGGCGAGTAGCAATGTCACAATCACCATCATCCGTCTCATCGCAATCCTCCGAATCCTAGCCGTAGGTGCGCGGGCATCCTGCCCGCTCGGACGCCGTTGCCGTTTCTTCACTCCCCCAACCCGCAATCGCCCAAAATGGGGACGGAGCCTTCGCGCCGATGACCTCTTCATCAGCGCCAACAACCAAAACTCCGGCGCGAAGGCTCCGTCCCCATTTTGAAGACTCGCCTCGCCCCCCACCCAACACCCTCTCCCATATAAGCAGGTCCACAACTCCCCCATCTCGGCCAAAAATCTCTCCTCACCCCCCTCTCCCCTCTCGCCTCTATCCTCCCCATCCTGTAAAGCTCTCCCACCCGATAGGAACACCTTCCCGCCGCAACCGTTCCCCACCTTCACTCCCCCTGCAGGCCACAGGCCCGTCCTGGAGGAACCTTCCACCACCGCACCGGTCACTCCATGTATCTCCCTAACGAGGCTCGACATGTCCCACCGCCTGCAAGTCTGCCTGCTGCTGCTCACCCTCGCCTGCGTCGCGCATGCCCAGAACCTCTGCCCGAACCCCGGCCTTGAGGATGGCACCGGCGACAAGCCCACGGGCTGGGTCATGGAAGGCGGCACGTCGGGTCTCTGGGCCACCGATCAGGCCCATTCAGGCACTCACAGCCTCAAGATCATGGGCAAGTCCGGCGCGACGATCAGTTGGATCTCACCCATGATCCCCGTGGACCCCTCCCGCCAGCTCATCGTGACGGTCTGGGCGAAGCTCGACCAGGTCACCGGCGCCAACGGGGCCTATATCACCCTCTACCACACCAACGAGAAGGGCGAGCGCATCGGCCAAAGCGGTGGCCTGGGCCTCGGGGGCGTGGGCACCGATGTCGCCACCACCGACTGGCGGCAATACCTCTTCATCAGCCAGCTCACCCCCGAAGTCAAAGGCGTCCGTGTCAACGTCCGTCTCTACGGCGCCACCGGCACCGCCTGGTTCGATGACATCAATGTTCAGGTCCACGACACCAGGCCCCTCGACACCGTCCGCCCCCTCCGCCGCGGCCTGCGTCTCACCGAACCCAACGCCGCCGCGATCATCTCCGCCACCGGCGCTGACCAGGTCGCGGGCAAACTCGCGTCGGCCCTCCGCCTTCCCGTTCTCCAACCCTCGGACGTTAATCTCGCCACCGAAAAGCGCGACCTCATCATCCTCGGCAACCTGATGACCAGCCCCGCCGCCGAGTACCTCTACCGCCGCTCCTACGCCCTCGAAGACGCCAACTTCCCCGGCAAGGGCGGCTATGTCCTGCGCCCGCTCGTGAACCCCCTCGGCACCGGCACGAATCTCCTGGTTCTCGGTGCCTCCGACGCCCCCGGCCTCGCTACCGGGGCTGACGCGCTCCTCGAGAAGCTCAAGACCGATCCCGGCACCCTCGATCTTCCCCTCACCGTCAAGACCAGCGGCTTCAAGCGCATCGGCAGCGGCTGGCTCGAGACCGGGGCGATTGACTACCTCACCAGCGGTAATCTCGACTTTGCGAAGAAATTCCGCGAGGTCATGCTCGCCAAAGCCGCCGTGCCAGATAGTAAGCTCTTCAACGCCGACAACTCCGTCCACCTCTTCGCAGCCCGCGAAATGCTCGCCTGGGACCTCATGGAAAGCTCCGGCGTGTTCACCGACGCCGAGCGCCTCGCCATCACCAAGTACCTCCTCAAGATCGCCCGCTCCGACCAGGGCTACGCCTATGCCGGCCTGCGCGAGGGCCTGTACTGCCGCGAAAACCACGGCACCCGCGCCGCCCGCGGCTTCTATTACTCCTGGCGGTACTTCAACAAGTATTACGCCGCTGCCCTCGGCGTCGAAACCACCCTCTGGCGCGCCAAACTCGCCGGCTTCTGGGCCGCCTGCTTCGCCAGTTCCCGCACCTTCGAAGACTCCCTCTCCCAGCACGCCCTCGGCGGCAGCATGGTCAACATCCTCGACATCGGCTTCCAGGAGCCCGAGTGGTCCGCCGACTTCTTCGCCTCCGGCCGCGCCCGCCAGATGGCCGAACGCTGCGTCACCATCTCCAACAACATGGGCCAGACCGTCCTGCTCGGCGACACCAACGCCGGCGACTATGCGGGCTCCGTCTTTGCCATGCTCGGCTATCACTTCCGCGATCCGCGTTACTACTTCATGCTCCAAAAGCGCGGCAGCACCGGCTTCAGCAGCGATGAGCCCCTGCGTAACTTCGACCTCGGCCTGCAGCCTGAGCCTCCCAAAGACCACCTCGGCCTGAAGATCATCCCCGCCGACGATCTCTTCTTCAAGACCGGCATTCAGCGCCACGAGGGCGTCACCCTCGAGAAAGCCTTCGACAAGCTCAGCTTCCGCAGCGGCTTTTCGCCCGATGATGAGTACCTGATGCTCGACGGTATCGCGGGTGGCAGTCACTCCTACGACGACGCCAACACCATCGGCGAATTCTCCGCCAATGGCCGCCGCTGGCTCTGCGAAATAGACATCTTCAACGGCCCGACGATGAGCTTCCACAACGCCGTCACCGTCGCCCGCGAGGGCCTCGGCGACCCGAACGTCCCCCAGGCCGCCGAAGTCGTCACCACCGCCCAGGGCGACGGCTATGCCTACACCGCCACGCGCCTGCCGCACTACAACCACACCGCCTGGACCCGCCATATGCTCTGGCTCCCCGGCCAGTATACCTTCGTGCTCGACGAAATGACCGCCGACGAGCCTGGGGACTACTCCTTCGTCCTCGGCTGGCGCAGTCTCGGCAGGCCCAGCCTCAAGCCCGGCCTCTTCGAAAGCGCCCAGGACGAGCGCCGCCGTGGCGGCTCCATTCTCGGCGGAGAGCAGATGGCCGCTGCGGTCAGCGCCCACTCCGCCAAGGTTCTCTACCACATGCCCGCCTACGACGCTCTCTTCTACCGCGCCGACAGCGTCGGTGACTTCGTCGAATTGCCCGTCAAAGTCCCCGCCAACGGCAGCTACGAGGTCACCCTGCGCACGCTCAGCTTCACCGGCCGTGGTATCATCCAGGCTACCCTCGACGGCCAGCCCCTCGGCGCGCCGGTGGACCTCTTCATCGCCGACTCGCCCCGCTTCGCCGACAGCGCTCTCGGCACCCACAACCTCACCGCCGGGGAGCACAAGCTGCGCTTCACCGTCACCGGCAAGAACCCGGCCTCGACCGGCTACACCTTCGCTGTCTGCGAACTCGGGCTCTTCCGTGCGGGCGAAAGGCAGATATCGAGAACGCTCCCCAACCGCTTCCGATTGGTCTTTCCGAGCGACGTCCCGGCCACCCTCGACCGCGACACCGAGACGCTGGGCAAGTACCTGCCGACCAGTCCCAACTACGACCAGGCAGTCAACATCGTCGAGCAAAGTCACAGCCGCACCCTCAAGCCCGGCGAAAGCGCCTGCTTCCAGAACGCGTTCAAAGCCACCCGTGGCGACGACCAGCCCGCTCTCGAACTCCGCCGTCTCAATGACCACTGCGCCCTGCTCAAGTCCGGCCAGAATATCTCGTTAGTCGGCGCCGGCGTAACCAACGCCTCAATCACCCTCGGCCCCCTTCAGGCCAGCGGCAAGCTCTTCTGCCTCAGCCCCACCCGTGTCATCCTCCACGAGGCCACCGCCAGCCTCGCCGGACAGCCGCTCACGAGCAACCGAAAGCCGGACGCGAAGCTCATGGCCGCCCTCGCCGCTGCCTGGAACGCCGCCGCCCCCAAACCCGCCGCACCAACCGCTTCATCCGCCTCCGCGCCGACCCTCAAAACCAAGTGGTCAGCCGACCTCCCCGACAAGCCCCTGTCGCTTGTCGCCTACGCCGCCGCCGACGCCCCGCGCGTAGCCGTCGGCCAGGAGAATGGCCTCGTCGCCCAGTTCACCGCCGCCGGCAAGCCCTCCGGTGACTTCAAAACCAACGGCCCCGTCCACGCCCTGCTCGGCTGCGACCTGGACGCCAACCCCGGCCAGGAACTCCTCGTAGGCTCGGACGACGAGTTTATCTACGCCCTCCATCCTGACCTCACAACCCTCTGGAAGTACCAGATCCCCTTCCTCCGCGACGAACAGCCGTGGGACTGGTGGACACTCGGCACAGCCAAGGTCCGCAAGCTCTACGCCGACGACCTCACCGGCGACGGCAAGCCTGAAATCCTCGTCGGCAACGGCAACATGCGCCTGCACTGCTTTGACACCACTGGCAAGGAACTCTGGCGCTACCGCACCGACCACGGCATCTGCACCACCCTCACCTCCGCCGACGTCTTCGGCGAGGGCAAGCGCCGCCTTCTGGCCGGCAACGGCCTGACCTCCGACAACGGCGGCTGCTGGGTGCTGGACGAGAAGGGGAAGGTCCTGCAGACCTACTTCAACGGCTCGTGGTGCACATCGCTGCCCGCCATCACCGTCGGCGATCTCGACGGCGACGGCAAGCAGACGGTCTTTTGCGGCAACAATCGCGGCGATGTCCGAGCCTATGTTGGCGCCCGGGGCAAGCCCGAGCAACTCTGGATCCACAACCTCACCCGGCCCATCCGCTCGCTCACCATCATCCCGCGCGGCACCGGCGGTCTGCTCGCCGTCGGCTCCGACAGCGGCTACCTGTGCGCCTTCACTCAAACCGGCGACAAAGCCTGGGGCGTCCCGCTCAGCAGCGCCATCACCCACACCGCCCTCCTCAAGCGCGGCCCTGACACGCTTCTCGCCGCCGGCTGCAAAGACGGCCAGGTTTCCCTCATCACGCCCGACGGCAAGCTGGCTGGCACCTTCGCCACTTCCGGGCGTCTGCAGGACCTGACCGTCGCAGATCTCGACGCCGACGGCACGCAGGAGCTACTGATCGTCACCGCCTCACCGAACCGTCTATACGTCATCAGCGCGCCATAGTTCGCGTAGGTGGGTGCGTCCCGCACCCACGTCGGGCCGCGGATCATAAACAGAGCATGGGTTCGAGAGACGAACCCACCCTGGGCGCGGCGATACTGGGCGTGCACGTCCGCGTCACGCCGCCCTCAGCGACCACTCGTCATGGAGGCCTCAATGCACCGCCTAACCATCCTCCTGGTCACGCTACTGGCCGTAACGCTCGCCACGGCCGCTCCTTTGAGTCTCTATGTCGCCCCCGCGGGCAACGACACCTGGTCGGGGCGTCTGCCCGCCCCCAATGCCACGCGCACCGACGGCCCCTTCAGTACCATCACCCGCGCCCGCGACGAACTCCGCCAACTGCGCGCCGAGGGCAAGCTGCCGGATGGCGCCAAGGTCATCCTCCGCGCCGGCACGTACCATCTCACCGAACCCCTCGTCTTCGGCCCCCAGGACTCCGGCACCGAACGCGCCCCGATCACCTATCTCCCCTTCCGCGGAGAAACCGTCAGCCTCAAGGGCAGCGTCCCCGTTACTGGCTGGCAACCATACCGCGACCGGATCTACCAGGCTCCCGCCCCCGACGCCGCCCTCGCTGGTGGCCGCTTCTGGCAACTCTACTATCGCGGCACGCGTCAGGCGCTTGCCCGCTACCCCAACTTCGACCCCAAACACCCCCGCAGTGGCGGCTTTGTCTATGTCGCGGGCGTCGTTGAGAAGGGCAGCAAGACACTGCTGCAGTACAACCCCGAGCGCCTCGACCCGGCCAGGTGGTCCCATCCTGAGGAGGTCCGCGTTCACATCTGGTCCTGGCTCAACTGGAACCGCAACATCGTCCCGATCAAGCAGGTGGACCGCGACCGCAAGGTCATCGAGTTCGCCCAGCCCGCCAGCTACATGATTAGCCAGGGCAACCGCTTCTTCGTCGAAAACTCGCTCGAGGAACTCGACGCCCCCGGCGAGTGGTATCTCGACCCGCGCACCAGGACCCTCTACTTCTGGCCGCCCGACAACACCGACCCCGGCGATGGCGTCTCCGTGCCCGTCTCGCCCGACCTGATCCGGGTTCAGGGGGAAGCCCCGGATCGCTTCGTCAGCCACCTCCGCTTCGAGCGTTTCAACCTTTCCGAGACCCGCCAGGGCCTCGTCCGCATGAGCCGCGCCGACCACTGCACCCTCGCCGCCTCAACCCTCACCGGCTGCGGCGGCAATGCCCTCGTCCTCGACACCGCCTCCCACCACAACCGGATCACGGGCTGCGATATCGCCCACGTCGGCGGGACCGCCATCACGCTCAGTGACGAGCGCGACTGGACCCACAAGCCCGAAGGCCACCTGGCCTACAATGTCATCGACAACAACCACGTCCACGATGTCGGCGAGTACGGTGACGCCTGGGGCGCCGTCCGGGTTGACCCCGGCTGCGGCGGCAACGCCAGCCATGACAACGTCATCTCGCACAACCTGGTCCACGATACCCCGCGCCAGGGCATCAGCTTCAACGGCATGGGCAACATCGTCGAGTACAACCACGTCCACCACACCAACCAGGAGCAGTCCGATACCGGCGCTATCGGCATGGGCTCGCGCGACATCTACGAGCGCGGCAGCATCATTCGCTACAACTACGTCCACGACACCGGCGGCTACAACATGCTCAAACCCGGCGTCTGGGAATATCCCCACTACTGCTGGGGCATATATCTCGACGATTACACCAGCGGCGTGCACGTCTACGGCAACCTCATCGTCCGCGCCCAGCGTGGCGGCGTCATGGTCCACGGCGGCCAGGACAACCTCATCGAGAACAACATCATCGTGGACAGTAGCGGCCAGCAGATCGAGTACGCCCCTATCGACAGCCTCACCACAGGCCGCACTCCCGGCCATCCCGACACCGGCGAGTGGCTCATGAAGGGCACGCGCGCCCTGCGCAACATCATCTACTACACCGACCCCAAGGCCCAGTACGTCCGCGGCAGCAAATGGCAGCAGATGCTCGCCGAGTCCAACCTCAACCTCATCTGGCACGCCGGCCTGCCCATCGCGATGAACCTCGCCGGCGTCGAAGATGGCAACTACTGGGCCGCGTGGCAGAAGCTCGGCTTCGACCTCAACTCCGTCATCGCCGACCCCCGCTTCGTGGACGCCAAACGCGACGATTACCGCCTTCGCTCCGGCTCCCCGGCCCCCAGACTCGGCTTCAAGCCCCTCCCCTACGAGAAGATGGGCCTCTACAAGTCCCCCGACCGCGCCTCCTGGCCCGTGGCTGACGACCAATGGCGCGAAGAGCACCTCCGCTTCCCGGAGGGCGAGCCCACCACCACCGCGCCCGCCAAGCGCACCCAGATCCCCGTCGTCAAGGCCCTGCGCCGCGCCGCCGCGCCCGTCATTGACGGCCGCGTTGACGCCCCCGAATGGGACTGGAACCCCGCCAACACCGCCACCGTTGCCGCGCTCTCCATGGACACCGGCAACGGCAAGCAGCCCAGTCGCGCCGTGGTAACATGGGATGCCGAGGCCCTGTACGTGGCGCTCGTCAATCAGGTGACCGACTCGACGAAACTGGTGAAGACGGGGGGTACATGGGGTGCGGACGACGGCGCGGAACTATGCCTGCAGGATGCCTCGGGTGCCAAACCGGGCCCAACCTTCGTCCTCCAGGGCTTCCCCTCCGGCAAGCACCAGAGCGTGGACCACGCGGGAGCCCCCGCCGAAGCTGTTCGCCGAGCCGGCCAGGCCGTGACCTACGCCGCCACCATCGGCCAGAACCAATGGAGCGGCGAATGGAAGATTCCCTTCGCCGCTCTCGATATCGATCCGGCCAAAGCCGCCAACCTGCTCTTCAACATCGGCGTGCTCAAAGCCCAGGAGCGCGAATGGATCGCCTGGGTAAGCACCGGCGGCGCCCCGTGGCACATGGACCTGGCCGGGAAGCTGACACTAGTTCCGTAACCGTTCAGTCATGCAGCGCGGTACGCGTACCGCCGCAATACGCGTAGGTGGGTTCTTCCAGAACCCACACCCCCGGCCACCTGTCGTAACGGCACGCGCCCCCTCGGACTGTTTTCCGTTTTCTGTTTTCTGTTTTCGCCTCACTCCCCCAACACCTTCGTCTCCCCCTCCTCAAACTCCACCCTCACCCGCGGCCCCACGCCCAGCGCCTTCCCCTCCAGCGCGTCCTTCACCGGCCCCGCCTTGCCCGTATCGATCACCACCGGCCCCGTCTTGTGCGCCTGAATCGATATATACCCCTCCGCCGCCCACACCGCCGAGTTGTCTTCCGTGTACAGATGCACCCCCGCCACTTTCGCCAGTGCCCGCACCAGCTCCGGCGTTAGCTTCGGCACCCCCACAAACACATCAACGCCCTTCGTCGTCCTCCGCATCGCCACCGCCGCCGAACCGTCCTCATACGTTGCCAAAGTCTCCGCCGGCGTAGCCGCCACCGCAAACAGCGGCGCGATCTTCGCCGGCACGCCCCACGCCTCCGTCAGCCCCAGCTTGCGCCCAGCCTCGGTCGGCGTCACCTCCGCCTTCTCCGGCGATACTGCCCGGGCCTCGAACCCCGTGACCTCCCGGATCCCCGCCACGTCCACCCGGTCTGCATACACATACCCCGGCGCATAGCACCACACCCGCATCGCCCCATCCGCGCGCCGCGCCGCCAGCCCTGCCCGCTCCTCTGACGTCAGCGCCCAGGCCGACAGAAACACCTGCAGCTTCGCCGGCACCTTCCCCGCCACCACGTCCTCGAGCAGATACTGCCCATACGGTGCCCCGGACCGTCCCAGCGCCGCGCGTCCCTCATAGATCAATGGCCGCGCCATCACCGCCGACCCGCCCGGCAGATGGCACATGCTGTCCTCATCCACAATCGCCGCGATCTCCGGCGTGAACGGCCGCTGCCGCCGTGCCATCGCCTTATCCACCGGCGCGAGCCGCTCCATCTCGTCCCAGATCCGCGCGTCATTGAACCACCCCTGCGCCGGCAGGTCCATCCACCACGTCCCAAACCCCCGCAGCGCCGCCTGGGCCGTGTTGCGCAGCATCACCTGCTGCGTCTGCCGCAGGTCCACCAGCCCACCCTCCTGCACATGCTCTTGCTGGCGCGGGTCCAGGTACGTCCGCGAGTCATCCTCATTGAGCCACATGATCCCGGCCTGCCGCACGCTCTCGGCCGCGGTCATGCAAGGTGCCGTCCCCAACCAATCCCGGTCATAGTACGAAATCGGCGAACACAGGATGTCAATGTTCTTACCGCCGAGCACCTTCGACAGCGCATAGTGCCCACTCGTGGGCGCCCCGGTCTGCAGCGGCGGAAACTCGAACAGATACCCGTAGAAGAACACCACCAGCTTCTGCCCGCCCGTCCCTTTCCGGCAAGCCGCCGCCATCGCCAGCACATGGTCCGCCATCTCAGATTGCTGGAACCGCGCGAACTCAATCAGCAGCCGCTCCTGCGCCGGGTCCCGCAGCATCCCGTTCGGATGCGCCCGCCGCGCCTCAGCGCTCGGCGGTTCCGCCGGTCCTCCCCCGGAGGGGCCGAGCTTTAGCCGGCCCAGTTTCGCCAACCACTCCCCAAACGCCGCCTTCGTCGCCGCGTCATACCCGCTCACCTGCGCCGTCCACGACTTCTCGTAGAACCACTCACCGGTATGCTGCCCGCACGGGTGTATGCCTGCGAAGTTGTCCGGGAACGCCTCCGTCAGATGCCTGCACAGCTTCTCCAGTTGCGCGCAAAGCTCTGCCCGGTACACCCGGTCGGACACGCACGAGTGGAAGTCCACCTTGTCGCCGTCAAACACCATCCGGCTAACCGGATGCGCCTGCAGCCACCACGCGGGCGCGTCCGCCGCCACCCGCGGCACCAGCAGCACCTTCGGGTTGACCGCGATGATCTGCCGGCACAGGTTGTCCAGCCCGCTCCAGTCCTGCGGCTGATCCGGGGGCAGCCAGCACTTCGGCGCCGAGAAAGACACCAGATTCACCCCCGCATCCCGCGCCAGCGCTACCTGGCTCAAGAACGCCCCGGGCGGGCCGCCAATGTGGCTATACACCCCGCCGCTGACGTTATACACCGCAGGCCGCAAAGCCATGGGCACGGAAGCGCGCGCCCGAAACGTACACCGGTACGTGCGGTCGGCGGCAAATCGGAGATTCAGCTTACTGTGGAAATGGTAATCGGGCCAGTTCCCCCCGCCCGGAGGATTCGTCAACGTCACATGCAGCGCCCCGTCGGCCACTTCATGCTTCCCCACCGTATTCTTGTCATCCGGCGGCCACCTGCTCCAGGTCTGCGCAAAGCCCTCCGGCGTCGCGAAACTCCCCGCCGGCAGCACGTCCTCCCCCGTCTGCGCGTCGCGCAGCCTCACGTCCGCCAGCCACACTTCGCCCGGCGTCTGACCGAACCGGAAGTGCAGCGTCCCTGTCCCCTCGACCTTCATCCCCGGGTGCAGCTCAAACGAGTACTCCTGCCACTCGGTCCCAAGCTGCAACTGCCCGCTGTTCATCGATCCCCAGAAGAACCGTGGCGGCACCGGCTGCCCGTTCACAAAGATCTGCGGCCCACCCGCCGTCTCCTGCACCCGCACCGTAAGCGCCGCCATCGCCGCCGTACCAACCGTCAGAGCCACCAGCACAAGACCGAGTCGCCACATGTGCCTTACCACCGGTAGGAGCTAAGGCCTCCCTTCGCCAGTCGCCATCCATCTCCCTGCCCTATGGGACGGCGCATCCATCTCCCTACCCCCTGGGAGGGGGCACCGACCCCACCAGTCCCACAACCAGCGTGTCATCCTGAGGAGCGGCCGTCAGCGACGAAGGATCTCCCGCGGGCGGAGATCCTTCACTGCGTTCAGGATGACAAACCGTCGTCTGGTTCGTCGTCCTCTGTTTTCTGTTTTCCGTTTTCCGTTTTCGCCGTTATCCGGCATAGAACGCCGCATACCCAGGCGCCAGCCTCGACACACACAGGTTCCCGCTCAGGTTCGAAAGCAGCTTCACGCCTGCATCGGTCCCCACCGCGAACCCTATATGCTGGCTTCGCCGGCTGCCAAAGGTAAACGACCAGACCACGATATCCCCCGGCCGTGCGCCGTTCTTGGGCCGCTTGTCGAACCCCTTGTAGGGCAGCTCATTGGCCCACACGTGGGCATCACCAAGCCCCCATCCCAGTGCCTCGCGCATCGTCCTGGCGCAGCGGTTCCGCCGGGCGGACACCTGTCGCAGTGCCATCTTGCGGATTGCCTGCGCGGTTGGGACTGCCGCCGGAAAAGTAATCCTGGGGCCGGGACGACCGCCGTCAAGCACCATGTTCATGGACACCAGTTCCAGCACCTCACCGGGCATATCCACTGCCGCCGGCGCCAGCGGTAGCTGGAAGACGGGGGTACGCGGCAGCGTCAGCACCATGGCTGGCTCAGCCGCATTCTGCTGCCCGGTAGCGACAACAGGGCCACCGTTGGCCTGACAGACGACTGGCAGGCACAATACGGCCAGTAGAACGGCAATACTACGGGGGTACATCATGGGGCAAGATCACCTGCGGGGAAGAACATCGAAGGAGTCAGCGACATACTTGAAGCCGACCCTACGCCGTCCGGAGGGGTTCATAGACGCGCTGTGGCGTCCTCAGCCTTGGTCCGTCCGGAGGGCCAATGCGCACCCAAAAGCGCATCCGGCCCGGGATTTGGGGGCAACCGCCTGGTCGCCTCGCATAAACGAGACCGCCCTGCCGCCTCCCAGGTTCCCGCTTCAAGCCCGGATCCGCCCCTCTGGGCACCATCAATCTTCACCCGAGATGACACGTTTCCGATGCACAATCGACGGTTATAGGCCACAAAGCTGCCCCTGACACCGCAGGCAAGGAGGTGTGCATCTCCCCACCGTCCAAGTAGAGAGCCGTCCGTACCCGCAACTATCTATTGGGACAGTATCAAATGGACCCTCGCGCGCTACTAACGGCCATCGCGCAAGACGCTGTGGCCCTATTCATAATCGTTGATCCTGTCCTGGTTCTGCCGCTCTTTGCGGCCCTGCTAAAGGGCATGTCCCGCCCTGAGCGTTCCCGGACGATCAATCTCGGCGTCCTCGTCGCTGCCCTGATCCTCATCCTGTTCGCCACCATCGGCCGCCCTGTCATGTCCCTCTTCGGCGTCGGCCTGCCGGAATTCATGGCGGCTGGCGGCGTGATGCTCTTCCTCATCGGTCTCGACGAGATTTTCGGCCTGCTCGGCCACTTGGGCACCTACCAGGAGAACATCGGCATCGTCCCGCTGGCCTGCCCCCTCCTCGCGGGCCCGAGGGCGATCGTCACCACCATGCTCATCGTCCAGCGCAACCCCTTCCCGACCAACTACCTGATCCTGTCCTGCGCCATCGTCCTGGCCCTCGGCGCCACATGGGTGATCTTCTACTACACCGAGCCACTGATGCGCATTCTCGGCACCCGCGGCAGCCTGATCCTGGGCAAGCTGATGGGCATCCTGGTAGCAGCCATAGGCACCCACTTCATCCTCCAGGGCCTCGCGGACTTCTGGGCCAACTGCATCCCTCGCTGATCCACTCTCGCCGTCTCCGCTGTAGGGCGGGGGCTCCGTACCCCGCCGCTCGGGAAGCCGTTGATTGGCCGTTTCCGCTGTAGGGCGGGGGGCTCGTACCCCGCCGCTCGGGCGGTCGTTGATTGGCCGTCTCCGCTGTAGGGCGGGGCTCGTACCCCGCCGCTCGGGAAGCCGTTGATTGGCCGTCTCCGCTGTAGGGCGGGGGCTCGTACCCCGCCGCTCGGGAAGGTCGTAGATAACGGCCGGCGGGGTACGGAGCCCCCGCCCTACAGCCGATCCCCATGCGCGAAAAACGGGGACTGACAACCCGTCTCGGTGTCACTCCCCGTCTTTGCCGTTGTTCCCTGTTCCCGCCTCACCCGTTCCCGCGTTCCCGCCGTCCTCTCCCCTAGCCGTTAGCCCACACTTTTCGCCCCCGCGCCACATTCGGCACCTCCACCCTCTTCCCGCCATGCACGCTCTCAATACCCGCGAACCCAACCTCATGCACCGCCACAAAATCCGCGTCCGTGCAGTCTGGCAGCGGCCCGCCGTCGAGGTATCGCGCAATCTGCCCGTACGCCACCGTGAACACGCTCGCGTTCTCCGGCATCCCCAGCGCGTTCAGGTCAATGACGCCTTCCTTGTTCCGCGCGAAGCCCGGGATATAGATCCCCGCCCGCACCATGCCTTCGGTCCCGAACACATCCACGTAGAACCCGCCGTGCTCCCCCTGCTGTCCGATCTGCACGCCCTGCACACCGTTCTCAAACTCGATGCTCATCAGGTCCACCGACGGTTCGACCTCAAACCCCTCCGGCGCTTCCCCAGAGAGCTTCCCGCGCGCAAAGACCGCCTGCGGGCAATAGCCCGAAAACTGGCAGATCAGGTCCGTGGTATGGCTCGCAAATGACAGGAACGCATGCCCTGTGTACCCCACCACCGTCTGCACCTGGCCGATCAGTCCGCCCTGCACCAACTCCTGCAGCCGCAGCACATGCGGCGCCCAGTGCCGCGAATAAGACACCGTGATCGGGATTGCCTTCTCCTTCGCCAGTGCCACCATCGCGTCCATCTCAGTCAGCGAACAAGTCGGCGGCTTCTCGAGGAACACCGCCCGCGGCCCCGCCTGCAGCACCTGCTGCATCACCGCGAAGTGATGGGGCCCCCGCACGCACACCGCCACAATATCGAGCCCGCCCGCCGCCAGCATCGCCTCGGCGCTCTCATAGTAGGCAGAGTCAGGAAACACCTCGCCCCACTTGGCCCTGAAGTTGTCCCTACGCGCCTGGTCCAGATCAGCCACCGCCGCCAGCCTCACCACGTCCGAGTGCTGTATTCCACCCACATGGCAATAAGAGAAAGGCTGATCCGGCGCGCCATAGCCCTCAGCAATGCTCCCCAACCCGATGACACCGACGTTGTACATGGCACTATTCCTTTCGCACGCAACCAGGCAGCTTTCCGATTCCCGATTCCCGATTCCCGATTCCCCCTCTACTCCACCACCAGCATCCGGTACCCCAGCCGGGGCACCGACAGCGCCACTTTGCCGCCTGTCGCCTCCACCGGCGTCTTCTCCGGCCAGCTCTGCACCTGCTTCGCCGCCGCCAGCCCCAACCGCGCCCCGTTGATCGTCACCGTCCCCTGCCGGTCCTCCTTCGCCAGGTTCGCGACCACCAGCAGGCACTTGCCATCCGCGCGCTTGTACGCGCTCACGTAACAATCCTTCATGTCCGTGGTCGCCGGCGGCGTCGCCTCGAAGTACCCGATGAACTCGCTGTCCACGTACCCAAACGCATCCAGCGCCGACAGCGCCTCGTTCATGACCTCGGTGTTGCACCAGATCGGCCAGGGGGCGACATCGTGGATCATCAAGAGCGCCATGAGCCCCCGTGTCGGCTCGACGGCCTTGGCATAGTCGCCGCTGAACTCCGGCAGGAAGTACGGCATGATCCCCCACTGCCGCCCCATGTACTCCGTGCGGAAGGTCTCGAGGCTCATCAGGTCCATGTAGCTGTCCTTGACCACGCCCCGGAAATGCTCGCCATCCAGATAAGAGTCCTCATACGCCAGAATCGGGATGGTCACCTTGCCCGACATATGCGCCATGGTGAAGCCATCCGGCCTGGCGTCCTTCATCACCGCATACATGCGCCGGTACAGGTCCCGGTAGCCCAAAATCGGGAACGTCGGATGGACCTTCCCGTCGCGCTTATAGCCGCACCCGGCGTCAAGCGCCGTCGAACTGTACGGGTGGGTGTTGTCATGGTACAGCCCGTCAATGCCGTACTGCTTGATGAACTGCGCGGTCTTCCAGACGATGAAGTCAGCGTAGTCCTTGCCCACCGGCGAGGCCATGGCGAACCCCGCGCCATACGCCGCCACATCTGACGAACTCGCGTCCACCGGGCCCATCGCCCATTGCTTCCGGAAGATCGGCCACTCCGGGCAGGCCGCGGAGATGAAACTCAGGCACAGGTACGGCACTGCGCTGCCACCGCTCTCGTGCAGCGCCTTGATCCGCTCGGTCATCAGCGCCGGGTCCCTTGCTTCGGGGTACCCGAAATAGCGGACGGAGTTCGGCTGCACCGTCGGCCACATGATATCCACGTTGCCGTTCACCCCCGGCTTCAGTCGCCACTTCCGCCAGTCCTTCGCCATCGGCTTCACCGGCGTCGCCTGCAGGGCAAACACGAACTTCCAGTTCTCCGGCAGCTTCTGCCCCTTCGCCAGCAGGTTCAGGCGCAGCACCACCCGGTCCTTCTCCCGCACAATCTGCAGCGCGTCGGCGGCCTGCCCATTCGGCCACATCTCATCACTCTCACACATCCAGAACAGCCCGCGGTCGTTGTTCCCCAGCCAGTAGTACGGAATGAACTTGTCGCTGTCTATGACCCCGTCGCCCTCAGGCAACTTCCCCGTCACCTTACCGCTGTCCCACGACGCCGCCCACCGGTGACGGTACAGAGCGATCTCAGGCCGGATGGGGATATTCAGGAGCATTCGCGAGACATTGGCCGGTGCCTTGCCCGACAGCTCGATCACTACCAGGCCATCGTACTCCGCCGTCGCTTTGGCGGTGAGTGTGGCTGGCCCGAGGCCATCGCTCAGGAGTTGCTTGGTCACTATCGCCCGCGTGGGGGAGCCACTGACCTGCGCTTTTCCGGGGGCTGTGAAGATAGCCGGATCATCGCCCAGGTTTGCCATCAGCTCAATCGGACCAGCCAGAAGCGACTGCTTCCCGGAGGTAATCTGCTGCACAAGGCCCATCCCGGGAGCAAAGTCATACTCCCGGTCCCAAACACTGACCTTGCTCCCCGCCACCTTCACCGCCGTCCACGGCGGCAAGACCTTGTCCTCCGTACCCAGCTTGCTCCCCACCCAACTGGTCGTGTCGGGGATCACCAGATCCCGCCGCAGTTCAAACGCCTGCGTCCCCTTCAGGACAACCTGCGCCACGACCTGATACTCGCCAATCTCCTGCGGCGCGGCCAAAGTGGCCACCATCTGCCCGCCCTCGAATCTCTTCTCAGTCCCCGCTGTCAGCGCCGCCCCCCTCTTTACGATCCCCACCCGCGCCGCAAGATCTGCATCGGGCACATCGGCCCCGCCGGTGCTGACCATCGCCTGCACCTCATGCTTCGGCGGGTCGAGCTCATACTTCAGGTACGAAAACTTGGCCTCCAGCGGTGCAACGAAGTCCATGTTCCCTGCCGCATGGGCCGCGATATGCGTCGGCGACAGCGCCCGGTCATAGATCCGCACCTCATCCACCAGCGAACTGCTCGTGCGCGGCAGATGCCACGGATGGTCGCCGATCTGGAAGGTTGGCGCCAGCTTGCTCGGCAGCTCTGCCGCGACCGGCATCGGCCCCGCCGGCTTGCCGTCCACAAACACGAGCACGCCATTGGCCGACCACGTGCCAGCGATGTGATGCCACTCGCCCGGCTTCCAGTCCAGCCCCAAGGCACTGGAGAAGTACGGCCCGGCCATCTTCGGGCAACCCAGCATCAGCAGCCGGTTGCCGTCCACATACTTGTACAAATACAGGCAGCCATCTTCGCCACGGGTATCGAAGAAAGCGTGAAACTCCGTGTCTCCTGGGCTCCAGTCCAGCGGTGACACCCACATCTCCACGGTGCCCGAAGTGGCCTTGAGCATGTTGGTGGGAAAGTTCAGGTAGCCGGTAGACGGCCCCGACTTCAGCGCCTGGCCGAACTTACCGGGCACAAGCTCCGGCTTGCCGTCCAGCGTAGCCTTAACCGGCCCCGCAGCGGACGTCCCATCAAAGCCCTGCTCGAAGTTGAGCGTGAACACAGGAGCGGTCTGAGCCAATGCCAGGGAAACCGCGAAGAGCGCCAGGATAATAACCAGTGGCCGGAACATAAATGACCTCCACACCGAAGTATGGAGGTCAATTCAGCGGCGACATAGATGAAACCTGCCGCCTGCCTGTAGGGGCCGAATGCGCAGCCTCATCGCGCATCCGGCCCGCGCCGTTACTCCGGCCAACCCCCATCCTTCCTCCTATCCCCCAACCTCCCCCGTCGCTGCCCACTCACACCCGCGCAATAGCGCCTCCTGAAATGCTTCATTCTCAAACGTAATCATGCTTGCGCCCTTGTACTCCCCGTCAGGATCACCGGGCCACACGTGCCCGAGCACCATGTGGAACACCCGCCCCGCCCCATACTGCGTCGTCACCATCATCGGCTCATCGCGCCCGGTCCCGCGGCTCTCTTCACTCGAAAACGCCGTCGCCAGCACGTGGTACGGCACGTCATGCATGTGCACCAGCTTGTGGTAGAGTTCGTCCCAGAGCCGGAAGTCTTTCAGCCCCCGCGTGATCGGGTGCTCGTGATCCACTATCTTGACCTCAAACTCATGATACTCCCCATGCCCGGTACCCTCGCGCCACAGCAGCCCCACCATCTTCTCATACTCCACCCACCCGCTGAACGCATTATCAGCGGCATGGAGTATCACCGGCCCGGTCCCGCCCCGCACGGCCGCCTCGAAGTTGGCCTTAGCCTCCTCCGGCCACTCCGGCCCGTTATAGTCGGAGAAGATCAGATCATACTCCGCGAGCCCCTCCGCCAGTGCCTCCTCCGGCTTCTCCGTCACCGTAACCTCAAACAACCCCGACCCCACCAGTAGCCCCGCACAGAACGGCGAAGACCGCGTCCAGTCATGATTATTAGCGCCACTGAGCAACAGCGTTTTGATTGCCATAGCTTCTCGCACTCCCTTTCAGCTTGTCATCCTGAGCTGCGGACGTCCGCGTCCGCGAAGCGAAGGATCACACGATCGTTCCCGATGTTCCCGCCCCACCCGTTCCCGCCTCACCCCACTAGCTGCTCCTCCAGCCACGCATACGCCAGTCCCCGCGGGGCCTTCCCAAACGAGTGCCCGCACGAGTGGAAGTGGCACGCGAACTTGCCCTCGGCCCCGAGCATCTTGTACACGCTCTCGACCTCGGTATATAGCTGCGCGAAGGGCTGGAAAATGGGGAAGCACGAGTCGTTGCCGACCGCGCTAATGTTCAGCAGCGCCCGCGGTGCCGCCAGCGCCATGATCTCATGGAAGTCCACCGGCGCCCGCAGCCCCTTGTTCCAATACTCCCGCAGCTTCGGGAAGTGCACATAGCGTCCCGGCACTTCGCGCGACCAGTTGAACTTCAGGTTGTCCGCCGCCCACACCGTAACGCCACAACTGGACACCGCCGCCGCAATCCGCTCGTCCATTGCCGCCAGGAACACGCTGCCATAGCCGCCCAGCGAGTGCCCGATGCACCCGATGCGCTCCGCATCCACTTCCGGCAGGCTCTGCAGCACATCCACAGCCAGCCGGTGGTCGTACAGGTCTTTTCCCATCTCGCTCCAACCGGGATGCCGCGCATAGAACGGTCGCGGGTCGTAGGGCTGCTCGCCTTCCTTGAGCCTCTCGCCCGCGCAGAAATGATCCGGCGATAGCGTCACGAACCCCCTTCGCGCCAGGTGCAGCGCCGTCCCGTTCGACCCACCCGGATGCGCTCCCCGCCCCAGGCAAGCCTCCTTGGCGTCTGCCGTCGTCCCGTGCAGGCACAGCACCGCCGGCGCGGGCAGCTTCACGCCCTCAGGCACCGCCAGCCACGCATACACGCGGTCATCCGGCTCGGCCAGGAAGCTCAGCTTCCGCAGCAGCACGCCTTCCTCGCGCTCTTCCTCGTGCCATTGCAGGTCCAGATCCCCCGGCGGCTCGGTCACCCCCTCCCCAAGCAGGTCCACGAAGGCCGCCTTGATCTTCGTCCGCCGCTGCGCCCAAAGCGCCCGGTCCGCCCTGTACCATTCATCATCAAGCAAAGGAATCATAAGGTCATTCATGCCCCCGCGATTCTCCCATCCCCACCCCTATTCCTCCCCCACAAGCAAAACGGCCCGCCCCAAACCGGGGCGAGCCGTTGCAACTGTATTCTGTTTTCCGTTCTCTGTTTTCGCCGTTGCCTAGTTCAGGTTCCACCACTCCGGATGCCCTTCCAGGCTGCTCGACGAGATCCACTTCGCGTGCCCGTCGGCATACGCAACATTGATGCCCTGGTTGTGCCGTCCGCTCTGGAAGTCGCTGATGTACATCGTCGACATTACCGGCGACAGCGCCAGTGGATCGCGGCCACGCGCCGTGCCGGGCAGGTACCAGTAGCTGCCGGTCGGGCTCGTGATCTGGGAGTAGTTCACAACGTACGGGCCGGCGTCGAGGAACATGAAGCACTCTGCCGGCTTGCCGATCGCGCCCAGCGCGGCCGGTGCCGCCCCCGGCGTCGGGCTGATGTTGCGGTTGATGCCATAGTTGCCCGAGTAGGCGCTCGTGGAGGAACTCGAAGGGCAGATTGAGAGCTGCTTGCTCTTCATGTACGGGTCCATCAGGTCCTGAATGAAGAACAGGCCAACATAGCCGCTGACCGGAGCCGTCCGGCCAGGTACCGTCATGTAGGCGTTGGGGAACGCCTCGTCATAGTCCTGGGTATAGGCCAGCAGGGCCGTCCCGAACTGTCGGACGTTCGACAGACACGACGACTGCCGCGCCTTCTCACGGGCCTTGGCGAACACGGGGAACAGGATGGCTGCCAGAATGGCGATGATCGCGATAACGACCAGCAACTCAATGAGCGTGAAACCACGACGTGTCATGCTGAGGTTCTCCTTATTGGACGGACGTTGCACGTGACTTCTATGTGAATATTACCACATTTCTGCCTTATTTGTTCCGCAAATGCATCCATCACGTCGCACTTGTCATACGATAGCCCCGTACCCCGCCCAGAACAGGAAAGAGGCTGCGGCAACCGCCGCAGCCTCTTTCTTTGCTATTGAGGCCGTAGTCACACCCTCGACCCGTGTCAGCCACGCCCTAGACGTGCCGTAGCAAACACCCTCAACGCGTGGTAGGCATGCTCCGCATGCCGGAACTCGCACTCATCTCCACAAACAAGCCCGGCGCCCCTCCGCCGTTTCACGCCTCACGCCTCACGCCTAACGCTCCACCCGCACCACCTCCGCCGGCATCAGCGGCAGCCCCAGCCACGGCCCGTTGCGCGGCTTCGCCCGGGGGCTGCTCGGGTTGAACAACGACGGGTTCACCGTTAGCCTCTCCACCTCGGGAGGCCGAATCACCACGAAGTCGTTCGGCCTGGGCTCGCAGGCCACTGGCCCCATGGAAGCCGTGATCTCGCCCGGCTTCGGCCCGCAATAGACCAGGGTGTTCAGCTTCCCAAGCTGCTGCTTCCACGCTTCCGCCTGCGCTCCCGTTCCCGGCCCGACATACACCAGCGTGGTCGGATTGGGCAGCGTCAGCCCCTTCAGGCTTGCCCACAGGTCATGGCTCGGCTGCGTGGGCGCCGGTACCACCACCCCGTTGGCCACAAAGGTCTCCACCAGCGGCATGATCGGCACTCCGCGCCCGTATGAGACGCCCTTCTCGGGCACCACGAAGTCGAAAACCAGGATATTGCTGTCCCAGACAGCGGTCACACCGTTGGCGCTCAGAATCTGCGCCAGCGGCTGCCCGGTCGGCGCAAACAGTAACTGCCCGCCAGAGCCTGCCCGCACCAGGTTGGTCTCAGTGCCGGTCACATGCACCACGCGCGTCGCCCCCTTGACCGCTGCTCCCTGCAACTGGAACGAGAGGCGGCGGGCCAGCATCCGCGAGAAGTCGGCGTCCGGCGAGTGGGTGATGCTCAGCCCGTAGAGCCGGGGCTGCATCACCAGGTGGTAATCCATGTTCTTGTAGGTCGTTCCGTCCAGCTTCTCGTGCACGCTGCAGGTCTGGAAGCCCATGCTGATGGACCGGCTCGTGGAGAACTCGTGCGTGAAGGTGGCGCCAAGTGCCCCCTCGACGGACGCCGTTGCCGGGCCGTACTGGCCCTCAAACTGCAGGGTTGCTCCCACACTCTTGGACCCGCTGGTGAAAGCCTCCGAGGTGATGGTCATGTCGCCACTAAGCCCGGAACCATGGTGGTCGATGTAGAACTGGTTACCCACCATGTGGAACACCGGCGATCCACGGAAGCGGTCACCGGCATTCACCGGATAGTAACCCTTTGCCACGGTTGGGTACTGATCCACATTCCCGGTCAGCGGGCGCTCGCAGTGGAACGTGGGCAGGTCGCGCATGTACTCTCCCGCGTCGTCCTTGGCCTGCGCGTAGGCGTTCCAGCCTTCGAGGTCGAACAGCCTCGCGGTGTGGCTGCCATCGACGGGGATGTAGATCTCAACCGCCCCCGCCACCCCTGGCGCCTGGTAGGTGTAGGCGATGTAGTTCGAGCGTACTGCGAACACCAGAACGTCATCGGTGAGCGTGTAGTTGGAGCCGCCGTTGGAGCCGGTGGAGGATATGTTCACCTCCCATGAGGTCCCACAGGAGGATTCCAATGAAGCCTCGATGCCCGCCTTGAAGCCCGCTTCCCACACTCCGGGCACCGAGCCTTTGGCCCCAAAGGCCGCGCTCACCCGTGCGTACATGCCGGTTGAGCTCGAGCCGGCCTGTCCGGCGCCCTGTGTGAAACTCGTGAAGACTTCCTCGGGGAGGATGCTCAGAGGCACCAGGTCTTCGTCGCGCATCCGCGCTCTGGGGATCACCTTCTCAAATGGGGGCGCGACAATGAGCCCTACCGGGATCCAGGTCGTCGTCAACGAGACGCCAGAGCCGCTCTTGCTGTAGGTCTTCCCCCCCGCGGTGAAGTTCCCAGGTGGTTCAGCCGCCAGCACCTCACCGGCAATCAGAATCAGCACCAAACTGCAGACAACTATCTTCCACCCGTGCATGCCACTCACTCCTTTACCCCCCACGCCTGCCTCTGCCGGTATATACCCTAATCTTCGCACCCGACCCGCATCTTCCTGCTATGATTGTAGAATAACGAAATGCTCATTGCAGTACTATGCCGTTTCCCCTCTCAATGGACGCCCGGCGCAACGCCATCTCTGGCCCACGCAGGTCCCCCCGCCTCTCCCGGCGAATTGCTTTTCCCATCCCTCCTCAGGAGCTGCCTGTGGACCCTGAACGCCAGCCCCTCATCCCGCCGCGACGGCTCTACCCGCTCTTTGGCGTGCTCATCTCGGTCGTCATCGCCCTATCGCTCACCGGCGGCCTCATCTTCGATTCCT
>JBDKRC010000266.1:0-5780 GCA_039683575.1 Armatimonadia bacterium | reverse complement strand
CAGTATCCCATCCCACCGCCCGCCCCACCGCATCCTCACACCGCCGCCCCGCCTGCATCATTTCAGCCGTGAAGACAAAATCGCCATCCAGATAGCGCGAAGTCCGCACCCCCAGGTTATCCGCGGTCCCTGCCACAAACGCCCTCTCAAACCCCGGCAGGTACTTCTTGTATACTTCCGCCACGGTAAACGCCATCCGCCGCCCGTCATTGAGGCTCTCGCTGATCAGCCGGACGTCCAGCCCGTCAAAGTGCGTGAAGCCCGTGATGACGTGCACAATGCCCGTCCGGCGCAAGGCGTGCATCTGGCAGGCTGCGGTATTGTCCTGCAGGCCGATTGTCTGCGGCAGGTCCCCTGCCGCAGTCGCCCGCTGGAAGGCCTGCATCTGCATCCCGCCGCCGTGCGGAAACAGGAAGGTGCCGCACTCGCGATACTGCGCCAAAGCCTCCGCCAGCGTCCACTCCACGTCCATATACTCGGCATACTCCGCCGGATGCTCCTCAAAGTACCGGACAAAGCGGTCCACATCCACGTTCCCGAGTCGGAAGCACAGGCTGTGAAGCCCCCGCTCGTTCAAATGCAGTGGCACACCCGCATGGGCGGCGACGTCAGCATCGCCGGTGGCATCCACGACGGCCTTCGCCTCGATCACCTCGCGGCCGGACTTGCTCTCCGTGACCACCCCGCGCAGGTGGTTACCATCCATCTGTGCGCCGGTGATGATGGTGTTGAACTGCGTCCGTACCCCCGCGGCCAGTAGCAACTCCAGCAGCACGAGCTTGGCTGCTTCGAGGTCATAGATGATGTGGCCCTTGTGGTCGCGCCACTTGCGCCCATACCCCTCCGCCTCGGCCAGCCGGTCAGCAACCTCCACAGGGATGCCGGCTATGCCAGCTTCGCCGCCGGACGTGTGGTAGCAATTGAAGATCGAGCAGCACATCCCGGCCGTGGCCACGCCGCCGGGATAGCTGTTGCGCTCCACCAGCAGCACGGAAGCCCCAGCGCGAGCCGCAGCCAAAGCCGCAGCGACGCCACCCAACCCGGCGCCGCAAACCAAAACCTCGACTGAAGAGGATGGGTCACCCATCACCATCTACTCACTCCCCATAGGTTGCCTCTGCTAACCACCCTTCGCGATTCTCCGCCCAACCGTGTGATCCTGAGGAGCGCCGTTTGCGACGAAGGATCTCCGCCACTACCTCCCGCACCGGGATTCGTCGCTTCGCTCAGAATGACAGGCGTGGTTCGCCGCCAGCCCCTATTCCTTCCGGAAATTCAGACAATACTGATGCATCGTATTCGACACCCAGCAATTCCCCATCCCAAACGGCGACAGACGCTGGTCGTCCTGGCACCAGATCCGCTCGTCCTTGAGCTTCAGGAACTCCCCCACGGCCTTGCCCAGGTCCCACGCCAGCGGGTAGATTGTCGGCCCCTTCTTGACGTTCTTCACAATCACCGTCAGGTACGCGCCCGGCCTCATTGCCGCCGCGACCTCACGGTAGATGCCAACCGTCAGCGCCACAAACTCGTCATAGTCCTCGATATTGCCCAGGTCCCGCTCGTCGTCAGAGTAATACACGTCCAGGCTCTCATTCTGGGCTCGCTGCTTCTGGGTCTTCCATCCTTTGACCCGCAGCATGTCCCAGTACGGCGGGCTGGTGATGCAGTAGTCTACCGGCGGCAGCCCCAGTTGGCCGAGATCCCGCGCATCGCCGGTGATGATCCGCGATCCCTCGGAACCGGGCCCCTCCAGCGCCTCAAGCTCCTCCGCCAGCCATTGCCGCCCGATTTCTGCGTACTCTTCCTGTAGCTCGATGCCGATCCCCACGCGCCCCGCACGCGCAGCCGCGACAACGGTGCTGCCGGTCCCCGCCATGGGGTCCAGCACGGTCTCTCCGGCCTTGGTAAAGAACCGGATGAACTCCTCCACCAGCGTCTCGGGGAACTTGGCAGGATGGCGGATGACGCCCTTACGGCGGCGGGGCGGGTTGTGGACAAACCAGCTCTTTTGGAACTTGAGCCATTCCTTGCTGTAAAGATCGTTGAGCCTGTTGCGCCGGATGGGTCTGCCGCGAAGCTGTTCCGACTCGTCCTGGGTACTCATGACAGTCATTTCCCCGCATTCCACAGTCTTTCCTGCACCCCGCGCGGGTGGGTGCGTCCTACCCTCCGCCATCATCCCCCTCCTGTTGCCGCGCAGGTGGGTGCGTCCCGCACCCACTGCCATCGTCCCCCTCCTGTTGCCGCGTAGGTGGGTGCGTCCCGCACCCACTGCCACCTCTACCCCGGAGCGTCCCGGCCTGTGCCCATTCCCCGTGTCGAAAGTCCCTCCCCCTTCCCATACCAGCGGCTCCTGAGGTACAATACGTAAGTCAAACCCGCATCAAGGAGTTCCCCCCTAATGGCCGACTTTCGTAACCCCGGTCGCCGTCCAGTAATGAACGGCTTCCAGAGAATGCTTTCTGCTTTTATGCCCAAAGAAGAAGACTTCTTTGTCATGTTCCAGCTCCTGAGTGACCACGCCGTGCGGGCAGCCGCCGTGCTGGAAGAAGTGGCCAACGACTTCAGCCGCCTGCAGTGGGCAGTGGCTGAGATTGACAAAATCGAGCATGAGGGCGACGAGGTTGTCCACGAAATAGTGGCCCGGCTCAACACCACCTTCGTAACCCCTCTCCTGATGGATCGCGAGGACATCTACCGCCTCGCCGAGCGCCTCGATGACGTAACCGACCACATCAAGGGCGTCATTGACCGCTTCAACACCTACGCCGTCACCAGCCCCACGCCCTACTGCCTCAGGATCGCCGTCCTGCTTCACCAGGCGACCGAGTTGCTGCGCGACAACATGCACGCCCTGCACGGCCTGAAGCCCGGCTGCAACCCCTTCTGCGCCAGCATCAACGATCTGGAGAACCAGGGCGACGCCCTGCACAAAGAGGCCCTGGGAGCGCTCTTCCGGGAAGCCGCCGACGCTCGCGACATCATCAAGTGGAAGGATATCTACGAGATGATGGAGGAGGCACTGGATCAGTGTGAGGATGCTGCGAACCTGGTCAACTCCGTGGTGGTGAAGAATGCCTGAGCCATTTCTCATCACCGTGGTGGTTGTGGCTCTGGCGTTTGACTTCATCAATGGCTTCCACGATACCGCCAATGCCATCGCCACCTCGGTCCTCACCAGGGCGCTCAGCATCCCCGCTGCCATTCTCATGGCAGCGGTTCTGAATTTCGCCGGCGCCATGACGTCCGAGAAGGTGGCCAGCACCATCGGGGCGGGTATGGTGACGCCCTCGGCCATCACCCATGGCGTCGTCCTGTCCGGTCTTCTCGCCGCCATCGGCTGGAATCTGATCACCTGGTACCTCGGTCTGCCCAGCAGCTCCTCCCATGCCCTGATTGGTGGCTTGGTCGGCGCCGCCGCGCTCTCGCACTTCGAGTGGCAGACCTCCGCGGGCATGCTGACCATCGGCTTCAACTACGGTATCTACGAGCCGGCTGGTCTCATCAAGACCCTCCTTGGGCTCATTTTCTCCCCCCTGCTGGGCTATCTCGCGGGCTGGGGGCTGATGGTACTTCTCACTCACATCTTGCGTTCAGTTGCTCCCTGGGTCATCAGCACCTGGTTCCGCCGCGCCCAGATCGGCTCTACCGCCTTCATGGCCTTCAGCCATGGTAGTAACGATGCGCAGAAGTCCATGGGCGTCATCACCATGGCCCTGCTGGCTTCCGGCGTCATTACGGAGTTCCATGTGCCGTGGTGGGTAAAGATCGCCTGCGGCATTGCCATGGCTCTCGGCACCGCCATGGGCGGCTGGCGCATCATCAAAACCATCGGGCGCAACGTTTCCGAACTCAAACCAGTGCACGGTTTCGCTGCTCAGATGAGCGCCGCTTGCGTGATCGTCGGCGCCACCATGCTCGGCGCCCCCATCAGCACCACCCACGTCGTCTCCTCCTCAATCATGGGCGTGGGCTCCACCCGTCGTCTCAGCTCCGTCCGCTGGAACATTGCCGGCCAGATCGTCACCGCCTGGCTCCTCACCATCCCCGCCTCGGCGCTCCTCGCGGTGGTGATCTACTGGGTCATGGGCTGGTTCGGCTACCCCTGAGCCCTGCTCGCGTGTTAGGCACACCGGACTCTCTGAGCCTTGATCGCGTGGTAGGCACACTCCGTGTGCCGGATTCACTGGACTCTATCTCCTCACTCCGAGCCTCCCTGCCACGCGTTTTCCCCTCCTCGCAGGACTCCCCGTCCAGCGGCGGGAACTAGCCCCCATGACCTTCCTCGAGCTCGCCAGGACCCGCCGCAGTTGCCGCCACTACCAGCCCGACCCCGTCCCCGAAGACCTCCTCCTCCAGGTCCTCGACGCCGGCCGCTGGGCCCCCAGCGCCCTCAACAGCCAGCCCTGGGAGTTCATCGTCCTCACCGACCCGGCGGTCAAGCAGCACCTCTACGACACCGCCAGCATCGCCGGCTTCAAGTGGAAGCACCTGCTCACCGCGCCGCTGATCGTGGTCGTCGTCGCCCGCCGCCTCTCGCCTTACTCCCGCGACGACTGCATCTTCGCCGCCCAGAACATGCTCCTTGAGGCCACCGAACTCGGCCTCGGCTCCTGCTGGCTCGGCGGCTTCAGCGAACCCCGCGTCAAGCGTCTGCTCTCCGTGCCCGACAGCTACCTCCTGCCCGGCATGATGACTCTCGGCTACCCCGAGCGTGTCGGCAACCCGCCGCCCCGCGCCGACCTCGAGCGCCAAATCCATCGCGAAACCTACCAAAGCCGCGGCCTCGACCTCACGCACGTCAGCCGCATCGGCCGCCTCGCCATCAAGCTCCTCCGCCTCGGGCACGAGAAGGGAGAAGGGAAGACCGATGAGTAATGACAATCCCGGTGGTGCGGGCGTCCCGCCCGCTCCGCCCCCCGTCGCACTCACTGAATCCGACCTCCTGACCGGCTTCAGCAATCTCGGCCTCCGCCCCGGCATGACAATCATGGCCCACAGCTCCCTCTCCGCCTTCGGCTACGTCGAGGGCGGCGCCGAAACGGTCATCCGCGCCCTCCTCGCCGCCGTAGGCCCCGAGGGCACCCTCGCCCTCCCCACGCTCTGCCAAAAGGACAAGGAACGCCGCCAGGAGACGTGGGACATAACCACTTCCCCCTCGGACGTCGGCAAAATCACCGAAGTCTTCCGCCTCTGGCCCGGCGCAGTCCGCAGCGACCACTTCACCCACTCAGTAACCGCCCTCGGCCCCCGCGCCGAGGAGCTGACCTCCGGTCACGCCCACGCCCACGGCCGCCCCAGCCCCTGGGGCCCCCGCGCCTTCGGCCACGGCAGCCCGTGGGACAAGTTCTACGAATGGGACGTCCTCTACTGCTTCCTCGGCGTAACCCTCCGCGTCAACACCATGCGGCACTACACCCAATGCCTCCTAACCGAGCGCGTCCTGCAAGCCACTGGCGACCGCCGCGCCGCACTCGAAGCCGAGATAACAGGCTGGAACCGCCCCGGCGTCTGGCCGTGGTGGGGCGGCGACCTCGAGGAAGAAACGTTGGACGCCCAGGGCCTGATCCACCACACGCTGATAGGCAAAGCCACCTGCCGCGCCCTCCACGCCCGCCCGCTGGTGGATAGGATACTCGAAGCAATAGAGCAGGAACCGGAGAAGTGGATGGGTGAGGAGCATTATCGGTGGTGGCGAAGAGCGCGAGACTGCCAGGGCTGACCAACCGCTCTGCCAACCCGGCCGCCTCTGGGAGCGCTCACCAAACGGACGGAAC
>JBDKRC010000265.1:0-3691 GCA_039683575.1 Armatimonadia bacterium | reverse complement strand
GGTCCGGCACACGGAGTGTGCCTACCACGCGATTAGGGTCTCTATACCGCGCGACCATAGCTTGTCTCTCGCTCGGCCCCTCCGACGGCTCAGAAAGCCATGTCCCCGAAGCGTCCGGGGACGTGAAAGCCTCCGAAGGTCGGCGACCAGCAGGTCGCCGCTTTCAGTTCTGCATCCTCGCGGCCGAAGTTCACGCGCCACGTGCCCGTTGCCGTGCCGCCGATTGACGTCCACGGTACCGCGATCTCGACCACCCAGCCGTCGGCGATCCGCCCGGCCTTGGCTTCCCAGTCGGGGTTCCACGACGCGTCGCTGCCGGGGCAGCGGGCATCGAAGCGCGAACCGGCGGCATTCACCGCCAGGTGGTAGTAGGTCTCCGTCCCCGGCGGCTGCAGGAAGATCTCGGCACAGTCGTCTTCCCACACCGCCCCATCGCGCGGGCGCTCGGCAGCTTTGGGCTGCGGCTGCCCGTGGCACAGGTACGCGATATAGAGCTTATCGCCGCTGTGGCCGACGTAGACTTCGGTCGCGCGGGTGGCGGGCTTCGCATCATCATGCTTCACAAACCCCGACAGCTTCGCCGCGCCTTCCCATTCAGACGGGCTGAACTGCCCGTCCAACGCCGGGGCCGCAGCCAGCTTCCCGCACTTGAACCCCCTCCGCAACTCCGCCTCCAGATCGCCCTCCAGCGGCGTCCCACCCACCGGGCTTACCTTCCAGTGCACCTGCGCCTTCTGCCCTGCAGCGGCCAGCGCATCAACCTGCGCGGCAACCGTCGCGGGCAGCGCTGACGACACCGTCACCGCCTTGCCCGGCTCGAGACTGACCTGCTGGGAGGGCAGCGCAAACTCGCTCCCCGCCAGCTTCCCCGTTACGTCAAGGCTGGCGGTCTGGGCTTTGGGGAGCCAGGACTTGAGCACCAGCGATAGTGCGGGCCCAAGCGCCCCGACCTGCCCCGCAGCGCCAACTTCCAGCGGTGCGTGCGTCCGCAAAGTCACCCGCCGCGGCAGCCACACCGCCTGCGATCCCAGCTTGAACCGCGTCACGATCATTGCATCATGCCAGCCCCACGGCGCCTCGGCAGGCATGGTCACCGTCACCGGCAACAGCCGCGCCTGACCGGCCGCCACGGCCACACCGGCCGCTGGGGTGGCATCTGCCAGCGCCACCTGGACGCCCGCTAGTGGCTGCTTTGCATACACCCCGCAAGTGACCTCATTCTGGCCGCCAAGCGTGCCACCCGCAAAGGGCGCGCCGCCGGGGAAGCCCACGCTCACACCCGTCAGCACCTCAGTAGCCCGCCCCAGCGATTCCGCGAAGTTACAGGCCGGCAGCGTGAAGCAGCGTTTCGCATGCCCTTCCGGCAAACCCGCGATCTTCCCGGTCAGCGCCCGGTACACCGGCTCCTGCCGCGTGGCCAGCGCCAGCAGCCCCGCCGCGTTCGTCTTCTGCAGGGCCTCGCGTAACGCCGTTTCCGCCGCCTGTGCCTCAACCGGCAGGCTCTTCGTCCGCTCGCGCAGCGCCTCGAGCTTCAGCGACGTAATCTGCACGTCATCCAGCCGCACTGTGCCCCAGTTCCCCTCGAACATGAACTGGAAGAAACCGGTGGTGCAGCCGGCCGGGATGGTGAAGGGGCGTTCGAAGCTTACGGTCACGCCCGCGGTCGGCTCCAGGCCCTTGAAGTAGAGGTACTTGTCCGGCGCCCATTCCCCGTCCGGACCCTTGACCCCAAAGCGCGGCACCATCGTTCCCTTCGCGCCCTCGGGCCGCGTCCACGAGTATTTGAAGCGCAGGATGTATTGGTCATTAGCGTCCAGGCCCACGCTCTGGTTAAGCCCGTGCAGCGACTTTTCCGAGTTGCTCTGTACGCGCACGCTGGACTTGCCGCTAAGCGGCTGTGCTTCCTCAAGCTCGGCGGTCGCGTCTTTCATGTTGTTCGGCGGCGCTGCTACGCCCCACGAGGCCAGCCCGCCCTCGAAGTCTCCATTGGCTATGACCTCGCCCGCGCTCTTGCCGGAGAGCCACTTGCCCTCTCGCGCCAGCCGCCCGAGCCACTCCCGCCCCTGCTCGAGGAACAGCCGCGCCACGGCCTCGCGCCGTCCCACCGCCAGCACCTCGGTCGTGTCGGGAGCGAGGCTAACGCCCGAGATGGTGCAGCCGCCCTTCGTCGGCGCGACCGTCGCCTCGCGGTCACCCACCAGCCCCCAGGCGATGACGCCCGAGGAGGCTTTCGGCAGCGCCGCCGCCTGCAGCGTGATCTGCGGCGACCTGGCCTCCTTCGCCGAGTTGCGCAGCGCGATAAGCGTCACGTCTGCCAGCGTGTCCTTGCCGGGGCCATAGCGCTCGATCAACACCTCCGGATCGCTGCTCTGGGCCAGCGTCACCGGCTGCCAGCCGGCCTCATCCACCCACTGAATCAGCGGCTCGTAGTACCGGTAGAGCGGCCGTGACGGCTCATACTCCGCCGGATTGTTGAACCGCGCCGTTCCGGGATGGACCGCATAGAACAGCGAGCGGTGCATCCCGCGCTCCTTCTCTTCCCAGCTTCTCTTCGGGTCCACGAACCCGTATTGCATCCAGCTTATCGGCTTGTGATAGGCGCAGAAGCGCAGGTAGCGGTAATGCTGCTCATTGGACATGCCGCACTGGTTGGCCTCGCCGGCGCCGATCATATCGAGCAGCGGGATCCAGTACATCATCTCCGGCGGCCCGGTGTTGCCGATCATGAACTTGCCCTCGGCGCGCATCCGGTCGGCGATCTGCTTGCTGATCTCAAAGCAACTGAAGCAGTGCAACTGCACCGGCTGCTTGGCCTTGTAGCTGGCCACGAGCGGCGTGTCGGCATATTGCCAGTGGTCGCGGCGGAAGTTCTCGTCAAAGAACCCCACGTACCCGCAGACGCTGTCGAGATAGACCCCGCTGAGCGTCCCGCCGCTGTTCTTGGCCCGCTGGTATGCGGGGTTGATCTCGCCGTCCCAGGTCACAGATGCGCGGCTGGGTTTCGGCAAATCCGGGTCGGGGTTCAGGCACACGTTGGACAGGAAGTTGCCCGGCGACCAGGTCTGGGTGTAGTGGCTCCAGATCCACTGCCCGTTCTGGTCCTCGATGGCCGAGTTGACCTCAGCCTGCGCCACTTCGCTGCGCGGCAGGCCCCAGAACTTCTGGTCCGGCGGGGCCTTCAGCCTGTCGGTGATGAACTGCTTCATCTCCTCGGGCTTCATCGTGTAGACGTTGCGCCCGTAGCGGTCTTTGCCGTCCGGCGGCGGGTTGTTGCCGAAGCCCTCGTAGATGCCCCAGCACTCGGTGTAGACGAAGGTTAGTGTGTCATGCGCATCGTTATATCCCGCATGTTCAAGGCCGTGCTCTTCGAACCGGAAGCCCCAGTCCCACGGGCTGGCCATGGTCTGCGGCGCGAGCCCGATCAGCCAGATGCCACCCGCCCCCGCACGCCGCACAGCGTATTCGGGAAATAGCTCGTAGTAGCGCTGCATGGCGGAACGGAAGCCCCAGGCGGGATCGTGGGTGTAGAGTAGCAGGCGGACGGTGCTTTGGCACGGGAACTTCTTCGTCTCCGGCGAGAGGCCGAGGTCGAACTCCGCTTCCAGCGACTGCCGCGTGCCGTCATACGCCAGACGGACGACCTGCGGCTCATGCAGCGGCACGGCGGCTGAGAGCCCGAGGGAGGCGTTGC
>JBDKRC010000264.1:0-33680 GCA_039683575.1 Armatimonadia bacterium | reverse complement strand
ATACTCTGTAGGGGCATCCGCTGATCCCTCCCTTGATGCTGGACACACCAAGATAGGGGATCGGCGGATGTTTCTCCTTTCTACCATGATGAGATCATGTCGCCCACACTAATTGAGGAAGAGCCAACTAACCCGGCTTGACTAACGAGGTTTCGCCCATTAACATTAGACGACCGGGGTGGAGCAGCCCCCTTTGGGAGCATCCACCGGCACTGGAGTTGTAGCGTGGGGAAAGCAGACAAGTCCGCCCCCGACCGTAGTGTTGCCACTAACCGGCGGGCGTATCACGATTATTTCATAGATGACAAGATCCAGGCAGGCATTGAACTCGTGGGCCCGGAAGTAAAGTCTGTGCGTGCCCACCATGTCAGCCTTGGGGAGGCCCACGCGCAGATCCGCGAGGGGGAGGTGTGGCTCATTGGCGCCCACATCAATCCGTACCCCTCCGCGCGTGACAATGTTGACCCTCTCCGGCCGCGGCGGCTGCTTCTTACCAAGAAGGAGATTGCCCGGCTGGATCGCCAGGTCAAGCAAAAGGGCTATACTTTGGTCCCTTTGCGCATGTATTTCTCTGCTACCGGGTATGCTAAGGTAGAGCTTGGCCTGGCACGTGGTAAGCGCATGTTTGACAAACGCGAGAGCCTGGCTGAACGCGACGCCGAAAGACGCACCGAGCGCGCCGTACGCGAGTTCGAGCGGTCTCGCCCGAAAGGGGGTGAGTAATCGAGAATGCCGAGGGTTTTACTGGTTGAGGACGATCCGCAGGTGCGCATGGTACTGCGCAAGACGCTGAAAGACCGGGGGTTTCGCTGTGATGAAGCCGAGAATGGTCGAGTAGGTCTGCACCGCATGTGCGAGGCCACCGCGGAAGACGATCCCTACGATTTCGTGCTCTTAGACATCATCATGCCTGAAGTAGACGGTTGGCAGTTCCTGCAGGCAGTCAAGGCCAATCCGTTGTGGTCACCCACGCGCTGCGTCGTTCTGAGCGGCCGGGCAGTAAGCTCCAAGGATATCGCCCGAGCGAGCATGCTGGACTGCGTGCATATTGAGAAACGCGGCTGTTTCATGGATACCATCGGCGCAATGCTGACGAGGATGGTAGCCTCCGTGCAATAATCCCCCAAATGGTTCACGCCACCGAACGCCGGCCTCTCTGAGGTCGGCGTTCGTCGTTCTACCGCTCCCTGACTGCGTTTACTCCGCGAAGAGACTGGCACACCGGCAGTAAGGAAGCCGCATCGTGTAGGGATAGTGAGAAGCAAACAAAGGCCCGCGTCAGGTGGTGACGCGGGCCTTTTTGTGTATGCGGGGACTGGCGCTGCCCTCTCCCCCACCCTGAATGGCTACTTGAGCGGCCAGGGCTGTGGGGCCGGGATGCCGAGGAGAACCGGCGGGGGTTGCAGCGGGCGGAGCGTCTGCAGCGGCCTGGCGTCGCGCGCTACCTGGGCCTGATAGTAGTCCGTGACGAGACGACTGGCGACGTCTTTGCCGGAGAAGATGAAGACAACGCCGCGGTCACTGGCGGCGACGCGGCCGTCGCGGGACCAGACGGCAGTGCCACCGCGTTCGGCATAGTCATTGACGGTATGGTCCCACTCCTCCCAGGCGAGGCGCGAGGCAAAGCGTGCGTTCTGCGCCGGCCCTGACGTAGTCAACTTCTGAAGCCAGTCCTCCCCGATGTTGAGGTCGCCCTCCAGAGTCCAGCGTGGTGCGCCGGCGTGGACGAAGGTCTGGGCGCTTTGCAGGACTATCTTGCCCTGCGCGTCCATGATGCCGTAGCTGGTCGAGCCGCAGCCCTCGCCATGGTCGTGCTCTTGCGAGAAGGCGATGCGGTTGGGATCGGTGGGGTGCCAGATGGCCGAGGACCAGAGGCCTGGGTCAGTGAGGTAGGTCACGGCGCCGCCGGGGTAGCCGACAAGGGCGACGCGGGTGTGATCGGGCTCGCCGATCACGCAGGCGAGGCGGTTGCCGTCGGGCGACCAGGAGGCGTGGGTGACCTTGAGCCTGGGCAGGAGGCGCTGCACGGGCGCACCGGGGTAGGCGGCAACGAGTACGCCGAGAGCGGGAGGCGCTTTGGGGCGTTGCTCCTCGACGTAGGCAAAGCGGGCGTCCGGGCCCCAGGCGAAGCTGCGTGGGTAGACCTTCTCCGGGATGATGCTCACTGGCTTGGCGCCGTCGAGAGGGATTGCCCACGTGCCACCTTCGCCGTCGCCCGACTGCCAGTCGGCCAGCGCCAGCCATCTGCCGTCGCCAGACCAGCCAATGAGGTAGAACTCGGGGGGCTTGCGCGGCGGCAGGGCGGCGAAGGTGCGGCCCGAGGTATCAATGATTGAGCCGCCGGCGAGGAGGCGGCCGCCAGGGAGCCAGTTGAGGTCACCGGAGACGCCGGACAGCAGGCGGGCGGTCTTCATGCCCGGCGCCCATATGAAAGCCTTCTCCGGCAGCCCCGAGCCCAGGACGATGAGTACGCGATTGCCCGCCGGCTCAGCCGCCATGCCCAGAATCGGCGAGTGCTTGCGCTTGAGGATCTCCCGGGTCTTGCCGTCCTTCCACGCCAGGACGCGATCGCCGTGAGCCCAGACGAGCCACCCGTCCACAGTGCCGCAGGGATTAGCGTGCCCCGACGACCCAAGCAGGCGCCGGTTGTTGCCGTGCCAGTCGCACGTCCACATCTGGAGCCCGTCGCGGCCGGTGTTGCCAGGGTCGCGTATGTAGCCGATGTTGCCGGTACCCGTGGCGGCGGGCATGTACAGCGAGACGCCCTTCTCAGCTATGACAGCGTATGGCTTGCGGTCCGCTATCCGCGCGATACGGATGATCTCCTCGCCAAAGACCCTCTCGGGTTGGGTCGAGTACAGAAGGTACTGACCGTGTGGGCTCCAGTCCACGTTAAACCTGTAGCTGCGGAACTCCGAACGGTACCCAAAGCGGATAAGGTCGCGAGCGATACGGCTGAATGGTTCCAGGAGGGTCAGCACGGAGGTGTTGCGCCCATACTCGCCGCCCGGTGGCAGCAACGGTGTGCGGGCGGCCGCCTCCCCAGGCGGTGGCAGGCCGACCGACGAGTCGATGACAGTTCGGGACCAGATAGCGTAACGGCCATCCGGCGACCACCGACATTCGCTGCCTGCGAGGTCGCCGAAGCCTGGTATGTTCCAGGCCTCATCCGGCGAGGTGACCCGGCCGAAGCGGCCTTGCGCCGCGTCGATACAGGCGAGAGCGCCGAAGTCGCCGGTGAGAGGGCGGAGTTCGATGGCGACGGGGCCGGTGTCGGCGGAAGTCAGGTTGCGCCAGGTGGGCCAGTAGCCGTCCTTGCGGACGCAGAGGGTCCATGGGCTGCCGGAGGGGATTGTGAGAGAGACGGGCGCGACGCCTGCCAGGTGGACCTGGGGCTGGTCAGAGAGCGACCAACTGACACTGGCGCCAGGAGGGTCGGAAGTGACGGTGACGGCGGCGTGGAGGGCAGGGCAGAGCATCAGGAAGAGGGCGAAAATGGCGGCGAGGAGGCGTGACATTGGTGTGACCTCCCTTTTCGGCGGAGGGGCCGAGCTTCAGCCGGCCCACGTAGTTATCTGCGACACCCTATGCTGGCGCCAAACCGGGCCGGCTAAAGCTCGGCCCCTCCGTCAGAGAGAGACCTCTTCGCCGGGTCTGAGGACTTTGCCCTCTACGCCGAGGGCTTGCAGGCGGGCGGCGAAGGCCGGGGCGTCCTGGTGGATGAGGTCGAAGGTGTTGTAGTGGGTGGGGATCACCATTTTGGGCCGGAGCATCTGGACGGCTTTGAGAGCGTCGTCGGGGCCCATCGTGAAGCAGTCGCCGATGGGGAGAATCGCCACGTCTATCCCCTCTTCCCCGATCAGCTTCATGTCGCCGAAGAGGCCGGTGTCTCCGGCGTAGTAGACCCTCACGCCGCCCATCTCGACTATGAAGCCGACGGCGAGGCCGGTGTACTCGATGGTGTCGCCGATGACCGCGGAGCCGTGCTGGGCCTGGGTGAGCTTGACGCGGCCGAAGTCGAACTTGCGGCTGCCGCCGACGTGCATGGGGGCGACTTCGCAGCCATAGCGGGCGCAGTACATGCAGAGCTCGAAAGCGGCGATGACCGGGCAGCCGAGACGGTTGGCGATGGCAATGGTGTCGCCGAGGTGGTCGGAGTGGCCGTGGGAGGGCAGAATCGCGTCCACCTGAAGGTCATCAGGTGAGCAGGCGGCCTCGGGGTTGCCGGTCAGGAAGGGATCGAGGACGATCGAATGCGTCTCGGAAGTCAGCAGATGGCAGGAGTGACCACACGACCTGATGGTCAGCATGAGGTGCCTCCCGGCGTTATTCGGATTGATCGTCCTCGCCGAACAGCTTACTGAATTCCCGCTGCAGCGCGTCCTGATCTTCGAGGTATTCAGGCCATCCGCGTGGAGGCTGCAGCAAAGTCTTCGGGTTAAGAGGCTTGAGGCCTTTGGGGGGCTGAACATCTGTGCGCGGGGAGTAGGCGCCGGTAAGGTCGCGCATGGCAGCCTGGCCCTCGCGGGACAGCATGTAGTCCACAAAGACGCGGGCCGAATTGGGGTGCTGCGCCCCGTTGATGATGGCGACAGGGCCGACGACCACCGGGAGGCCGTCTTCGGGGGCGATCATGCGGATGCTGTCGTTGGCGGCCGGACGACCAAGGGCGACGCCGGCAGCGACCTGAATCTCGCCGCCGCGCAGCGCAGCGAGTAGTTTCGGTTCAGTCTCGTAGACCTTTGTGCCGAGTTCGGCCAGACGCTCCCAGTAGTAGGCGCCGTAGCGGTCGCGCATGAAGTAGAAATGCGCGTAGGCCGCGCCGGCGGTGTAGGCGTTCTTGATGCCGATCTTCCCCTGCCAACGTTGGTCCATGAGGCTTCGCCAGGTCCTGGGGGCGCTCGCCGGCCTGAGACGGCTGCTGTCGTAGGCCATGCCGAGGGTGACGAGGCGGGCCGTGGTCCATTGGCCCTCCTGGCGGTAGCCGATCGGGATCGCGCTGGCTTCCGGGGAGTTGTACTGATTCAGGTTGCCCTCGTTGGCGAGGGTGATGAAGAAAGCAGGGTCGAGGACGTGGACGACGTCGGCGTTGATGGCGCCGCTGTCGATCTCCTTACGTACGTCGCGCTCAATATTGAAGGTGCCGCCGCGGCGGACGGTGACGGTCAGGAACGGGTACTTGGCGCGGAAACGGGCGATGAAGGCGTCAGCTTCTTCCTGCTTGAGCGAAGTGTACCAGTTGAGGGTGCGCTCCTGGCGAGCGCCTTCGAGTATGCTCTTGGCGCTGCGGTTCCGGTTCGCACCTTCTTCCTTGTCTTTGACCTCGACGGTGATTCCCTCATCATGGGCCGGGCAGCCAGAAAGGAGCGCCGCGGCGAGGGCGCAAAGGAAGAACAGGATGCATACGCGGGCAATACCCATGAGTGGTGTTTTCGTCAGGTGTGGCAAAGTTCCTTCATCCCCCAAAAGCGATGGAGAGGCCGAGTGGCGTTGGTTCATCAGATGGCACCCGTGGGGCTGGAAGCCCCACTTCATTGGCGCTACCCTCGCGGCTGGAAGCCGCTCGTACGACGTCTGTGAGGCAGCGCGAGGGTGACGGAGTCGGTTAGGCGAAGCTGGGCACGTCCAGCCAGCGGCCGTTTTGCAGAGCTGACTCGTGGGCGATCAGGCCCGGGACCGTCAGGTCCATGGCGCGGACCTCGTCCAGCGGGGGCCTCTCCCCCGCCTCAAGCGCGTGCAGGAAGTCTTGGACCAGGCTGTACTCAGCGGTGCCGTGGCCGCCCGCGCGGGCTGATTCGGGCAGGCTGGTGTCCACCGTGGAGACCTCGATCTCCTGCGGGTCGGTCATCTCGTCTTCCAGATAGAGCATTCCCGGGCCGGGAATGCCGCGGCGGCTGGACTCAACGCAGCCCTTGCTGCCCTGGAGCATGAACCAGTGCAGGGCAGGCTTGCGCGGGGCGACCGAGGAGCGCGCAAGCTTTATCATTGCGCCTTTCTCGGTCTCGAAGAGCCCAACCTGCAGATCTATGCCGCCCACGCCGCCTTCGGGCAGGATGTGCTGGCCGTGGCCGAGGCCGCAGGCGCGCGTGATGCGGTCTTCCATCATCTCCAGTAGTGGTCCGAGAGAGTGAGAACAATAGTGCAGCGGCGCACGGTTGGCCCGCCAACGCTGCGTTTTGGTCTCAGGATCGTAGACCATGTTGCGGATATTATGGATGTACTCGGCCTCGGCGTGGATGACGGCGCCGAGGCGTCCAGCCCGGATGATATCGCGCCACTTTGGCACGAAGGGCCAGTAGCAGCAGTTCTCGGCGAGCATGTAACGCTGTCCGGTGCGGCGGACGGCCTCGACGATGCGGCCGCAGTCCTCGACGGTCGAGGCGGCGGTTACTTCGCTCAGGACGTGCTTGTGGGCCTCCACAGCCTTGACGGTCTGCTCGGTATGGTAGGGAATCGGCGTGCCGAGAAAGACGATGTCAAAGTCGGCGGCGATGAAGTCGTCGTAGTTCGTGAAACAGGCGCTGTCAGGCAGCTCCAGCTCCTGCTGGAAGCGGGCGACAGCTTCGGGCTTGACGTCACAGCAGGCAACGATCTGGCAGCGGGGATCACCGGAAAAAACGCGGCCATAGCCACTGCCGCGGCCGACGCCGACGAGGCCAATACGGAAAGTGCTCATGAATCGAAAACTCCCATGGATGTGTAAACACCGTCAGGTTCGTCCGAGTGCCGGAAATTACCTGCGTGGGATATGACACGTCGGCCGGGAGAAGCAGGAAGACCTGGCATGGGCGCGGAATTGTCACTCTTCATGACAACAACCTGCGCTCGTGCGCACAAGGGAGCTTGAGATGAGTAGCGTTCGTGTACCACTAGCCTTGCAGCTCTATTCGGTCCGTGAGGCCATGAAGGAAGACCTGCCGGGGACGCTGGCCAAGGTCGCCAAGATGGGATATGAGGGCGTGGAGTTCGCCGGTTACTATGACTACAGCGCGGCTGACCTGCGCAAGATACTGGACGACAACGGCCTCGTATGCTGCGGGTCGCACCTGGGTATCAACACGCTGCTCGGCGACGAACTCATGAAGACCATGGAGTTCAACTGGACTCTGGGCAACCCGTACCTGATCTGCCCGGGGCTGCCCGCCGAGTATACCGGCAGCCGGGACAACTGGCGGAAGACTGCGGATGTGTTCAACGAGATCAGCGGGCGGCTGCGCATGGTCAACGCGTGGGTCGGGTACCACAACCACCACACCGAGTTCACGCCGCTCGATGGCGAGATGGCGTGGGACACGTTCTTTGGCAACACCGCCTATGACGTGGTCATGCAGCTCGACACCGGCAACGCGCTGCTCGGTGGCGCGCAGGTGGGGCAGTTTGTGGAGCGGTATCCGTACCGGGCGCTGACAGTGCACCTGAAGCCGTATTCGCTGGAAGCCGGCAAGGACGACGTGAACGCGGGCTACAAGCCGATGATCGGCGATGATAGCATTCCGTGGGCCGAACTGTTCGGGCAGCTCGAGGACTTCGGCGGCGTGCGGTGGTACATCGTGGAGTACGAGAGCGACCTGTACCCGGCGCTGCAGGCTGTTGAGGTTTGCTTGCAGAAGCTGAAGGAAATGGGAAAGTAAGGACGGCGTTGATGGTTGATCGTTGATCGTCGATGGTAAAGGCGAAGGCGCGCGGCTTGGTGGGAGGCCGCGCGCTTGCTGCGATTCAGGGATGACGACCGGCGGGGTACGAGCCCCCTGCGACGCAGGCGTCGCTTCGCCCTACAGACGGAAACGCGCGCGGAGTCGGAAAGGAAGATGCTATGCGTCAGGTACTGCTGCTTGTTGGTATCCTTTTGATCGGGGCCAGTGGGGCTCGGGCGGCGGAGGATTGGATTTCGCGGGAGAAAATACGGGCCGGGTGGATCTACTATGGGGATGGAGCGGACAAGCTGGGGTTCTTCAAGCAGTATGGCATGAACACGCTGATTACCAGCGCCGGGACGCCGGAGACGTTCACGCTCTGGGCCAAGGAAGCCAAGAAGGCCGGGATGCGGCTGTTTGGTGTGGTATCGGCCTCTTGTGACGGTGAGAAGGCCGGCATGCGGCGGTGCGTGTTTGGGAATGGGTATGAGAGCGTGCTGCCCTGTCCGGTGGAGAAGCGGTACTGGGATGAGGTGCTGATACAGCGCGCCGTGGAACTGGCGCGCGAGGGGCAGTTGGCGGATGAGGAGATATCGGGGATTCTGATCGACTGGGAGATGTACGCCAACTCCAACAAGGGCGGGCAGATCTACTATACGGACGCGTGCTACTGCGACCACTGCTTCAGCGGGTTTCTGAAGGCGCAGGGGCAGGCGGATGTGACGGGGCAGGTGGGGTTCAAGGAGCGCGTGGCATGGCTGAAGGAGCATAAGCTGGCGGAGCAGTATCAGCCGTATTTGCAGAAGCAGGTGCGGGAGTATGCCGAGGGGATGCGGAAGGCGATTGCGGCGGTTGATCCGGAGTTTTTTGTGGGGTTCTATCCCGTGCCGCACAACTGGCACCTGGTGGGCGTGGCGCAGGGGCTCGGGACGGCGGAGCATCCGATGATTCTGTGGGCCACGAGCACGTATGGGGGCGGCGGGCCGAACAAGATCGCCGACAACTGGAAGCAGGAGCTTTTGGACAAGGAGATACACTGCTACTACAGCGCCGGAGTGCTGCTCAGGCAGTACACGGCGGCGAATCTGGCCAAGAACCTGTATGAGGTGGCGCGGAAGACAGACGGGTATTGGATCTTCACGGTGCATACGCTCTGCATCCCCGAGAAGGAGCAGAAGGGGGACTATCACTTGTGCGCGGGGACGCCGGAAGAGTACCTGAACGCCATCAAGCTGGCAGATGTGGAGCTCGATAAGCTGGGGCAAGATAAAGGGTATGTGACGCCGCTGCAGTTTGTGGAGGAGCCGGTGCGGTACCGGCATCCGGGGTTCGATGTGGAGCGGTTCAAGGCGCCGGAAGTGGTGGATGGGAGCGCTTTGGAGCGAGGAAAGCCGCTGGCTGTACCGTCGCTGGGGCTGATTGCGACGAGTTACATGATGATGGACCTGAAGGCCGGCGAGGAGCCGGTGGTGGAGTTCAAGGTCAACAAGGCGCAGTCGGGGGACGTGTGGGGCGTGACCTATGCGGTGCTGGACCCGGCGAAGAAGGAGCTGGCGAGTGGGAAGATGGTGCCGGGGGAGCCGTTTACGCTGAAGTTCAAAGCGGCGCAGGCAGGGCTGCATTGCGTTGTGGTGACGCCGGGGTATTACGGGCGGTGTGAGGTCGTGAGCACGACGGTGCCGTACGCGAACTGGACGTGGAGTTCGTACCCGGCGTTTGAAGTGGCGGGGCCGGGCGGGACGCTGTACTTCCAGGTGCCCAAGGGGATGGAAGAGTTCACGATTGACGCGCTGTGCAACTGGGGGACGACGCAGGTGCAGGTGACCGTGCTGGACCCGGACGGGCAGGTGGTCGTGGACCAGCCGACCGACCAGTATGTGCGGAATGCGAAGCTGAAGGTGGCGACGAAGGGCAAAGATGGGCGGCTGTGGTCGCTGAAGGTCGGGAAGATCGAGGGGAAGGGGTTCCGGAGCCTGCAGGTGGTGTTCGACCCGAAGCTGCCGGCTTGGGTGGTGGTACGGCCGGATTTTGTGTTTGAGGGGAAGTGACCGTCGGGCTCTGGAGAGCCCTCCCACAAGGGACACCAGCGGTTCAGCCGCCTCTCCCCATTCGTTCTGAAAATGCGCAGGTACAAACTGGACGAGCAACGAACCAATCCCCCATCACCTGCGATGATGACCATCATCGCCCACGGGGGATTGGTTTTTTCATGCTTGCCAGGGTTCACTCGGCTGCGATTTTTGGTGTTGATGCTTACGAAGTGCTGGTTGAGGTTGACATTACTCGCGGGTCGCATGTTTTCACCATCGTTGGACTGCCGGATACTGCCATTCGTGAGAGCCGCGAGCGTACTGCGGCGGCTATTCGGAACAGCGGCTTTGAATTCCCCCTCGAACGCGTGACCATCAACCTCGCGCCCGCTGATGTGCGCAAGGAGGGGCCGGCGTTTGATCTGCCCATTGCGCTGGGGCTGCTGCTGGCCAGCGGGCAGATTGCGGTGGATGATCTGGACCAGACCGTGGTAGCCGGGGAACTGTCACTGGATGGGGCGGTGCGGCCGATTACGGGGGCGCTGCCGATTGCGCTGGGTGCGAAGTCGTGGGGGAAGACGAATGTGATCGTCCCGGCGGGGAATGGGCCGGAGGCGGCGGTGGTGAACGATTTTGAGGTGTATGGGGCGGAAACGCTCTATGATTGTGTGTGTCTGCTGGAGCAGGGGTTCATGGCCGAGCCGGTGCAGGTGCCCCCGGAGGATCTGGACCTGACGGCGGGGGCCTATGCGGTGGACTTTGCGGATGTGAAGGGCCAGGAGCATGTGAAGCGGGCGCTGGAGGTGGCGGCGGCGGGCGGGCACAATGTGCTGATGATCGGGCCGCCGGGGTCGGGCAAGACGATGCTGGCGCGGCGGATGCCGGGGATTCTGCCGCCGATGGACCTCTCCGAGGCGCTGGAGGTTACTAAGCTCTATAGCGTGTCGGGGCTGATGGCGGAGAAGAGTTCGCTGATCCGGCAGCGGCCGTTCCGGTCGCCGCACCATACGGTGAGCACGGCGGGGCTGGTGGGCGGCGGGAGCATTCCGCATCCGGGTGAAGTGAGCCTGGCGCACAACGGGGTGCTGTTTCTGGATGAGCTGCCGGAGTTTTCAGGGCAGTCACTGGAGGTGCTGCGGCAGCCGCTGGAAGATGGGAATGTGACCATTGTGCGGGTTCAGGGGACGCCCTCGTTTCCGGCGAACTTCCAGATGGTGGCGGCGATGAACCCGTGCCCGTGCGGTTACAAAACGGACCCGGTGCGGCAGTGCACGTGCAATGCCGGGCAGACGGGGCGGTATCTCAAGCGCATCAGCGGGCCGTTGCAGGACCGGATTGACATTCACATTGAGGTTCCGCGGCTCATGCCGGAAGAGGTCATGACGAAGACGCAGGGGGAGACCTCGGCGGCGATCCAGCAGCGGGTGATAAAGGCGCGGGAGCTGCAGCGGAGGCGGTTTGCGGAGGCGCCGTTCCACTGCAACTCGGACATGAACGCGAAGGCTCTGCGGAAGTTCTGCCCGCTGGGGGATGATGTGGAGGCGCTCTTGCGGACGGCGATAGACCAGTTTGGGCTGAGCGCGCGGGCGTATGACCGGATCATCAAGCTGTCGCGGACGATTGCGGACCTGGAAGGCGCGGAGGCGATACAGGTACATCACGCGGCGGAGGCAGTGCAGTATCGAAGCCTGGATAGGAAGTTCTGGACTTGAGCAAACATGCGATGACGTATTCGATTGCGGGAGTGGTGCTGGCGGCCGTTGGGGCGCTGGTTGGCGGGTGGGGACTGGTGCTGCTTTGGCCGGCGGTGGCTTGCCTGGTGGTGGGGATGGCATACGGGAGCGGGAGCCCGGCGCTGTTTGGGAAGCGGGCGAATGGGTCGCTGAACCCCGTGATGGCGGTCGTGCTTCTCCCCTACCTCGGGTTCACGTACGCGATCTGGAAGGTCAAGCGGAAGATCTCGAAGGAGCCGCTCTACAATGAAGTGGCGCCGGGGCTGTGGGTCGGGCGGCGGGTGCTGGGGGAGGAGTTGCCCGAGGGTGTGAAGGTCATTGTGGACGTTACGTGTGAGTTTGCCGAGCCGAGCACGGCCCTGGCGCGGTGTGAATACCGGGCGCTGCCGACGCTGAACTATGGGGCGCCGGAGGCGGATGGGCTGCGGGCGCTCGTGGAGGAGTTCGCGGGGCGCGAGGGGATTTACGTGCACTGCGCTCAGGGGCATGGGCGGTCGGCGACGGTAGCGGCGGCGTTGCTCTTGCGCAAGGGGCTGGCGGGGACGTGGGAAGAGGCGGTGGCGATGGTGGTGAAGGTGCGGCCGAAGGTGCATCTGGAGGGGTGCCAGGAGGCGTTTCTGCGGGGGTGGTGAGGGAGGTTGGAGGTTGGGGGAGGTGCGGGTTGGTCGTAGATGATCGCGGTCTGGTGACCGCTCCTACAGGCGGCCGGGTTGTGGTGCGGTTGCGAGGGTTAGTCGGTGATGGTCGCGCTCAGGGGAGCGCTCCTACCGGAGGCGGGTTGGATACTCCTAATGCTTCAGTTTGCTATTCCCATCTTCCTCGGGGCGTTTTTGCTGTTTCAGGTGCAGCCGATTATTGCGCGGTGCCTGCTGCCCTGGTTTGGGGGGACGCCGGCGGTCTGGACCACCTGCATGCTGTTCTTTCAGGTGCTGCTGCTGGCGGGCTATGGGTATGCCCATGGGGTGGCGATGCGGCTGTCGCCGCGGCGGCAGGGGCTGGTTCATGGCGGGCTGCTGGTGGTCTCGCTAGGGCTGATTGGGCTGCTGGCATGGCGCTGGGGCGTGCCGATCATCCCCGATGAGGGCTGGAAGCCGCAGACGCCGGAGCGGCCCGTGGCGCAGATCCTGGCGCTTTTGACGGTGGCTGTGGGGCTGCCGTACTTTGTGCTGGCGACGACGAGCCCGCTCTTGCAGGCGTGGTTTGCGCGGATGCGGCCGGGGGTGTCGCCGTACCGATTGTATACAGTATCCAATGTGGGATCGCTGCTCGCGCTCTTGAGCTATCCCTTCGCGGTTGAGCCGTGGCTGCGGTTGCGGACGCAGGGGTGGGCGTGGGGCGTGGGGTATGCGGCGTTTGTGGCGGCGGTGGTGGCGCTCGGACAACGGGCGGCGAGGGTGGAGTCGGTTGGGGGGAATGAGGAGGGGCTGCCGGAGGCTCTGGCGGCTCCGCCGGGGTGGAGACAGTGGGTGCCCTGGGTGGTGTTGCCGGCAATCGCCTCGGCGCTGCTGCTCGCGGTGACGAATCAGATCTGCCAGGAAGTCGCGGTCATTCCGTTCCTCTGGATTGTTCCCCTTAGCTTGTACCTGCTGTCGTTCATACTGACGTTCGATGATATGCGCTGGTATGCGCGGGAGGCTTATCTGCCGCTGCTGCTGATCGCGGTGCCGATGACGGCGATTGTGATGCTGCGGCAGGGCGAGGTCGAGACGAAGCTGCAGATCGGGATCTACGCGGCGGCGCTGTTCGTGTGCTGCATGTTCTGCCACGGCGAGGTTGTGCACCGGCGGCCGGTGGCGCGGCATCTGACGGCTTTCTACCTGGCAATATCGCTGGGCGGGGCGCTCGGGGGCGTGTTCGTGGCCCTGCTGGCGCCGCTCTTGTTCAAGCGGTTCTATGAGCTGCATGTGTCGCTGGGGCTGTGCTGGGGGGCGGGGCTCGTGACGCAGTGGAACTGGCCGAGACCCACCATGGCGGCCGCTGGTCGGCACCCGGTCGCGCGGCGACCGTCGGCGGTCGCAGGGGGAGCGCTCCTACCATGGGCGCGGTACGGGGCGCTCGTGTTGCTGCTGATGAGCCTGGTGTTCGGGGTGCTGGCGTTCAATAAGGCGCAGACGAACGACCGCGAGACGATGCTGGCGGTGCGGAACTTCTATGGGGTCTTGCGGGTGGACTATGTGGAAGCCGATGACCAGGGGGACGAGCGGCATTCGCTGGTGCATGGCAACACTACGCACGGGCTGCAGTACCTGGCGCCGGACAAGCGGCGGAGGCCTACGAGTTACTATAGTGAGACGTCGGGGGTGGGGCTCGCGCTGCGGTACAGCCTGGCCCGGTTTGCGGACGGTGACCTGGGCAGGATGCGGGTGGCGGCAGTGGGGCTGGGAACGGGGACGGTGGCGGCGTACGGGCAGCCGGGGGATGTGTATCGGTTCTATGAGATCAACCCGGTGGTGGAGAAGATCGCGCGGGATGAGCGTTACTTTACGTATCTGGCGGACAGCCTGGCGGAGGTGGAAGTGGTGCTCGGGGACGCGCGCCTGTCGCTGGAGCAGGAACTGAAGCGCGGGGAGCGGCAGCAGTTCGACGTGATCGTGCTGGATGCGTTCAGCAGCGACTCGATTCCGGCACACCTGCTGACGAAGGAAGCGATGGCGCTGTATCTGGCACACCTGCGGCAGCCGGACGGGATCATCGCGGTGCACGTATCGAACCGGGTGCTGGACCTCAAGCCGGTGGTGTGGGCGCTGGCGGACGCGTACGGGCTAGACGGGGCATTCATCGATGATCCGGGCGAGGAAGAAGGGGCGTTCGGGTCGGATTGGATACTGCTGAGCCCAGGGGCGCGGGCGCTGGCGCAGCCGAAGATACGGGAGCGGACGACGCTGAGGGTGAACGAGCGCAAGCCGCTGCTTTGGACGGATGAGTACCATGATCTGTTTCGGGTGGTGAAGTGAGGTGCAGGTGGGCTCTGTGACGTCGCCGAATGAGTGAATACAGAAAATCACGCCGTGGATGGAGTGATATACTATGAAGAAAGCACTGATCGTCTGGGGCGGATGGGATGGGCATGAGCCGCGGCAGACGGCTGAGATCATGGCTGAGGGGCTGCAGGGGGAGGGGTTTGAGGTCGAGGTCGCGACTACGCTGGATGCCTACCTCGATGAGGAGAAGCTCAAGGGGCTTGATCTCATCGTTAACAACTGGACCATGGGGACTATCTCGAGTGAGCAACTGACCCCGCTTTTGAACGCCGTGCGGTCGGGCGTGGGCTTTGGCGGGATACATGGCGGGATGTGTGATGCTTTTCGCGAGCAGACCGAGTACCAGTTCATGTGCGGCGGACAGTGGGTCGCGCATCCCGGCGGCATCCGGCCCTACCGCGTGGACATCGGGCCGACGCCGGACCCGATTACGGCGGGGATCGCGGCCTTTGACGTGACCTCGGAGCAGTACTACATGCACGTGGACCCGATCAACACGGTGCTGGCGACGACGCGGTTCGCAGATTATGGCGACGTGGAGATGCCGGTGGTGTGGAAGAAGATGTACGGGCAGGGGCGGGTGTTCTACTGCTCGCTGGGGCACAGCGCGGACGTGCTGGCGATGGAGCCGGTGCTGACTATGGTGGTGCGGGGGCTGGTGTGGGCGGCTAAGGCGGAGTAGCCCTGATCTGTTTGGTTGCTAACATGCGGCGGATGTGACGCTCTCACATCCGCCGCATATTGCTTGTGCTACAGTCTTCAGGACTACCTTCTCCCATACTCCTTCCCCCACTCATACATCGCAATGATATTCCCGATAGGCACGTCGGGGCCTACGGTGCTTGTGGGCGCCAGGAAAAAGCCGCTGCGGTGGCGGCAGGCGTCTATGCAGCGCTCCACCTCGCGGCGGACGTCGGCTACTGTGCCGTGGGGGAGGACGTCGCGGACGGAGAGGCTGCCGTAGAGGATTAGCGGCTGGCCCCAGCGGTCTTCGCGGCTGGCGAGGGCTTCGAGATGGACTTTCTGGTGGTCGGGGAGGTAGCTGTCCTCTTGCAGGCCCTGGAAGCCGTTGATGCCGCATTCGAGCAGGCGGTCAATGATCGGGTTGATGTTGCCGTCGGAATGCCAGATCTTCTTGATGCCGGCGGCGTTGAGGGGCTCGAGGGCGTGGGCGAGGTTGGGGAAGTAGATCTCGTCGAGCAGCCGGGGGCTGATCATGGGGCCGGAGTTGTCACAGATATCCTGGCCGATGTAGACGAAGGGGGGCAGGTCGGTGTCGTTGACTACGCGGACGAAGGTTTCGTTGCGGCAGCGCGCATCCTCGGCGCTGTGGGCGAAGAGCTTCTCCATGACCTCGGGGTAGAGCGCGAGGGCCTGGTAGTAGTTTTCGTAGCCGAAGCTGGAGTAGAACATGAAGCCGCAGTCGCGGGCTTTGGCGTACGGGAGGATCAGGACGTCCTCTCCCCCATCGGCCTGGCATTGGCGCCAGTCGGCGAGGATCTCGGCGTAGTAGGCGTCGTAGTCGAACGCGGCGTGGACTTCGGCGGGCGAGGGCAGGGCGGCGACGTGGTCGCGGACCTGTTCGGGACTGTCAAAGGGCGGGCGCTCGCGCTGGGTGAAGAGGCTCTCGCGCCCCTCCCCCATCTCGGTGCTCATGTCGGCCGTCTTGGGGCCAACGACCTGGATGATGAGGTCCACATCGAGGGCTTTGGCGGCGGCAATGGCGGCGGCGCGCGGATCGGCGTAGGGGTCGAGGCCCGAGAGCTGCCGGAGGGCCTGAGCGTGGGCGATGAAGCCGCCCAGCATCGGCACGCGGTCGGTATCTTCGAAGCGCAGGGCGGCGAGGGCGCGGTCGCGGCCAGTCATATCGGCCTCCAAGGCTCTGGTAATGGAATGAACTTCGCCCATGATGCATAACGTACCTTGGCATAGTGGAGGAAAGAGAGCTCAGGACGCGGAATTGGCATATGCTAAGTCTTCTGTGAAGGAAGTGAATGAATGAAGAACAAGTCGCTCGTGCTCGTCTGCCTGCTGCTGATGGTCTCTATGCCAGTATTGGCGCAAGATGCGGGTATGCCTAAGTTCCCCGAGGCCAAGATCATGATCGTGGTGCCGGAGTTCCACAAGGGCACGTTTGCACTGTTAGAGCGCGATTACCTGTCGCAGGCGACATGGATCATCGAGGGCTATTCGGCGGGCCTGCCGTCGGTGGAGACCCAGCTTATCAAGCAGTTTGTCGATGCCAACTACAAGGTAGTAGATCAGAATCAGTATGCCTCGCAGCGGTATACGCCGGAGATGGAGCAGGTGCTGAAGGACCCCACGGGGCCGGCGGCGCGGAGCCTGACGGCCAATGTCGGGGCGGACGTGCTGATCGTAGGGAAGGCAACGAGCGAGATCGCTGGCACGGTCAACAATACCACCAGCGTGAGGACGATTCTGACGCTGCGCGCGGTGACCACCAAGGGCGACGCGCTGATCATTGGCGCTACGGACGCTACGGGATCGGGCGCGGACATCAGCGGCGACGCGGCTTCGCTGATCGCCAGCCGGAAGGCTGCCGACATTGCGGCGAAGTACCTGGTGCCGAAGGTTGGCAACACCCTGGGGGGGCCGACGACCAATGAGGCGCTGACGGCCATGGCAAATGCGTCGAGTGGCAAGACGCGGATCGCGGTCATGCCGTTTGAAGACAAGTCGCAATGGGCCATGGCTGACTGGAATCTGGGGATGCAGATCCCGGACCTGATCGCTAACGAACTTATGAAGATTTCCAGCTATGAGATAGTGGACCGGGCCAATCTGGGCCAGGTCATCAACCAGCAGGGGCTGCAGCAGAGCGGGTTGTTCGACAGCGAGGGCAAGGCGGAGGAACTGGGGACGCTGGCGAAGGCCGATTACGGCGTATTTGGGCGAATCACCGAGTTCACCACCAAGACTCGGGGCGGGCTGCTTGGCGTGCGAGGACTCGGCGTGGGGCTCGGCAGCGAGCAGGCGATTGTGAACATCCTGATCAAGATCGTGGACCTGAAGACCGGAGTGGTCCTGTCCACTTGTGAGGCACGCGCGGACGCCACCGAGGCCGTGTTGGGCGGCGGGTATGTCGGGATGGTGTTCGGCGGGGCGTCTTTTGATAAGTCCGCTGCCGGGCGAGCAACTCGGAAGGCGATTGCGGCGTCCGCAAAGGCCGTCATGGCGGCTCTTCCGGCCAAGTGCCCGCAGTGTGGGGCCAAGGTTACCGGGGATGACAAGTTCTGCGGCGAGTGCGGCGCAGGCCTTGAGGCTGTCGCGCTCACGTGCGCAAAGTGTAAGGCCTCGCTGAAGGCCGGAGCCAAGTTCTGCGGCAAGTGCGGGCAGAAGGTTCAGCAGTAGAAGACTCCTCCGAATCGTTTGACAAGAGGTCTGAAATTCGGTAAAATAGACCCTGTTGCGCCCAAGTGGTGGAATTGGTAGACACGCAGTCCTCAGGAGGCTGTGAGCATTGCTCGTGCCGGTTCAAGTCCGGCCTTGGGCACCAGTAGTAGTTCAAACGGCCGCTCCCTTGTGGAGCGGCCGTTTTCTTTGTGGGAGGAGTGGCCGGCTGTAGGGCGGGGCTTGGCGATGTCTTCATCGCAGCTCGTACCCCGCCGCTCCGGGCTTGGTCGTAGATAACGGCCGGCGGGGTACGGAGCCCCCGCCCTACAGCCGACTAAAGCGGAGGCGGGCGAGACGCCCGCACTACGCGTATTGGGTTATTTGCAGACGACAGGATGCCTGATTTGCGGAAGACAGAGGTCTAGGGATAGAGGAAGTGATCCTGGACGCCGGTGAAGCCCTCTATCACCAGCCACAGGGCGATGTTGAAGAAGTCGCCGACGATCAGGCCGAGGAAGAAGGGGCGGCTCTTTTCGTAGGTGGGAATGCCGCCGTAACGTAGGACGAGGCTCTTGATGGCCCAGGCGACAAGGGTTGAGAACCACATGTTGCGCATGGCGAAGGTGCCAGCCATGGGATAGCCGAGGGGGTGCAGGGGCCACCACAGGAAGCGGCTGCGGAGGGCCTGGAGGGCCAGCATTACCACGCCACCGAAGCCCATGAACCAGAGCTTGGGGTACAGCGGGCCACCCTTTTGCATCAGGAAGTCGCCGGTGATGCGCAAAGGCTCCTGCGGAACGCCGACGAAGCGCCAGGTGCTCAGCCCAATGCCGCCGCCGGGGGTGGTGTAGGCCATGTAGATGACGGTGATGAACGAGACGACAGTGGCGAGGGTGATGCCGAGCATCATGGAGGGGACAAGCCCGCGCGGGCGGAGTTCCTCATGCTCGGTGAACTTGAAGGCGCTCATGACATTGGGCATCATCAGGCAGCGCCAGTCTGAGGTCAGGAAGCGGAAATAACCCATCATGGCCCAGTCACGGGGCATGAGGCCCCCGACACCGAGGGTGTTGCGGATTACCTGGCGCGGGTCCACGGGGGTGCCGATCCAGACCGTGCCTCCCTCGCAGACGAGACGGCTGAGGCCGATAGAGTAGAGGAAGAAGAGCAGAAAGTAGAGTATCGAGCCCTTGGGCGAGAGGCCGAAGAGTTGCCACCAGCCGATTAGCAGTGCGAGGCCAGCGGCGAGGCCCCAGATCGCGACGCGGGGACTGAGAGGCTCGTGGGCGAGGGACAGCTTGGACCGGCCGGGGCCGGCATCGTCTCGGGTGCGGCCGAGAGCAAGGCGCCACCAAGTGCGGAGGTGGCTGCGGCCGACCCACAGGGAGCCGATGGCAAGCATGAGCAGGGCGCCGCTGCTTTGCTCCTCGATGAAGGGGAAGCCCTTCAGGACGCCGCCGGCGCTGCTCAGGCCGATCGCGGAGCCGATGACTGCCTCGGCCTTGCCAACGAAGTAGAAGAACCAGAGGCTGAAGGAGATGTCGCGGGAGAGCAGATAGGAAAGGCCGACGGCCATCGGGTAGAACCAGATGCTGATCGGGCGGGCGGCGTTCCAGGGGCGGGAGGTAAGGCCGTCGTCGATGCGCACATCGCGGATGCGCATTTCCGGGACCGCCGGCCATAGCTGGTGCAGGCTGTTGAAGGCATGCAGGATGGTTGGAATGGCGAAACCGAGCCACATGAGCTTGCTGCGGAAGAAAGGATGGGCGGCGGTGGGCAGGTAGCCTTCGCTGGTGTCGGTCATCGCGAGCGGGACGTAGTTGAGCGGGAAGATCAGGCGCTCGTTCTCGACCCACTGGCGGCGCAGAAGGGCGGCGATGCAGATCGTGCACCAAGCGAGCAGCAGGCCGAGAATAGTCCAGGAGGTGAGCGGCTTGGCCCAGTGGGTCCAGGGGATGCTCCAGGTCGGCGGCATGCCCTCGTGGAGGTACTTGATCACAGCTTCATTGCTGGGCGCGAACCACTCCGAGGTGGGCAGCAGGGGCTTGACGAGATCGGCCCAGGGTTGCTCTGGTGTGCCGTAGTAGATGTGGGCGGTGATCATCGAGGGGATGAAGTGCACGAGGCCGATGGCTGCCACACCGCCGGTTACGATGAGCATGCTGTAGATGAGCAGGAGTTCGCCGCGGCTGAGGGCGAAACTGCGGCGGATGGCGTGCAGGATGGTGTTGAGCAGCACGAGGACCACGAGCCAGACGAAGAAGCTGTTGATCGGGGGTGTGGCCTGGGAGACCTGGGTGCCGTGGATCCATAGTTCGGCGTACTGGGTGCCGACGGCGAGCAGCACGACGGCGACAAGGCCGATGGCGAGGGCCCTGGGTGTGAAGCTGTGCGATTGCTCAGCGGGGGTAACGGGAGATGACGAGTGCGAGGAAGGTGCGATAGCCATGTGTGCGTCAAGTTCGCCGCCAGGGGGCGTGAGACCTGCTGGTGTGATATAATGCGAGCGAGGCCGGGCGAGCCGCCCGGCATACTGGAGGGGGATGGGGGTGTCGGTTCGGGACGAACCGACCTACGCGGCGAGCGGGGAAAGCAGCCGTACCGGGAGCATGTCATGGATTTGAAGAGCACTACTGAGACCATCATCGGCATCGCGCAAGAGGCTGGAGAGTATGTCCTGGCCCAATTTGGCATAATGAAGGGCGGCCTGAAGTATGACGGGACGCTGGTGACGGAGGCTGACGGGCAATCGGAGCGGATGATCCGGGCGCGGCTGAAGGTGTTATTCCCCGAGCACACGGTGTTTGGCGAGGAGATGGGGTATGACGGGCCGGAGGACAACGAGTGGATCTGGTACCTGGACCCGATTGACGGGACCAGCAATTTTGTCTTCGGGATACCCATCTGGGGCGTGTCAATCGGGCTGGCGCACAGAGGGAGGCCGGTGCTGGGAGTTTTCGCGATGCCGGCGCTGCGGGAGACGTTCTGGGCGTGGGACGGCGGCGGGGCCTATCTCAATGGCCAGCGGCTGGCACTGCATCAGCCCACCGAGATGAAGCACACGGACCTGGTGGTGGTGGCCAGCACCACGATGGAGCGGTATGACCTGCACCTGCCCCAGAAGATACGGTCGCTCGGATGCGCGGCGTACGCACTGGCGGGGCTGGCGGCGGGGAGCTTTGTTGGGCTGATCCACGATAACTGGCACTTGCACGATCTGGCGGCCAGTATTGTGATGTGTAACGAGGTGGGCCTGAAGCTGACGACGGAGGAGGGGGAGAACTTCGTGAGCTTCAATGGGATAGCCCCCAAAGCGAAGGCCCCACTCCTGGTGGGAGCAGGGCCTGCGGTGCATGGGACGGTGCTACAGGGGTTGGTGCGGAAGGATCCTTCACGGTGTTCAAGCTGAGCCGGGCGAGACGCCCGGCCTACGAAGATGAGGTGACGAAATGCTTCATCGGCGCTTGCGGCCTACTGAGAAGACGATGGCGCCGAGAAAGAGGATCACCGAAACGAAGATGAGCATATTGGGCCAAGGCTGGCCGGGAACGGCCTCCAAGGCGGTGGCGTACCAGACGAGGCCGGCGCCCATCAGGCAGAAGCCGAGTAGGACCGTGGCCCAGATGAAGAGCCACTGGAAGGAGCGCGCTGCCGACTCCCAGTCGTAGAGCGGCTTGTCCATGCGCGTGGCGTCCGGCGTATCTTCCAGGCGGCTGCCGAAATGCTCGGCGAGGTCGCCGAAGGCGCGGTCGAGTTCCCCCTCAAGTTCCCCCTGACGTACCATGCTGATGAAGAACGGTGAGAAGACCTGCGGGTAGCGGCTGAAAGCCGTTGCCAGCGTGCGCCCGTTCTCTACGTCCGCGCGGACGGAGTCCACGATCTCGCGCATCAGCGGGTTGGCAGTCTGCTCGCGCAGGGCCTCGAAGATGTCCAGAATATTGAGCTGGGCGTGGGTGAGCGACGCGAACTGCTGACAGAACATCGCGATTTCGGCATTGGTCACCGATTGCTTGTCGGCCATGTTGGACACCTCGCGAGCATAGCGGCGTGAAGCTTCACGTCTCTATTTCTCCCTGCGAGGCTCAAATACCTATCCCTGATCGCGGAATTGCCTAAACTTGAGCAGGCGACCGCTTGAGTTTGAGTTCATACAGGTCCCAGTGAGGGAGACGGGCTGAAACCCTGTAGTTGTTGTGAATGAAGCCCCACACCTCGGGGGCCGCAGCCGGCTTCCAGGCCGGGGATGTGGTGTAGGGCAAGAAATCGTCATTGGCAACCGCGATCATGCGGGGGCGCGTTCGCTTGAGGTCGTCCACAAGCGCTGCCCGTGCTCCGGGGAATAACTCGCCGGGGCGCTTGCCGATCCAGCCTAGGGAATAGTTGAGTGTGAGGTCGCGGCACGCGGGCAGGCGCTCGCTGTACCAGTAGACTTGCGGCGCCCAGGCCCATACGACAATCCGGTCGGAGGGGGCGGTTCGTGCCTTCCGAGTGCCTTGAGAGCGCCGCGCCGCGAGGTTGCCCAGATGAGCCAGACTGCCATGGCGGCCACGGGCAGCAGGGCCGTCTGCCGAAACAGCATCCCCGCACCGGAAAAGAGGCCCGCCAGCAGCACTAGCACCCAGGGATCGCGCGAGGCAGGTGAAGCGACGGTTGCATACTGCTCCCGTCGGTGTGCCCACTCCGCCAGGCACCACGCCGCGAGCGTGACGAAGCAGGTAGACGGCAACTCGCCATTGAGGACAATCCACTCGCCGGGGGGCCATCCATTGGCATGGGTGATTAGGACGTAGGCTATCGCCACGGGGTATGCGGGCAGGTTGGGGGCTACCAACTGGGACAGGCGCAGCGTGAGCAGCAGTGAGATCACGGAGAACAGCAGGGCCAGAAGCCGCGTGCCCGCGATGGTGCCACCGGGGAGGTGCGAGGCCAGAAGGTATAGAGCGGCCATGCCCGGGGGCTTGTTGTCCCAGACGTCTCGTCCGGGCAACAGGCCATTGCTCCAGGCGCGCGCCTCAACCGCATAGATCGCTTCGTCGGACTTGAGCAGGTCGCCATGGGAAAACGGCACCAGCAAGGCTACGATGGCGATAACGGCCAACAGCGGGATGGCTATACCAACCAGCGGTAGACCGGACTGGGTTTGTGGACAAGGCCTCGCTCGCATTCAGTGCTGCTCTCCCCTATTCCTCCCCGTTCTCCTCGTCCACTTCGTCGCTGTCCAGATGCTCCAGAGCTTTGGCGGCGGATTTGCGGACCGCTTCGGACGAATCCTGCAGGCAAGTCTGCAGCAGTACGCGGACGCTATCGAGGCGGAGCTTACCGAGGGCGACGCAGGCGGACTGGCGGATGGCAGCTTCCTTGTCCTGCAGGGCGGCCTGCAGTGCCGGGAGAGCCTCGGGCGCGCGGAGCTTGCCGAGGGCCACCACTGCGGAGCGGCGGACCGACGGCTCGGCGTCCTCTACGGCGAGACCGGCCAGAGCGGGGGCCGCATCAGTCACACCAAGCTTTCCCAGGGCCACGGCGGCGGCGCGGCGATGGGCTGTGCGTTCGGAGTGCAGCGTCTCGAGCAACACCGGGGCGACTGAGGCGTCACCAAGATCGCTCAGGAGCGCCAGGACCAGGTTCTTCTCGTTGTCTCGGCGAGAGTGCTGCAAGCGATAGGCGAGAGCGGGAATGATATCGGGCAGGTACTCGCGGGCCTGTTCCAAAGATGGCAGCAGGTGCCGCTGGGCGACGCGCCATGCGCGCTTGCGGCGGGAGAGCGGGAGGTATTGCCCGGGAGGCATGAAGAGCGCGCAGGCATACTCGCTCAGACCGAGTCCGGCGGTGCGAGCAAGAGCGCGACCGAGTACGGCCCAGAGCAGTGCGAAGAATGCGCCGCTGATTATGAACGGGAAGAGGTAGACCTGCAGATAGGTATGTCCCGGCTCCGGGTGCCCGAACAGAATCTGCAGGAGTGCGACCAGGATGCCGGGAGGCACGCCGAGCAGCCAGCCGGCTTCTTTGAGGGACAAAGGCTCGGCGGGGTCTTCCTCTTCGAGCAGACGATGGCCGCCGAGTACCGAGCCCACCGTTGACAGCCCGGAGAAGGCGCCGACAACAGAAATGACCTCGAGCACAAGGCGGGCATCAGGCGGAACAGAGCGCTTGAGGAGCAGATAGACGAAGGCGGCACCGCAGGCCAGCGCGGCCAGAAGCGAGACGTAGACCCAGACATAGCGGAGAAGCGAATTGCGGGGACGTTCCAAGGCCACGTCCAGCCCCTTTTGGCCTAGCCCATGTGGAGGCGGCGGAGTTCGTTTAGCGTCTGGGAGGCGAGCTTATGGTCCGAATGCAGCGCGAGTTCAAGCTCCAACTCGGCCATGGCGTTCGCCAACTCGCCCTTGCGCAGGTACAGGGCAGCGAGGTTGTAGTGCAGGTCACGCTTTGTAGGCGCCACGTCGAGGGCGCGGACGAGGGTCTGGATACCCTTGTCCAGATGCCCCAGCGCGCCATGGGCTGCCGCAAGGTTGATCAACGCGCTGGCATTCCCGGGATCATGGGAGAGAGCCTGCTGGAAACGCTCTATGGCGCGGGAGTGCTGCCCGGAGAGGTGCAGCGCGGTGCCGAGGTTGACCAGGGCCCCGAGGTGCTCGGGGTGCTCCTGCAGGAACTCATTGTACAGCGTGATAGCGGACGGCAAATCGCCCTTGCGCAGGGCCTCGTTGGCCTGCGTAAGGCTACGGTGCGCGGGACTCTGGCGGCGACGGCGGAAGGGCCACATGGACGCGCTCCTGGTCAGCGGCGGCGACTGATGAAGCAGTATAGCGGAAGAGATTGCCGGGCGTCAAACGGCGGCGCGAGCCCACAGCGTCGGGGGCAGTGGCCCCTAACACAGGTGTTACCCGGCAGCGATCTCGCCGTCGAGATAGGCGAAGCGGCCGTTGACGATGGTGCCCCAGACCTGCCCTTTGAGCTTCATCCCGGCGAAGGGTGTATTGCGGCTCTTGCTCTGGAAGGTGTTCGCGTCAACGGTCCACTCGGCGTTGGGGTCGATGATGGCGACATTGGCGGGTGAGCCCGGCGCGAGGCAGCCGGAGCTGAGGCCGAAGATGCGCGCTGGATCAGCCGTGAAACGAGCGAGAACGGCCATCAAGGGCATCAGGCCCGTGTGGTACAGGGCGGTCAGGGAGGCGCTGAGGGCGGTTTCGAGGCCGATGATGCCAAAGGGAGCGCGGCTGACTGCCTCAGCCGTGTCTGCGTGCCCCTCAAGCTTCTCCTCCGGTGTGTGAGGCGCGTGGTCAGTGGCGATGGCCGCGAGAAGGCCGTCCGCGACCGCCTGACGCACGGCTTCCATGTCCTGCTGAGAGCGCAGGGGCGGGTTCATCTTGGCGTTTGATCCGGCGTGGAGCACGGCAGCGTCGTTGAGACTGAAGTAGTGTGGGGCAGTCTCGGCGGAGAGGCGGCCCTGCCACTGCTCATGGGCCTCAGCGAGCGCGGTGACGGTGCCGGCAGTGCTGACGTGGGCGAGATGGAGGCGCGCGCCGAGGTCGGCAAGCTGCAGCCACTGACGGGCGTTGGCGGTCTCGGCTTCAGCCGGCTGGCCGGCAAGGCCTAGCCGACGGCTGGTTTCGCCCTCGTTGATGGGGGCGCCGTGGCTGATGGTTTTGTCTTCGCAGTGGGCGACGAACGGCAGGCCGGCCTGTGCGGCGCGCTGCAGGGCCTCTCGGCGCTGCTCCTGGGTTACGAGCGGGAAGGCGTCGTCGGTGAGGGCGATGCAGCCGGAGGCCTTGAGTGCGCCAGCGTCGGCGAAGCGTGCGGGATCGTTGTCCAGAGAGATCGAACCGATGACGTGGACGTGGCAGGCGGCATCGCAAGCGACGATCTGCTGCACCTCGCGGATGCGCTCGGGGCGGTCCAGCGGGGGCGTGGTGTTGGGCATGCAGCAGACCGTGGTGAAGCCGCCGGCGACAGCGGCGCGGGTGCCTGTGGCGATTGTCTCTTTGTGGGTCTGCCCAGGCTCACGAAGATGGACGTGGAGATCCACAAAACCGGGGGCGACGATGAGGTCGTCAACGGCGATTGCCTGGCCAACTGGGGGCTGCTCGCCGGGCGGACGGATAGCTATGACCTGGCCGTCGGCGATGAAGACATCTGCCCGGGCCGAGAAGCCCGAGGCGGGGTCCATGACATGACCGCCGGTAAGAGTAAGGCTTGTCACCACTGACCACCCCTGTAAAAGAAAGCCCTCCCACGGAGGGAGGGCTGTTTGTGCTTGCTCAGATTGCGTCTACTTGGTCACCAGCACATCCACATGGGCCACCTGCGGGACCTTCGTGTTGCCGGGATCGGTGACCGTCAGTGTGACGGTGTAGAAGCCCGGCTCCATGAACTTCCAGTTGACGGTGCGACCACTCATGTCCTCGGTGATGCCGTCCCAGTCGTCGAAGTCCCAGAGATAGCGCGCCGGGGCGCCATTGTCCTGATCGGCGGCGGTGAAGGTGACTTCCTGCTTGGCCTTCACGGTGCGCTTCTCGCCAGCGTCGGCCTTCAAGGGCGCGTCCTCGGAGACGAGCTGCAAGCGGCCTACCCAGAAGTAGTCTTCAATGTCGCCGAAGACTGCTACGCGCTTGAGAAGGGCGTCGGGCTGAGCGCCGGGGCCGGCGAACCTGGCAAACGGAATGGCCATGCGATACCAACCATCGCCGATCTCCTGGGTCACGTCAATCGGTACCAACGGCGACGAGACCTGTCCCTTATCGGTGACGAGGACGACGCGGATCTTGCTGATGATGGGCGGGGCTTCCTGCTGTGCGGCACCCATCCCACCCTCCATTCCCGGCATTCCGGGCATGCCGGGAGCGCCGGGCATACCGGGCATCATCCCTGGTTCCATCCCGGGCATTCCAGGTTGGCCGGGCATCCCAGGCATGCCGGCACCCGGCATACCGGGTTGCCCAGGCATTCCGGGCATACCGGCACCGGGCATACCGGGTTGGCCAGGCATTCCGGGCATGCCAGCGCCGGGCATTCCAGGCTGGCCGGGCATTCCAGGTGCGCCTGGCATCCCGGGCTCCATACCCGGCATCCCGGGCATTCCAGGCTCCATCCCGGGCATTCCGGGCTGCACCGGCTGAGCGACGGGCGGCTCGTGGGGCTTTACCATCAGCACCACGTAGGAGCCCTTCTGATTCTGCATGAAGGGGGCGAGTTCGGTGGCGGTCTTGAGCTCAAGCGCGCCACCCTCGTGGAAGCCCTTGGTGTCAATACGGACGCTGTCCTTCTCGAAGAACTTCTCGGTCTTGTCCTGCTTGATCTTGCCTGCGCCCCAGGGGGTGAGCTTAACCTTCTCGAGGCTGCCGTTGTACAGGGTCAGCTCGCTGTCGGCGCAGACTGCGCCGCAGAAGCAGAGCAGCAGCAGGGCGGTGAGAATTGCGGCACGAGGGCTCAATCGCATCATAACCATAGCCTCTTCGGGCGCGCCGGGACGGCGCAGATCATGGCGTCAGTTCAATTGTGCGTAGAGATGCGCATACTGTCAAGAATGTAGATTCGCGGCGGGAGGCCATTGTTCCTCCCCACTTTTACATGAACATCTGCGCGATCTCGCTTTGTAGCAAGAAGCCTTTGACCGGGGAGAGCACGAGCTTCCCCGGCAGGTCCAGCGCGAGACCGCTCTCCTTCAGGGCCTTCAGGCGCACCGCAAAGCGGGAAAGGTCGAGGTCGAACTGGTGGCCGAACCGCTTGAGATCGAGGCCTTCGGACGTGCGGAGAGCCAGCATCAGGGTCTCAGCGGCACGCTGCTCGTCGTCAAGAGCCTCTCGCTCTACCAGAGTCGGGGCCATGCCGACCAAGGCCGCCTCAGCCCAGCGGCGCGAGTCCGGCTCGTGCTTCATGCGGTGCCCGTTGAGGTAGCTGACCGCGCCTGCGCCGAGGCCGACGTACTCGCCGTTGCGCCAGTAGTTCTCGTTGTGCCGGCACCGATAGCCGTCCAGGGCGAAGTTGGAGATCTCGTAGTGTTCGTAGCCAGCGGCGCTGCAGAGGTCGTGGGTAAGCTCGTAGATCACCGGACCGAGGTCTTCGTCAGGCATCTGAAGCGTTCCAGCATCGACAAGCCCGGCCAGCGGCGTACCGTCCTCAACCGACAGGCCATAGCAGGACAGGTGCTGCGGGCGGAAAGCGATAGCCTCCTGCAGCGTGTCCTCCCACTCGTCAGGCGTCTGGCCCGGGAGGGCGTTGATGAGGTCCAGGGAGAGATTCGTGAAGCCAGCGGCGCGAGCCTCGGCCAGCGCGCGACGTGCCTGTGCGGCATCGTGGCGACGACCGAGGAGCTGAAGTTCATCGTCATCAAAGGACTGTACGCCGAGGCTCAAACGATTGAAGCCATGCTCGCGCATGATGGCAAGGCTCCCGGCATCGACAGTGCCGGGGTTGGCCTCGCAGGTGATCTCAGCGTCAGGGCTCAGGTTGTAGCGGCGGCGGATCTCGGTCAGGAGTTGGCAGAGAGCCTGGGGGCCGAGGAGGGTCGGAGTGCCGCCGCCGAAGTAGACCGTGGTGAAGACGCGCTCGTTATAGAAGGAGCCGGTGCGGGCGATTTCCTCTGTGAGGGCGCGCAGATACAGCGCATGCAAATCGGCGCCCGCGACAACGGAGTTGAAGTCGCAGTAGGCGCACTTGGAGGCGCAGAAGGGGATGTGAAGGTAGAGGGCGGTTGGTGTCATGGTTACGTCGTATACTCGGTTGTCAGGCTTGAGGAGCGCCGTTCTCATCGACCTCAGCCACGGAAAGCCGGCGGCGCCGTAGCCGCTTCACGAGATGCTCAATGCCTTTGTAGGCTGGCAAGCCGTAGAAGATGAGCAGCATCACAGCGATCATCGGCCCGCCGAGTTGGCGGTGGGCCTGCCAGTAGGCATAGCCAACCGCGGTCACCCACATGGAGCAGGCGGTGAAGGCGAGGGTGCCGACGATGGTCCACAGCCAGAAGGGCAGCACAGGGACGCGGGCGAGGCCAGCCACGAAGGAGCTCCAGGGACGCACTTGCCCGACGAGGCGCCCAAATAGAATTGCGAGCGGTCCGTACTTGGCGTACCACCGCTGCATCTTCTCATGGACGGCGACGACCCCTGGTTTGTGGGCGAGGCGCCGGGTGGCGGCATTGTCGCCAGCGCGCCCCAGTTGATAACTGACCCCTGAGCCGATCAGATGCCCCATAGCGATCCAGGCGTAAGCCGTCCAGTAGCTGCAAAGATGGGCATCGAGCATGCCCTGGGCAGTGATGAAGCCTAGTTCGGTTGGAAAGGGGACGCCCGCGCTCTCCACAAACATGAACACGAAGACCCCGTGCAGGCCATGGGCCTGGACCCACAGCAGCAGGCCCGCGTACAGATGTTCCATCAGGGCCGCGTCGCTCGACACACGAGTGTCAATCCTCGCCACAGCGAGGTGTGCAGGCCGCTCGGAGCGATTTCGACGTCGAAATCAGGAAGGTAGGAGCGTATCTGAGCCTCGTTGTAGGTGGTGACAGCGATGCCTCGCAGGTTATTGCCGATCCGGTGCAGATGGGCCAGAAGGCCGCAGTAGGGCGTGGTAAAGAGCAGTTCCCGGCGGGCCAGCGAGGCCGCTTTGCCCAGGAAGGTCGCGGGATCTTCGACGTAGTCCAGCACGCCGATGATCGCCACCACGTCGTATTGCTGTGTCAGTGGCGCCTGCATGAAATCGCTATGGACAATGGTGCAGTTGTCCACGGCCTCGCGCTCGAGAGTACGATGGAGCTGAGTGATCATCTCCAAGGAGTGCTCGACGGCGGTGAGGCGCGCGATGCGGCGGGCGAATTCGACCGTATAGCGTCCGGTTCCCGGCCCGACCTCCAGAACGTCATCCCCCGGCCGGAAAGTACTCGCCATCATCTGGTCGAGAGTCCGCTCCTCGCTACGGCGAATCTGGGTGAAGGGCGGGATGCAGAACAGGCGATCATAGCACCGCGCCCAGCGCGTGGTGTAGGGATTGTTGACGTGAACAGGGCACTCCTCAACAGCGGGTGAGGCGAGCGGAAGCCGTGACATAATGCTCCATGACAGTTGTAGGACAGCGGTTGGCAAGTCTCGGGCACCGAGACGATGCGCGGTCAGTCGAGTTTGAGAATCGCCATAAACGCTTCTTGCGGGACCTCCACCACGCCCACCTGCTTCATGCGCTTTTTGCCCTCTTTTTGCTTCTCGAGTAGCTTGCGCTTGCGGCTGATGTCGCCACCGTAGCACTTCTCGATTACGTTCTTGCGCAGGGCGGAGTTGCGGGTTGAGGCGACTATTCGGCCGCCGATAGCCGCCTGCATCTTCACCTCAAACATCTGCTTCGGGATCGCTTCCTTCAGCTTCTGGCAGATCTGGCGGCCGCGACGCTCGGCGAACTGGCGGTGGGTGATGATCGCCAGCGCGTCCACCACGTCACCGTTGATCATGATGTCCACCTTGACGAGGTCGCCCGGCTCGAAGGCTGCTATTTCGTAATCGAGGGTCGCGTAGCCGCGGCTGACGGACTTCAGTTGGTCGAAGTAGTCCACCACAATCTCCGCCAGCGGGAGGCGGTAATGCAGCGCCACGCGGTCGGCGTAGAGGTACTCCATCTCCTGGAAGACGCCCCGCCGCTCCTCGGAGATCTTCATCAGCGGCCCCACGTGCTTGTGCGGGGTCATGATCGTGGCTGTAACGATGGGCTCAAGTATCTCCTCGATCGTCTCTGCCGGCGGGAACTTGGCGGGGTTGTCAATTTCGAGCAGGTCGCCCTTATGGGTCAACACCTGGTACACGACGCTCGGCGCAGTGGCGACGAGGTCGAGATCATACTCCCGTTCGAGGCGCTCCTGGACGATCTCCATGTGCAGCAGGCCCAGGAAGCCGCAGCGGAAGCCAAAGCCCAGCGCGGCGGAGGTCTCGGGCTCATAGTGGAAGGCGGCGTCGTTGAGTGAGAACTTCTCCAGCGCGTCCTTGAGATTGTGGTAGTCGGAGTTGTCTGACGGGTACAGGCCGCAGAACACCATCGCCTGTGGCTCGCGATACCCTGGCAGCGGTTCCGGAGCGCGGTTCTTCGTCGAGGTGATGGTATCGCCTACACGGCAGTCGGCCACGGTCTTGATGCCTGCGGCGAGGTACCCTACCTGCCCGGCCTTAAGCCCCTCGACGGCCTGCATCTGGGGGCTGAAGACCCCGACGTCGGTGACGGTGAAGCTGTTGCCACTGGCCATCATGGTGATCTCGTCACCGGGCTTGACCGAGCCCTCGAAGACGCGCATGTAGGCATAGGCGCCGCGGTGCGGGTCGAATTTGGAGTCGAAGATCAAGGCCTTGAGGGGACCATTGGGGTCGCCCTTGGGCGGCGGGACCCGCTGCACGATGGCTTCGAGCAGTTCGGGCACGCCCGCCCCGGTCTTGCCGCTGGTGTAGAGCGTGTTCTCGGGGTCAAAGCCGAAGAGCTTCTCCATCTCGCCCAGGGCGAGGGAGGGGTCGAAGTTGGCGAGGTCCACCTTGTTGATTGCGGGGATGATCTCGAGGCCCTCGTTGACGGCCAGATAGACATTTGCGACGGTCTGCGCCTCGACGCCCTGTGACACGTCCACGAGCAGCACAGCGCCCTCGCAAGCATGCAGGGCGCGGCTGACTTCGTAAGCGAAGTCAACGTGCCCGGGGGTGTCGATGAGGTTGAGCAGGTAAGTCAAGCCGTCCTTGGCCTCGTAAGTCAGGCGCACGGCGCTGGCCTTGATAGTGATGCCGCGCTCGCGCTCGAGGTCCATGGAGTCCAGGACCTGGGCGCGCATTTCCCGCTCCTCGACAGCATGACAGGCCTCCAGCAGCCGGTCGGCGAGGGTGGACTTGCCGTGGTCAATGTGGGCAACGATGCAGAAGTTACGGATGCGTTCCTGCGGGATCTTCTCGGTCATGTAACGTCCTGTGTAACAAGCTAAGGGCCGGCGGAGGCCGGCCCTGGAATCAGCGGCTTTCGGACGTGTATATTATACCAGAAACGGCGGGATTTTGGCAGGGGCAATAGGCAGGAAGAAGACCGTCCAACGGCTCCTACTCGCTCTCTTCGGGCGCTTGCTCGGCCGTCCGGCGGCCGCGCCGGCTCAGGAGCTTGCCTGCCGAGCGAAGCTCCTCCACCCGCATCAGGCTGGCGATGACCAGAAAGCCAGTCACGGCAACGCCTGCAGGCACCAGCACCGCGAGCCCCTTGGCGAGCACTCCGTGGGTCCCCAGGTGCTGTTCCACGAGCGACGGCAGCAGCAGCCCAGAGAGCACGAGGAAGATATTCGCGGGCAGACAGCGGATCTGGGACATTGCGATGCGACGGCCGTCGAGGTTCCCCACGAGGGTTTTGAGGATGTAGAGCAGGATCACGGCGTTGGCAACGTCGCCCACAGTATTCGCCATGGCGAGGCCGGGTAGTTCAAAGTACTTCATCAGCCAGATGGCGCTGACCCGGCAGCAGATGATGGAGATGATACCGGCTGTCACCGGCTTGTACATGCGCTGTCGAGCGTATAGCGCCCGAGCCGCGATGTAGGAGATGCCCATGGCGAGCATGCTGGGTATCAGCCAGAACAACACAGCCGCCACCGCAGGCGTCGTCTCCGCCTTGAACTCTCCGTGTTCGAAGAGCAGGCGCACGATCTGGGTCCGCATGGAACCGATGACCAATACCGCAGGCACCATCATGAACAGGGTATTGCGCATCCCAAAGGAGAAGTCGCGCACGAAGCTCTTCTCGTCCTGGCGGGTGTAGTGCTCGGCGAGGGACGGGAAGATCGCGATGGCGATCCCGGCTGCGAAGATGCCCGACGGGAGCTTCCAGAGGCGGTTGGAGGTCTCAAGAATGGCTGGTCCACCCGGAAAATGCGTACACAGGACTCGGACGATCATCCAGTTGATCTCACCGATGGCCAGGCCAAAGATGACCGGTAGGGCCAGCTTGAAGACGCGGGTCATGCCCTCATCATGCAGATCCAGGCGCACTGCGAGTTTGGCCCCCACGGCTCTTAGTGGCGGAATCTGGACCAGCACGTTGCCTATGACTGCTCCAATGAGCACGAAGTAGGTGACATACACTACCCCGCTGGATGGCGGGAGCCCCGCCGCTGCGCGATGCACATTCTCGGCCGCGACGAGATGGGGAGCAGCGATCGCGCCGGCGATGATTGCGAGGTTGTAGATGATGGGCCCCAGCCCTGGCCACAGGAAGTGCTTGCGAGCATTGAGTGCGCCCTGCATCAGGCCGCCGAGCATAAAGAAGATCTGGGCGGGGAACAGGATGCGCATCATCCGCGTGCAGGGATCCATCAGTTCCGGATTGGTCTGCGCCCAGCCGGGAGCCACCAGGACCGTCAACTGTGGCGCCAGAGCCATGCCAGCACACATAAGCATGCCCGCGCCGATCCGGAGCGTCCAGAAGGTGCTCGAAAAGGTCTTCCAGGCCTGCTCATACTTCCCGAGGGTGATGTACTCAGTGAAAATCGGGACAAAGCCAGTTCGCAGGGCGCCGCCAGCGATCAGGAAATACACGAAGTCTGGAATGGCGAAGGCCTGAAAGAAGGCATTGACCTCGCCGGTCGCTCCGAAGATGTGGGTGAGCACCATCATGCGGACCATGCCGGTCAGGCGGCTGCCAAAGGTCGTGATGACCATCAAGGCGGCAGCGGCGGCGAGACCTCGGGTGGCGGAAGTAGCGGCTGAGGGCGATTGCTGAGTGGGTTCGGGCATTGCGGTTAAGTGTTTCCTCGGCGGGTGGCGATAGTAACAACACAGGCCGGCCTCACAGTATTGCAGGCCGGCGCATTGGGTTTTCTGCTCTCATTGGGGCTCTTCCTCAATTAGTGTGGGTAGAACCTATTGACATGTCGTAAGTACGTGCTGCAGCGAGGGCAACTGTCCGCATCGCTGGAGTATTTTGAGCATGAAGAATTGGACGTCGCGGAAGCCG
>JBDKRC010000263.1:0-10552 GCA_039683575.1 Armatimonadia bacterium | reverse complement strand
CCCGGGAGCGGGGGCACGCCTGGTGGGCATCTCAGAAGACTATCCGCTAATTGCCCTTCGAGGGCTTGTGCCTCTGCCCCTGTGCGTGCGGGCCCGGCTCTCGGACGCCATCCTGCCGCTTCTGGGGCTTGTTGTTAAGTTCCTCCGCATGAGGGCCATCGCGTCGCACGCCATCTTGACGCTTCTCATCCCGGCTCGACGGCTTATCCCCGCCGTTCCTCCCGGCTTCCTTGCTTGCCGTCTTGGGCAACTTCGCCTGCAGCCGCTTCTTGAAGTCCGCGGGCGACTTGGCCCCGCTCTTCTCGGCAGTCTGGACGTGCTTCCAGGCTTCCTGATAGTGCCCCCGGTTGTACAGTGCGACCGCGAAGCCGCGGTGCAGGCCAGGATGCGTCGGCCAGACATTCAGTGCCTGCCGGTACTCTGTGATCGCGTCGTCGTACCGCTTCTGGGAGTTGTAGACCTCGGCGAGGCGATAGCTCGGGTTGGCCCATTTCGGATGCAGCTTCTTCGCCTTCTTGAAGTAGATCACGGCATCACCCGGGCGGTGCATCAGGACATAGGTCTGTCCCAGGCCATCGTAGCCCCACGCAAACTGCGGCTGCAGCGCGACCGAGCGGTTGTACGCGTCGACTGCCTTGTTGTACTCCCGGCTGGTCAGGTAGGCGTTACCCAACCGGTATTGCGACTCAGGAGCCTTCGGGGTGAGGCCAGCGAGTGCCAACAAGCGCGAGTAGGTACTGTCCGTGTTTGGTGCGAAAGTGGTCGCCGGCGCGGTCACCCCGAGCGCCTGGAGGGCAACGCTCAACAAAGAGGTGGGTGTGAGCGACATCGGCGCGTCAAAACCATAGGTCTGGTAACCCGCCGGTGTGCCGAACGGTGTGACGCCCTGGACAAGGTAGGGCTCAACGGTGGTGCCGTTGACGACGACGCCCGTCGGCGGGCTGAGCGCCGCAATGAGCCCGGACACTGTCACGTCACCGGCTTCTGGGAGCCCGATATAATGGCCCTGATCATCAGATTGCGGATATGTAAGCTCGACATATTGCGACTTCGCCGCGGTAGCCGGCGATACGGCGGTTTGCACGGGCGCCACCGTCTGTGTGCGACAGCCTGCGAGCAATACGAGAAGCAGGACTGCCGGTGAGAGTACCAGGCCCATTCGTCTCCATTGCATCGTCAACACCTCTTCTTTGGGCACGTAGAGTACCCGACTAATGCAACTGTAGCCGGAACCGGTGAATGGCGCATCCGCCGGTGGGTGGGTCCCTCTCTATGCCTTTCGGACGAAGATGAGCCTGTACACGCTAATGAGCACAGGGATCGCTCCCTGTGCTGCCTCACCTTGACCAGGCCAGCCACACGCCTTAGGCTTCGCAGTATCCCTGCGGGCCGCGCGAAGGAGCTGCGACCAGCCGGCTGGACCTGCAGTCCCCACGGAACCTCTCGCCGCGGTCTCCTGCGGAGAGATGCGAAGGTGCTGGCTTGTCAGGCGAGGTTGAGGATGACGGAGGGGAAATCAGGTCCTCCCCCTCGTGCACTGCCTTGATGCAGGCCATCAACTCCTCGCGACCCGTGCCTTTGAGTAGATATGCCTTCGCGCCTGCCGCGAAGCAACGCTTGACGTCGTCGCCGTCGTCGTAGGTCGTCAGCACGATCGCGCGCGCTGAGGGTATGACCTCGCGAATGGCTGCGATGGCTTCCGCGCCATCCATCTCGGGCATGCGCAGGTCTACCAGGGCAACGTCGGGACAGTGGAGCAGGAATTGCTCGACCAGTTCACGCCCATTGGCCGCCTGGGCAACCACTTCCATGTCAGGCCGGCGGTTAATGAGAGCTACCAAGCCCTCACGGACAATCTGGTGATCATCCGCGACGAGCATTCTAATGGGATTGTTCTGCTTCACAAGAAGCTCCTTAAGGAATGGAAAGGTCAGGAATAGCAGTGCAACGCCCAAGCCCCGGCTTGGTATGCAGGCACTGTACTGTAGTCGGAAACCGTGAAGCCGACATGGGTCCGTAGGTTACTCTTTCTCTATATCTTTCGGGGGAGATGCTCCGCTGTCGACAAAACGGCGAGAAAGGCCACCGACAGCCGGTGACCTTTCTCTTTGCTACCTATCTCCCGGTGTGGAACCTATCTAGAAGTCGAAGCCCGCGCCGACCATCCAGCTTGAGCTGTCGGTGTTCATGTAACCCAGATCCAGCCGAACCTTCGGCAGGACCAGGCCAACGCCGAGGGTGAGCTTGTGCCCGTCACCGGCGTCAAACAGCCCGCCGCGAGCGCTCCACTCATTCGTCTTGCCCAGCCGGTACTCAGCGCCAGCGTTGATGAACGGTCCGTGGGCGGACTTGCCGGATATGTCAGCCACATCAACCGCGACCATCAGGTTTTCGGCAGCCGTCCAACTTACGCCAAGGCCAACCTGCGGGCCGGCATCGGTTGAGTCGCCGATATCAGAGATCTTGAGGCCAAGACGTGTGCTTGGCTTTCCGGGCCGAATGAACCGGTACATTGCACCCAGATCAAGCGCGGTGTCGGAGTGGCTATCGTTCTTGATCCGCATGACGTCAACGCCCCAACTGAACATGGTCTTGTTGTAGCTCATGCCAAAGCCGGCGCCGAACGTCTCGGTGTGGCCCAGGCCGTTGTAGCCCGCGCCGAGACCGATCGTCGTGGTGGGGTTCCAGCCAGACCAGTTGATCGCCAGGTCGTCATTCCCAGGGTTGATCTCGCCAAAGCCCACCACAATGTCGTGGCCCCAGCTATTGCCATCCTTCGTCGCCACGTGCAAAGCACCAAGCCCTGCCGGATTCTGTGACCACGCACCAGCGTCGTCAGCAACGCCGATTACCGCATTACCCATACCCATCGCCCGCGGCGTGTTCGGGATAGTCTGTGCCCCCGCGATAGTCGCCAATGTCAAACAACACGCCATCACTGCCGCCCATGTGAGCTTCATCTTGCCGCCTCTTGTCTCTCTTGCTGCATTTGGACTGTGACGCGTACGAGAGCGTCATCAGGTCCTGTGTCCAGGCACATCCAAGTGCCGGACTGTTGTAACTATAGCCGCGGGACTGAAGTGGCACATCCGCCGGCGGGTGGGTTTGCGTCTATGTCTTTCGGTGGCTACAGGGACATGGCAGGAGCAACGAGAGGCAATGGGGGCCAGACGTGCAGACAGGAGGGTACGAGGAGCTACAGCCGCAGGAGGCCCCGCTTGAGAGCGATGGTCACTGCCTGCGTGCGGTCAGAGGCGTCAAGCTTTCCCAGCATGGTGCTGAGATGGCTTTTGACGGTGCCTTCGGTGATGAACAGGAGAGTGGCGATCTCGCGATTGGACTTGCCGTCCGCAACGAGCGCCAGCACCTCGAGTTCGCGAGCGGTCAGGGTAGGCGCACCTATGGATTCGGCCAGTTTGGTGGCGATGGCCGGGGGAATGAGGGTCCGCCCCTCGTGTACAGCTTTGATGGCAGCTAGCAGATCATCACGGGCCGCGTCCTTGAGCATGTAGGCTTTGGCGCCGGCGCGGAGGCTGCGCTGGATGTCCTCGTCGTCGTCGTAGGTCGTCAAAACGATCACGCGCGCCCCGGGCGCTCGTTCGCGAATGGCTGCGATGGCGTCGGCGCCGTCCATTTCGGGCATGCGCAAGTCCACGAGAGCGACATCCGGGCGGTGCAGCAGGAACTGATCCAGCAGTTCCTGCCCGTTGGACGCCTCAGCGACCACAGTCATATCGGGTCGCCGGTCCACCAGCGCCACAAGGCCCGCACGCACTACCGGATGGTCATCAGCTACCAGAATCCTGATCGGGTCAGTCTTCTGCAAGAGGCTCTCCTTCATCACGAGGAAGTGGCACTGTCACTCGTACGCGAGTCCCCTGTCCAGGCGCGCTGCCGATCTCAAGCTCTCCGCCAATAGCATCCGCGCGCTCTTGCATGCCGCGCAGTCCCAGGCCGCGCTTGTCTCCCCCCGCAAGGACCTCGTACCCTTCACCTTGATCCTCTATGCTTAACGTAATCGAGTCGCTGTTGCAGGTGAGCGTCACGCGGATCTCGGTCGCATTGGCGTGTCTGAGGGCGTTGGTGAGCGCCTCCTGGCCAATACGCAGCAGATGGTGCTCAAGATCCTCGCTCAGCGGGCGGAGCACGCCGCTGAGAGTGAATTCGATTGCCGTCCCGGATTCCTCCGCCAGCTTCTTCACGAGGTGGAGAAAGGCGTATCCGAGGTCCTCGGCCGCCAGTACCAGTGGCCGCAGGGCCCAGACCGAGCGGCGGGCCTCGGCCAGGCTCTCTCGCGCCAGGGTGCGCGCCTGGAGTACATGCAGGCGTGCGGCTTCCGGCTGCTCCAGCAGTACATCCTCAGCGGCCTCCAACTGGATGACAATACCCGTAAAGCCTTGGGCGAGTGTATCGTGGATCTCGCGGGCCATGCGCGTCCGCTCCTCCACCACTACCGTGAGTTCGCGCGCTTCGGCCCGTTCGCGCTCAACGATCTCGCCCTGGAGAGCGAGATTGGCTCGCGCCAGCTCTGCGGTGCGCTCTGCAACGCGCTCCTCAAGCTCAAGGCGCAGAACATGCAACTGCTCCTCGGCTTGCGCGCGTTCGGTGATGTCGCGGATGTTACACTGGATGATTTCCTCGTCCCCGACCGCATACACGTTGCTGACGAACTCGACGTTGATGCTCCGGCCGCCTTTTGTCTGCAGGGGCAGGTCTTCGTAGCGGATGTACCGCTCTTCTTGCAGCTTCTCAAAGGCCAGCTTGGCGGCTGCCATGTCTTTGAACGGGCCGACCTCCCAAAGCTTCATGCCCACCATCTCGTCGTGGGTATACCCCAGCAGATCTTCAAGGAAGGGGTTGGAGTCCACGATCTCCCCAGTGTGAGCATCCACCAACCAAATGCCGTCCTGCGCGGTCTCAAAGAGCCGCCGGTACCGCATCTCTGAGGCCGCCAACGCTGCTTCTACCTGCGTTCGTTCCGTAGTGTCCTCCGTGGGGAGCAATGTCTCCCCCATTGTGCCTTCCTCAGCAAATCAACGACGGTGTCGTGTTAGGCGCCGGCCGTGCCGTACCCCTATGGATGCTGGGCGGCCTCGCCACAACTATCGCATCCTGCCCCCCGCTGTCGCCGTGACATGCGTGCCCATTCCCGCCGCCAGGTACATCAGCCCCACGATAAGCAGCACCGTTCCCATCGTCACTCCCCACTGAACAACCTTCGCGAGCGTCCGCACGTGGCGGCGCTTGGCTGACTGTAACACGAAAAGAGTAAAAATGCGCTCAATGTCTTCTGCAATCGGCGCCCACGGCACCTGCATGAAGAGCAGCCATTGCTCGCCGTAGATCCGCAGATTGTCGGCAAAGTCTCTTCTGTCCGCATCCTGCTGCTCGGGACTCATCTTGTCGGCATTCCCGGTGCCCGACAAGACGCTGTGGGTATGGTACCACGACCGTGTCTTCTCGATCTGACGATAGCAGTAGTTGGTGGAGGTCATTCTGATGTAGAGGATTAGTACGGCCAGGCCCGTACCCGCAAAGGTCAAGATGCCCAGGGCCGTCGGAAGCGCCCAGACCGCGCCTACACCCCCCGTCCTCATGAAGTTCAGTACGAACCCGCCGATCGTGAACGCAAACGGCAGCATCGCCAGCCCTATGGCGAGATATTGATTACAGTAACGCTCATAATAGTCGTGGCGTTCGATGGCATGCCTGCGCATGTCAGTCAGGCGCGTAGCGAGGGCCTCCGCTCGCAGCGGGTCGCTCGACACTTCCACCAAAAGCTCTTCAAAAGGCTCGCTGAAAGTGCGGCGAATCTCTACGACGTCTTCCTCGCTGGAGCGGAGTGCCGCCATGTAATACCTCTTTGTGGCGACCGCAGCGTGATAAGGCGGCCAATGGTGATGCTGTCCACTGTGCCGTGCCGCGAACCGCGCGGGCGTCACAATCTGCACGCCTGGGACGCTTAGCCTGTTCAGGGAGCCATGCGGCAGTTCACGACTGCCTCGGGGCCCCTATCACCGTTCGCCTTGAGTTCAAAGCAGCGCACGCGGTATTCCAGCGGCATACCAGCATCGGCAATGGCTACCCGGGGGCTGGCGCAGCGGAATCGGAACTGGCCGTTGCTGCTGGTCCAATGGCGGATGCCCGGCATTCGCCTGCTCTCGAACCTGCCACTCATTGCTGCACCTGCGACCGGGACATCTCAACCATGATCTTCTGGCCACCCTCGGTTGCGCCAAACCAACGTAGCTTACTCTTCGCAGCAGCACCAGTGATGCTTCTACGTTTGCAGTGTACGCGGTCCGCAGGACAGCCGCATCCGCCTGTGGAGAGACCTCCAAGTCCATCTTTCGACAGATCAGGCTGCCGTCTCAGAGCCATAGCCGGTCTCTTCAGCAGGGCTTACCAGATGCCACAGCTCTTGTCGGATTTCCCCGTCTATTGCCGGCAAGACAGGACTTCCGCTGCCGCTATGGACAAGCGCACACCTTGCACTTGCAATATCACTATATTGTGTTATATAGTTGTGAACTGGCAGCGAATATCCAATGGCAAGGAGATGCCTAGAGTGCTTAGGAAACGCGGTTTTACGCTCATTGAGTTGCTGGTCGTTATCGCCATCATCGCCATTCTGGCGGCCATTCTGTTCCCGGTTTTCGCCAAGGCACGCGAGAAGGCCCGCCAGTCGAGCTGTCTGTCCAACATGAAACAGCTTGGTCTGGCGATACTGTCGTACTCGCAGGACTACGACGAGAAACTGCCGTCCGCAGACTGCTCCGCCACGTCCTACGGCGGCGAGTGGGACACTGTGGTGCAGCCCTACATCAAGAACTACCAGGTTGGTATCTGTCCTTCGGACTCGGCGCCATGCCAGGTTCTGGCCGGCCAGCAGAAGCCGTGCGCCACTCCCAACGCCCCCACGGCAGCCTGGACCACAGACCACAGCGTTAGCTATGGAATGGGCCTAGAGCTCCGCTGGGCCGCTATGGGCACAATCGTCGCGCCTGCCGAGACGATGATGCTGATCGAGGCGACTGCCCCGTGGTCACAGGTTGGCCCGAACCCGCCATACACCTACGCGACCTGGACCGCAGCCAGCAAGCGGCACAACGATGGCTGCAACCTCACCTTCTGTGATGGTCACGCCAAGTGGCTGTCCCAAAGCGCCATAATGGCTGGCCAAGGCGCCCACAACCGGGCGGACGGCACGAGCTAAGGCACCTCGCGCTCGGGCAGTGTCTCGTTCGTACGCACAAGTCACAAAGCCGCCGCCCCATGCAGGGCGGCGGCTTTTTTGCGGGGTCCAGGTCGGTGTGTTACAGCCCTGCCGCGCGCATCAGGAAGTACGCCGCGCAGAGCACGAAGAACACCGCAAGGTAGAGCTTGGTCTTGCCGGCCTGCTCCTCGGCCAGGGCTTTCAGGCGCTTGGAGGTGCTGCCTCTGAGGACGAGTAGCAGCAGACACAACAGGGGAACGACAAACATCACGTCATACATAAGCAGCCAGCCGACGGCCCGGTTGCGGGTCTCGTCGAGGCTCATCATGTAGATGAGCGCCGGGACGTAGACCTGTCCCGTGCAGGCAAGCTCCAGCGTCGAGACGCCGGCGCCGATGAGGAAGCTGGCCGGGTACAGCAGTCGTGCCCGCAGACCGTGCCTGATGATCGCGTGGGTCTGTTGCTTGAGCCCCAAAGGCAGTTGCAGCGTTACAGAGGCGAAGTCGCCCTTCGAGATGCGCCGGTAGTCCCTGAAGGAGAGACCGGCAAACACGAGAGAGATCGCTCCCATGAGCAGCAACAGCCCCCAGCGCAACAAGGGGAGGCTGTTGAGCGCCCACAGGGCGTGCAACAGGCCGAGGCCAAAGACGAAATAGGCGGCAAACACTCCCGCGGCGAAGGCCAGACCTGCCGAGGCCAGCGACCAACCCCGGCTGCCCATCATCCCCAGGTATGACAGGAAGAAGATCAAAGTGGCGAAGGCGCAGGGGTTGATCCCGTCAAGCAGCCCGGCCACGAGGAACGGGAGCAGCCCCCAGCGACGCAACTCCTGGGGCAACGATTCGCGGGCGTGGCCCTTGAGCGGCATTGCCTCGGCAGTCCGGTCGGGGGCGCCGGTGGTGCGGTAGGCGTTAAGTGCAGCCTCCACCGCTGCTTTGGAGAACTTATTGCGGTTGATGTAGGTCTGCCCCACCAGTAGGCCAGGGCCCAGCGGCAATTCCTTGCTCGAGATGCCCGAGACAACGAGCAGCGCCTCAGCGACCTCATATTCCGGGGGCAGGTAGACGTTGAGGGTGTGTAGCTTGACCTGCGGGTCGTTGGCCAGCAAGGTGGCCATGAGGTTGTCGGCCTTGTCGCAACTGGGGCACTGGGGGGCGGTGAAGTAGTAGGCGTGCACTTCCGGCGGCGGGGCGGCAGCCGCGGCGGCTGCTCCCAGCACGAGAAGAATGACACCCAATCCCACCCGGTTCAGGTTCAGCATATGGTTGTAAGCATTCGCGTCTGGAGTATCGGTTCCCTTGCGGGCCTGGAACTGTTGATCCCTGCCATAGGTGTAGGGAAGCCGAGCGAACCACGTTTGTGATCGACCGCGCCAGGGTAATAGGCAATATATACCACAATGTAAAGGTCGATCAGCAGGCGGGTGCGGTGCTGGAGGAGGTCCGCCAGTCCGGGTGATGCAGGGGGGCGCGGGATTTCTTGACGGTCGGGCTGATTTTGGCTATACTTAACAATAATCGTTGGCTGTTGAGTCAATCTGGCCACGACCACTTTCACAATTGACGACACCATCGGTTCCGGGCCGATACGGCATATATATGCTCCAGGAGGAGTGGCAACGCTCGTCCTGTTCCACGAGGTTTGCCATCATTCGGTGGCAAAGGCGGGGGATTTGGTAACACTTGCAGCATAAGTCGCACGCCGTTACACGCGTTCTCCGCTACACTTTGCAGTGGAAGGAGGATACGTATGGCCGCAGGGAATCTGTGGGCGCGCTATGGCTTCCAGGCGATGCGCGACGAGGAAGTCGTAGCGCAGGCCAAGAGCGGTTCGCTATGCGCCACGGAACACATCCTGCGCAAGTACCGTCATCTGGTCGAGGGTAAGGCTCGTTCATATTTCCTTCTGGGCGCGGATCATGAAGATGTGGTCCAGGAGGGTATGATCGGCCTGTTCAAAGCCATCCGCGATTTCTCGGAAGACAATCTGGCAGCATTCCGTTCGTTCGCCGAACTGTGCATAACACGGCAGATCATTACCGCCGTGAAGACAGCCACGCGGCAAAAGCACTCATTGCTAAATCTGTATGTGTCAACGGAATTGCCAGCCGCGGATGCCGATGATGAGCCGCCCTTGCGGGACGTACTGATCGAGTCCCGGCCGAGTGACCCGCAGGAGTTGTTCCTGCACCACGAGTTCCGCACCGAGGTAGATGGGCACATTCGCCGCTACCTGTCGGAGCTTGAGGCGGAGGCCTTGCGCCGGTACATCGAGGGCAAATCGTACGGTGACATTGCGCGGGAGCTGAAGTGCGGGGTCAAGCAGATTGACAACGCGCTGCAGCGGGCGAAGAAGAAAATGGGGCGGAGTCTCCGCACGGATATGATCGTGGCTTAGCGGCAAGGCGCCGGCGAGCCGCCTGCGCCACGAAGTCTACAGTTTGAGATGAACAGCGCGCCTGCGCTAACCAGGCGAAGGTTGTTCGAGAGATCTCGTAGCCCCACAGAGGGGCCACAGAGCCCCGTGTGGGGCTCTGTGGTGCGTTCTACGGGGTGGGAATTGGGCCGACGTAGCTCAGTTGGTAGAGCAAGGCACTTGTAATGCCTAGGTCGTCCGTTCGAATCGGATCGTCGGCTCCATTTTAGCCCTGCCAGGTGCAGCGCGGAGAAGAATCTGTCCTGGTGGGCATAATTGTGGTTTTTTTGGCAGACTCAGTCTTGACGTCTGGACGAGTCTACCGTATTATAGCGGTGCCCTCGGGTCACCAGTGACCCGAGGGTTCGTTTCCCGTGGTGGGATGCCCGAGTGGCCAAAGGGAGCAGACTGTAAATCTGCCGGCGAATGCCTTCCGTGGTTCGAATCCACGTCCCACCACCAGTTAAGCCCACGTAGCTCAGTCGGCAGAGCGTGTCCTTGGTAAGGACAAGGTCACCGGTTCGACCCCGGTCGTGGGCTCCAGCGATTTTTCCGAGTTGTGGGAGAGACCGGCGGCACCACAGTCGCCAAACACCCATAGCGATAGCTGTAGAAGCGATAGGCTCAAGCCGCGGTGGCGGCCTGAGCATACGACCCTGCCGGCAATCGTGCCGGCGTATCCTGTCTTTGGCAGAGACTCTGGGAGGCCATCATGGGCAAGGAGAAGTTTGTCCGCGACAAGCCACATGTGAACGTGGGCACGATTGGGCACGTAGACCATGGCAAGACGACGCTGACGTCGGCCATTACGAAGTGTCTAGCGGCGACCACGAACACGAAGGCGCTGGACTTTGATCAGATTGACAACGCGCCTGAAGAGCGCGAGCGCGGCGTGACGATCCAGACCTTCCACGCCGAGTA
>JBDKRC010000262.1:0-3241 GCA_039683575.1 Armatimonadia bacterium | reverse complement strand
CTTCCGGGCCTACGAGGAGGTGGCTCCGGTGCAGGTGATGGGCGCTAAGCTCGACCAGTGGCTCTACAACACGCAAGTCACTTGGAGCGGCGTCACCCGCACCCCCCGACTGGCCGGATACGGCGATCTGCTCATCGAGCAGGCCTACGCATACGACGTGCCCATCTGGCTGGCGCTGGGCCAGTGCTGGCGGGAGTCGCAGTGGGGCACCACCGGACTCTCAATCGACCACAACTGCCTGTGGGGCGTGAAGGATACCTCCGGTAAGTGGGGCGCGCTGCGGGGCACCGTGGCCGGGTTTGCCGACTACGTGTCGGTTCCCGAGTGTGTCCGGGCCTACTACCGGCTCATGGACAGTCCGGCCTACCGCGGCTACATCGACGCCGAGGATTGGGCCAGGCTGCTCAACAAGTACGACCCGCAGGTGTCCGACGGTGGCGCTCAGCACCTGCGCATCGTCATGATAGTCAAGGCCTGGTGCGAGGGACACGGCATCCGATGACCGCCTGGAATACGGATATGCCGTACGGCTATAGCATCACCTATGCCAACGGCGAGAATCCCTGCTGGCTGGTCATGCGCTGGGGCGAGATAAAGCGGGTGTGTAGTGGTCTGGAAGAGGCGGTCGAGTGGCTACAGGAAGAGCTGGACCTTGAGCACGAACAGGGTGATACCGTTCCAGGCGAGATTTAGGCCACACGCAAAATATTCGAGGGCCGTCGCCTTCTACGAACTACATGTAGGCGGCAGCGACGTTCTGATGATTTTCGAGTTTGGGATGAACTGATGAGTCGAGGTAAACACGCCGTCCCCTCTCGCGTGTGGAAGGCGCTGGATAACCTCACCCGCTGGAGCAGCCAAAAGCTACTCTCGCGTAAGTGGTGGCTGGCGGCCGGGACCGTAGGCGTGGCCATCGGACTAGACGTGGCCGGAATGCCCTTAAGCGAGGCCACCTTGACCTTCCTGGGCATCGCAGTGCCGGCCTATCTAGTGGTAGAAGGCGGCATAGACTTCATCGCTAGGCGGGCGAGTGATCGAAAGGAGAAAGAATGAGCGCAGTAGAGATCATAACCTTAGTGGCCTTGATACTGACCACCGGCGGCCTGGTGAGCGTGGTCTTCCAGGCCCTCAAAAAGTGGCTGCCCGACAACAACGCAGCCCGGGCGAGCCTATGTTGGGTCTTCAGCATCGTGGTGGCCTTAGCCGAGTCGTGGTTGGCCGGAGACGTGCTGGGGCTCATCGGTTCCTGGACCGACGGCACCATCACGGCCGGGCAGGTGTTCGCCTACGGCTCGGGACTTTTCGCGGCAGCGACCGCCGCTTACAATGCCTACTATAAGGGCATCAAGCCGCTGGTAGAGAAGGCAAGGTTGGCCGACAATCTCGGCAGCATGCACCTGACCGTGAGCGCCGCCCCACTACCCGGCACCAGGCTGTCGGAGTCGGTGCCGAAGGAGTAAGAACGCCGCTACGGGATCGTCCGGCGGCGCGCATCTGGCACCGTATGCCCGTAGGGTGACGCCGCCCGAGGCGAGGCGGCTATGGATTGGGGAAGCCCGGTCGGCCGCCTTCGCCTTTACTTCCTCCCGCCCTGGACGAATCCGGGGCGGGTTCTGTTTGTTTATGGCTCGGGCCGCCATTCATAGAATATCTGTATAGATGCTATCGCCCCTTGCCCTTGACATCTGTTAGAGAGGTGTTAGACTGATACTAGACAGAGACAAGAGGAGGCGGAGATGCAGGCGACAGTCAAACATCAGTGCGGACACACCAGCCAGGTACAGCTCTACGGTAGCAGCAGGGACCGGGAGCGCAAGATGGCCTGGTTGCACCAGCAACCATGCCCCGACTGCCGCCGGGCCGCCCAAGCCACCGAGACCGCCAAAGCCACTGAGGACCTGGTAACTCTGACCGGCAGCCCCAAACAGATTGCATGGGCTACCAAGATCCAGGCCGAGTTTCTAGCGGATATGAAGCAGCGGACACCTGATACGGATGAGGGCCGCACTGCTTACAGCCTGCTCAAGCAGGCCGTCAATACCAAGCCGGCGGCGGCCTGGTGGATCGACAACCGCAGCAATTTGCGGGCCGCGCTGAAAGAGGCATACACGGCGGTGCTGGACGAGGCCAACTAGAGACGGGAGATGAAATGGCAAAGGTACAAAAGATACAGACAGTGCCCTATGAGCGGCAGGGCCTGATTCAGTTCGACGGCGGCCCCGAGCACCTGGAAGAGTGGTTGGAGGCCGTCCGGGACGTGGCGATGGTCGTCGAGGACGGCCTGCTGGGCTGGGGTGGCTACAAGTACGTGGTACGTCTGCCGGACGTAGACGGCGGCCGGCTTTACTACCTCGTAGAGACTGGGGACGTAAGCAAGAGATACGCAGAAAGGGGATACGATGAGCCGGTATGTTGCTTACGACCAGAACGGGGTGCTGTGGGAATCGGGCGAAAGCCCGGAGGCGGCAATCGAGAAGACCCTGCGCTTCATGGGCCTGGATGCCGGCGAGGCCGGCTTGAGAGTCGCTCCTATGACCGAGCGGCTCGCAGAAGCGCTTTCCATGCGCGGCTACGACGCGGCCCATCCGCCGTTCGACTGGGAGATCAACGTCGGCGGCGAGGCCGATCTTGTCGAGGGCTAAAATGAATGTGCAAAAGATACAATCGCCGGCCCCTGCTAGGCGGCCTCCTCTGCCGGCCGAACAGCGGCTGCCGAAGCTGGAGAACCGCCCGGAAGGGCAACCAATCCAACCGAAAATTCCCGATGGTTATGCTTACTCCGGTTATTCCGGAATATCCCTGCCTGTCGTCAAGATAAGCAGGGGCATCGTCCGCCCTGCTTACGGCGGGGTAGAATACGAAGCCACAGTGGCCCGCTTGGGCTGGTGTGGCATATCGGGGCACCAGCACGGGTGCCCCTGTCCCGAACTGGACTTCTGGTATGAGGTCCTGCCAAAGGGCAACCACTACGTCATCCTTCCGGGTGACGTAGTGGCTATAAAAGAATGACCCCTAGACCCCCAGGCGTCTTCTAACGCCTGGGGGTCTTCTATTGATATAAGGAGGAAACGATGCTGCTTTATAAACTTACTGATGCTACCGGCCAGACCCACGGCGGCTGCCAATGGGGGGAGGGGGTAACGCATACCGCGCCGGGTGGCGGAGCGCTCTGCACAAAGGCGTGGATTCACGCCTACACGTCACCGCTTCTTGCGGTGCTGCTGAATCCCATTCACGGCCG
>JBDKRC010000261.1:0-2625 GCA_039683575.1 Armatimonadia bacterium | reverse complement strand
CTGGGTTTGAGCAACCCGTCCAGCGCCTCGTACGTGCCTACGTCCAGCCATACGCTGACGAGGTGCGCACGGACGTCCATGGCAACGTCATTGCCGTGAAGAACCCGGAGGGCTACCCCCGGGTCATGCTGGCCGGCCACTGCGACCAGATCGGCATGATGATCCAGCACATCAGCGAGGACGGGTACCTGTACTTCGCCGCCATCGGCGGGATCGACGCGGCAGTCATGGCCGGCATTCCCGTGCACATTCACAACGAGCGCGGCTGCATTCGTGGGGTCATAGGCCGCAAGCCGATCCACCTGTTGTCGGCTGCCGACCGGGACAAAGCCCGCCTGGAACTGAGCGACATGTGGATCGACATCGGCGCCAGGGACAAGGAAGAGGCACTCTCGATGGTCGAAATCGGCGACGCCGCCACCTTCGACCTGCGCTTCGAGACCCTGCGCAATGACCTCGTTGCCGGCCCCGGCTTCGATGACAAGGTCGGCTCGTTTGTGGTATCCGAGGCTCTGCGCCTCATCGGCAAGCGCAAGCTCAAGTGCTCGGTCTACGCCGTCTCGACGGTACAGGAAGAGATAGGCCTGCGCGGTGCGCGCACTGCCGCCTTCGGCATTGACCCGCAGGCAGGCATCGCGGTGGATGTCACTCACGGCACCGACTACCCCGGCTGCGACTGCAAGAAGACCGGCGAGTGCAAGCTCAACGCTGGTCCGACTATCGCCCGTGGCCCGAACATCAATCCGGTCCTTCGGCAGCTCCTGCAGCAGACTGCCGATGCCAAGAAGATTCCATGGCAGCCGGAGCCCGAGCCCCGCGGCACCGGAACCGACGCCAACGCCATCCAGATCAACCGTGCGGGCGTCGCAGCCGCACTGGTGAGCATTCCTAATCGCTACATGCACACGCCGGTCGAGGTCATTTCACTCTCGGACCTCGAGCACACCGCCGAACTGCTGGCCGAGACGCTGCTCAAGATCAAGCCGGACACGGACTTCACGCCGCTCTAACCAGTACCCGAAGGAGCCCTCTATGTCCCAACGCGCTGCCCTGGTCATAGCCGCCGTGTTGGTGGGGCTGGTGTGCGGGGCCGGCTGCCAGAAAAGCGAGCCTCCGCAAGCCTCAGGCCCGTCGGTCCTGCCAACAAAGGCGGCGCTACGCCAGTTCCGACAGGCTCAGGCCCGCGCGCTGCACCGCCCCAAAGACCTGCAGGCGCAACTTGCGCTCGGCAAGATTGCCTATGAGCAAGGCCACTACAACGACGCCTACCGCGGCTATCAGCAGGCCGTGATCCTGGACGCCAACAACGCCGACGCTGTCATCGGTATGGCCAAGACCAATCTCAAGCTGCACGAGCCTGTACAGGGCCTGGACTGGGTCCGCCGGGCCCAGAGGCTCAAGCCCAACGACCGCGAGCTGGCGGAACTCGAGGCCCGGATGCACCTGCTCAGCGGCCGGTCAGACGCAGCGATTGCGCTGTTCAAACGTGCCGTAGCGCTAGACCCCGGCCGCGTTAGCACCCGCCTGAACCTGGCCTCTGCCTACGCCTTGCTCAACCAGGATGCCGAAGCGGTGGCCGTGGCCCGGCAAGCAGTCGCAGTGGCCCCCGACAATGCCACAGCGCACTATGCGCTCGGGCGCTTCCTCGACAAAGCTGGTGACCTGGCTGGCGCGGAGGCCGCATACCGGCAGGCGCTGAAGCGTGATCCGAAACACGCACCGGCCATGTTAGCCCTGGCTGAGGCACTGGTAGCCCAGGGACGGCGTCTCGAAGAGGCACGCCAGTTGGCCGTCAAGGCGAGCCAACTGCAGAGCGACCGCAGCGAGAGCGCGGTCCTGGCCGCCTGGATACTGCACCTGCAGGGCGACGACCGCACCGCCGCTACTGATCTGATCAAGATAGTCAACACCATGCCGCAGGACCCCGAGGCCTGGACGAAGTTAGCGGTGATTCTGCGGGGGATTGGGAAGAATGAAGAGGCCGCGCGTGCCGAACGGATGGCCAAGCAGTTCATCCCGCACCGGCGGCTACGCCAGGTCGAGGGGCTGGAAAGCGGTTAGGCGCAACACAGAAGATGGAAAGCGGGAGGGCTCATATGAGCCCTCCCGCTTGTTTTCTGTGGTATCTCGCCGGTATGGTGCGCGCCTACCCCGGATAGTCCTGTGCGAACGCCACGTTTGCCGCGCGCAGCCGGCTCTGCAGTTCCGGAACGCTGACGTCACGCGGCTGGATATCCTTCTCGATCGCCATGGCGGCCGCCAGCCCCGCGCCCTCGCCACTCACCCAGCACACATGGATCTCGCGGATTGGTTCAAGCGCCTCGTGAGTGCATGAAATGCACCGCCCGCAAGTCAGCAGACCATCCAGCTTCTCCGGCACCAGCGTGCCGTACGGGATGTCATAGGACAGGTCACGCTTGCGGAAATCGTTGCCACGCCCGATAGCATCCGGGTGGCGGAAGTCCACCTGCGACGTCTCGCTCTCCTGAAGCTGGTACATTCCCTTTAGCCGCCGCGAGCGCCGCACGCCAAGCTGACACGCCGTGTCAATCAGCCAGGCATTTTCCCAGCCCGGGAGCCGCTTCTTGAACATCTGAATGGCTTCCCAGATAGCCAGCCGTCCGT
>JBDKRC010000260.1:0-7961 GCA_039683575.1 Armatimonadia bacterium | reverse complement strand
TCTGGGAGAGCCTCCGCGAGATTCTCTGGACCGTCGGCTCCCTGCGCGGTCTGCTCTAACACAGCCAACAAACCAAAGGGGCCGAATGATCGTCGCCGTTCACGGTCATCCGGCCCCTCTGCCTTTTCAATGACGGTAGAGAGTAGTACAAGTGGGAGGACTCTCCAGAGCCCGACTGCTGTTCCGTCTCATCGTCAGGAAGGTCGCCTTCCCCCTCCCCTCGAACCCTCCCGCCATCATTCGCAACCACTCCTCCTCATAGCGATCAACGCCTTCTCTTCTCTGCCTTTGCGATCAACGATCAACGCTTCGAATGCCTTCCTCTGGAGCAAACAATTGAAAATCGGCTTCGCTGAACAAGCAATCACCCCCCCAATCGGCACCCAGGTCGTCGGCCATTTCAACGAACTCCGCTTCGAATCCGTCCGCGACCCGCTCTTTGCCCGTGCCATGTGCCTGGACAACGAGAAGACCTTCATCTTCATCACCTGCGACCTGCTCTCACTGCGCCGCAGCACCGTGCTGGAGATCCGCGACCGCCTCCATGCCGCCACCGGCGTCCCCGCCGAATGCATCTGCGTCAGCACCACCCACACTCACACCGGCCCCATCACCACACGCATGTTCGGCTCCGACCCGGACCCCGCCTATGTCGCCTCCCTCGTGGACAACATCTCCAAGGCCGGCCTCGCCGCCTTCGAGAGCCGCCAGACCGGAACGCTGACAGCGGTATGGGGCTTTGAGGGCAAGCTTGGCCATCAGCGGCGCTTCATCATGCGCGACGGTCGGGCCCTCATGCACCCGCCCAAGGGCGGCAAGGACATTCTCTATCAGGAGGGCCCGACCGACCCCGAGTTCGCCGCCCTGTGGGCCGAGGACGAGGCCGGCAAGCCTCTCGGCTGCTGGGTGAACTTCTCCGCGCACCCCAACACCATGGGCGGCGGCACGGCCGTCTCGGCGGACTACCCCGGCTTTCTGGCCACCGCCATGAAGCAGCACCAGGGCGAGGGCTTTGTAACCCTCTACGGCAACGGCTGCTGCGGCAACCTCTGCGCCATAGACGTCTATGACCCTAAGCGCCAGGACCGCGGCCCGGAGTGGGCGAAGATCATGGGCGAGAGGCTGGCCCAGGACGTTCTGGACGCCCTCTCCGAGGGCGAGCGAATGACTGACCCGCTACTCGACCACCGGTTCGCAGTCGTGCCGATGCCCATCCGTCACGTCCCGGACGAGCTGATCGAGTGGGCCCGCGCGATCCAGGCCGCACCCGAGGCTGACAACTCCTATATGGAGCGCTGCTATGCGGGCATGGTGCTGGAGTTGATGGAGCTACAGCGGCGCGAGCCCACGGCCCCCAGCGAGATCTCAGCCTTCCGCATCGGCGACTTCGCCATTGCCACGCTACCGGGCGAGATCTTCGTGGAGTTCGGGCTCGATATCAAGCTAAAGTCCCCGGCCCGCCGCACGTGGTTAGTGGAACTTGCCAACGGTGTAGTGGGTTACGTACCTACAAAGCGCGCTTTCGAGGGCGGCGGCTACGAACAGCGCACCTGCACGTCATCCAAGCTAGACCCGGTAGCTGGAGAGATGATGGTAGCCACCGCCCGCGCGCTACTGGAATCCATGTTCCGCTAACTATCGCGTGGGCTTGAAGGACTGGAGGGGCCGAATGATCACCGCCTCATCGTGATCATCCGGCCCGCCGTCATCACCGACCAATATGTCGCCCTCAGGCGTACGACCGTATGGCCATCCTCTGGCCGTGTGGAGCGCGGGCATCCCTGCCCGCCTCTGGCTGTAGGGCGAAGCGACGTCTGCGTCGCAGGGGGCTTGTACCCCGCCGGCCGTTATCGCCGACAACGCATAGTGCGACCGTCTTGCCCGCCTCTCGCCGTAGGGCGGGGTCTTGTACCCCGCCGGCCGTTACCGCCGACAACGCATAGTGCGACCGTCTCGCCCGCCTCTCGCCAAGCGATCCTAGCTATCTTCGCAGGACGAGCATCTCGCCCGTCCCCGCTATCCGTCACTCACCACCCAGGAGGTCCCAACCATGCGCAAGCTCCTCCCGCTCCTTCTCACCGTCCTCCTCCTCCCCATGGACGTCAGCCACGCCCAGACCTCACCCACCGCGATTTTCGACTACGTGAACGCCCCCGACCCCTCGTACTGCTGGGAGAAGGTCGGCGAGACCCAACTCGCCAATGGCTGCACTCAAGTCACCCTGAACCTGACCTCCCAGACCTGGCAGGGCCTCAAGTGGACCCACCAGCTACTCATCATCCGCCCGGCGCAGATGACCACCCCCGAGGTCGGGGTACTCTTCATCAACGGCGGCAAGCTCGGCAACGCCGAGACGGGGATGGTCGGCATGCTCGCCAACGCCGCGGGTGGGCCTGTCGTCTACCTCGGCGACATTCCGAACCAGCCGCTGTTCGGCAACCTGCACGAGGATGCCCTGATCGCCCACACGTTCACGCAGTATCTCAAGACCAAGGACCCGACGTGGCCCCTGCTTTTCCCGATGACCAAGGCAGCAGTCCGGGCCATGGATGCGGTTCAGGAATATACCACTAAGGAGTGGGCCAAGCCAGTCAGCAAGTTCGTGGTCACCGGGGCCTCCAAGCGCGGCTGGACCACCTGGTTCACCGGCGAGGCCGACCCGCAGCGGGTCGTTGGGATCGCCCCGATCGTGTACGACAACCTGAACCTCCCCGCCCAGATGGCCCTGCAGAAGAGCTCCTACGGCGTCTATAGCTCCCAGATCGACGATTACACGGCCCTGGGGCTGCCGGACCTGCTGCAGACCCCGGCAGGCAAGGAATTCGGGGCGCTGGTGGACCCCTACACCTACCGCGACCGGGCCACGATGCCGAAGCTGATGATCAACGGCAGCAACGATCCGTACTGGGTTATAGATTCGGCTAACATCTACTTCGGCGACCTGGTAGGGCCCAGGTACCTGACTTACCTGCCCAACACGGGGCACGGCAATGGGGACCTGATGCGGCTGATCGCGGCGGAAATCGGGTTCTACCAGTGCTGCGCGGGTCAGGCGCCGTTCCCGCAGTTCAACTGGCAGTACCAGGAAGATCCGACTGTGGTGAAGCTGGGGATGGTGTCTGACATACAGCCGACAAGGGTGCTCCAGTGGACCGCCACCTCCCCCACCCGCGACTTCCGGAAGGCCAAGTGGGAGTGCTGCCAGCTTGAATTGGCCGTGGGCCAGTACCTGGCCCAGATGAAGAAGCCCGCGCAGGGCTATGCCGCGATGTTTGGTGAAGCCCTATATACCCTGAACGGCAGAGAGATCCCAACCTCGACAACAATCCGGGTAGTCGGCGGGCAGTAGACTCTGCGTCTCGTGGCATAATCACGCTTGTCATGCTGGGCAAAGCGAAGCATCTTCGTGGAGAGGGGATGCTTCGTTTCACTCAGCATGACGGCGATTGACGGAGTGATCTTCGCCAGAGTGGCAATATTTGCCTAATATGCCCCGAATCGTTACATTGGTTAACTTCCTTTGCGCAACTCGGGGCCTGTTTTGCGCGATAAGCATGCAGAATTGAAGAGGTTCGACATGAGGAAATTCCTCCTCGCACTCATCCTGACCACCATCACCTCGACGCCTCTTTGGGCTCATTGGGAGGTGGAGAATGCTGCCTTCCCCTGGGCTACTCCCGGCCAGATTCGCTGGCTGATCGACTACTCGACAATGAACCGGTCAGATGTGCAGTTGATGGTTGACGCCGGTTTCAATTTCATCCAGGGCGGGGGCTTCACTCCTGACGCGCTGGAGCTGGCCAAGGCCACTCCGGGCGTGCATACCATGATGTACATCTGCAGCCGGACGATCTACCACGAGCTGCTGTTTCCCAAGTATCCGGAGCTGAAGAACGCGGCGATTCTCAACCCTGATGGCACCTACAAGATCATCTACAACAACCCCAAGCGATACGCAGGCTGTTGGAACCGGCCGGAGTGGCTGGCATATGTCAAGGGGCAGATGGACGCGGTTCAGGCGCGGGGCGTGGATACCATTTTCTTCGACAACCCCATGACCTGGGCATGCTACTGCCCCACCTGCCAGGAGCTTTTTGCCAAGTTCGCCAGGGAGAAGACCGGGCAGGATTTGAAGCTGGGGCAGTTTGGCAAGCCCACCGAGCTTGAGAATTGGTTCACGATTGATACCGCGGAGCGCTTCTGGACGCAGATCAGGGACTACGCCCACTCCAAGGGCATTTTCATTGTGGCCAACAACATGACGTACTGGCTGGTCAACCGCGGTCTGACCGACGGGGTCTTCAGCGAATCCGGCGGTCACGCGCCGTTTCAGCAGGATGTAGCGGCCTACAAGATCGGTCTCGCGGCCTCCCATGGCAAGCCTACGGGCATTCTGGACTACATCCCGCTGGCGCCCCGGCAGGCGCGGGGCAAGACCGAGTTCAACGGCTCGCAGGGCTCAGGCGACAAGTGGGTCGGGGCGCCGATTGCGGAGGAGTTTGAGGTCGGCTATGCGCAGGGAATCGCCTGCGGGGGCAACTATGAGTCGAACTTCAGCCTCGAACTTGGGCGGAGGATTGAGAAGCTGACCAACCCCGAGGACAAGCGGATTGTGGCCTCGGTTACCAAGTACAACAAGTTCGTGCAGGCCCACCCGGAGGTGTATGCCAAGGCCCAGCCGGGGGCGAAGGTTGGGGTGCTGTACAGCCTGACCATCGGCCCGCGCAATGGGGAGATACTGGGGATGAACCGCGGGCAGATCAACAAGGTGCTGTGGACGCTCAACCGGCAGGGCGTGCCCGCTGAGGTGGTAGTCGAGGACGACCTGACGCCGGAGCGGCTGGCAGGCTATGGCGCGGTGGTACTGAGCGATGTGTCAGTGCTCGAACCATCCGCAGCACAGGGGCTGGCGGCGTTTGCCAAGGCCGGTGGGACGGTCGTGGTAGCGGGCGGGACACGTGTTCGCGGGCGCTATGAGCCGTCGGACAAGTCGCGGGCGCTCTCTACAGCCTTCCCCGGCGCGAAGCTCATGGACGTGCAGGTGTATGGGGTCAATGACTTTGACCTGGATGGGTACGAGCTCCAGCCGCCGTGGCTGAAGGTAACCAAGGATGTCGGCAAGGCGACCGTGGAGTTCAAGGGCGCGCCGGGCAAGTACCGGGCCACGCTTTCGTACTTCGACGAGAGCGACGGGCAGGGCAGCTTCGAACTGCAGGTGGAGGGGCGCAAGGTGGGCTCATGGCAGAACACGGCCGATGATGACCAGATGCACGCGCATGTCGCCAATGGTCTCGAACTCAAGCCGGGGATGAAGCTGACCGTGATTGGCAACAGTGGCGGCGGCGAGTATGGTCGCATCGAGCGGCTGGTCTTGACGTCAGACGCCGGCGAGAACGTGAGCACCACTCGGGTCGGCAAGGGGCGGCTGCTGCAGGCACCGGCGCCGGTGCAGCAGATGGCTGGGGAGGACCTGCAGGCGCTGGTCAAGCCGCTGCGAGAGTTGTCGGCGGTGACGGCGGTAGGCGAGATGCCGGAGAAGGTGCTGCTGAACGTGACGCGCTCGGGCGGGGCGACGTACGCGCATATCGTGAACTACAGCTTCAAGTATGACGACAAGTTCGCACTCACCGGCATCGAGGGGCAGGGGCCGATACGGCTGCGGGTGCGGGGATGCAAGGCGGCAAGGTTGTTGGGGCCGGAGGCGGAGGCCAAGGAGTTGGTGGTGAAGGGTGGGGTGGTGGAAGTGCCCGAGGTGCGGATCTATGGGGTGGTGGAGTTGAGGTGAGAAGAGGCGTTGATGGTTGAGGGGTAGCCGCGGGGATGGAGGTTGGTCGGAGATGAGTCGCGATCGGTGATCGCTCGTACAGAGGGGGTTTGTGGGGTGAGTGGCCGAGGCGGGAGGTCGCTCGGGGATGATCGCGATCTGGCTTTCGGTTTGTAGAATGGACACCGTGGGAGGGCTCTCCAGAGCCCGATGGCGCCCCGTCGGCGTCTGGAGACGCCTCCCACGGTATGTATTTCGTGGCCCGTGACTCGCTTAGCGATCCTACAGCGAGCCGTATACCGGGACGCGCTACTTCACGTCCCACACCAGCAGCGTCGTGTCTTCCGAGGCTGAAGCGAGGCGCTTGCCGTCAGGCGAGGCGGCGAGCGCCGTCACTTTGCTGAGGTGTCCCGTCAGCTTCCCCGTGGTCGCGTGCGTATTGAGGTCCCAGGCCTGTACCTCGCTGCCTACGGCGGCGTAGAGCCTGCGCGCCTGCGGCACTACCACCAGCGCCGATATCCAGCCTCCGGCGTTCATCTCCCCTAACAGTTCACCCTTTGCATTCCAGCGCAGCACGCGGCCATCGCGCCCGGCGGAGAGTAGCTCCTGTGCCTGCGGATCGTAGGCAAGGGCGTTCACCCAGCCGCGATGCTTCTCGGCACACCAAAGCTGCTTACCGGCCGCAAGGTCCCACAGCCGTACCGTCCCGTCTCGTCCCGCTGTCGCGAGTTGCTTGCCATCAGGCAGCAATAGCACCGCCAGCACCCCGCCACGGTGGCCCTGCAGCGTGGCGACGGGGTCGGGGGCCTCGGTCCACACCCGCACCGAGCCATCGTCGGCGCTGCTGATCAGACGGCCGTCAGGGGTGTACGCCAGCGAACGGATATAGCCGCGATGGCCCTTCAGTTCGCGCGCGGCCGTTTCGCCGTCGGGGCCATATTCGCGGATGACACCATCCTTGCACCCGGCAGCGAGGCGCTTGCCGTCGCTTGATACCGCGACGCTGTAGGCTCCGAGGCCGGCGCCCTGCAGCGTGCGAAGGGTCTTGCCGGTCGCGGTATCCCAGACGCGCGCGGTGGCATCGGCCGAACCGCTGACGACCTGGCCTGTGGGCGTGAAGGCCACCGCCTCGACCGAGGCACCGTGCCGATCCCAGGTCAGGCGCGGCTTGCCGGTTTCGAGGCTGGTCTCGGTGACGAAGCCCCCGCCGCCGTAGGAAAGCACCCACTTGCCGTCCGGGGAGACCCGCATGAGGCTGCAATAGGACGAGTGTGGGAACCAGCGCAAGAGCAGCGTGCCGTCCACGCGGTTCCACTTGCGGATCGAGCCATCGCGCGAGCCCGTGAGAAGCTCGTCGGGGTTGGGGCAGTAGGTCTGGCTGGTCACCGCGCCGCCGTGGTGCCCTTTGAACTCCATCAGGCGCTTGTGGGTATCGAGTTCGTACTCCGAGCCAAGGGTGCGGCCCCCGGCCAGCAGACGCTTGCCGTCGGGTGACATCACGAAGTCGTAGGTGCAGTAATACGGGCCCAGTTTCGCCAGCAGTTGCCCGGTGGCAAGGTCCCGGTGCTCCATCGTGTGTTCGTAGCCACCCGCGAGCACGACTGTTTTGCCATCAGACAGATACAGCGCCTTGTCGGTGTAGGCCATCTCGGACTTGACGACGGCGGTCTCCTTGCCTGTGGTGAGATCGAATTCGTGCACCGAGGGCGGGAATTTGACGGTCAGCAGCACGCGTTGCTCGTCAGGCGAGAGAGCGGCATAGCGGACGGGCTTGAGGCCGGTGGCAACGGCGCGCAGCTCGCGCTTACCGGCTACATCCCACTCGCGCACGGTCCCGCCGCTATCGGCCAGGAGCAGAGTCTTGCCGTCGCGCTTAAGCTGCATGCTTACGGGGGCCGAGGGGAGCTTCTGGGTCTCCAGGCGGTTGCCCTGAGCCATGTCCCAGATCTCAAGGGTTGAGCCGATGAGGATCATCGCGCGGCCGTCGGGGAGGTACTGCATCGCCATGACGCCGCCGAACTTGAGGCGCTGAGTGCCTAGGCGCTGGACGGCGCCGGAGGGGAGCGATTCGGGGGAGGGTTGGGCGAGAGCGGAGGTGGCGAGCACCATTAGGGCGAGCAAGCCGATCAGCGGGCCAGTGGCTCCGCTGTAGGGCGAGACGAGCGACCTGCAGGGATGAGGTTGGCGAGGGCGGGAC
>JBDKRC010000259.1:0-16117 GCA_039683575.1 Armatimonadia bacterium | reverse complement strand
GCCACGTTGGGACCAATTGACTGCGGCGCGTACAACGGGACCACGGGCCGCTGCTATCCTTCCACCGGCTATTCGCCCTGGACCGGGCGGACCCTGGGGACCCACCGGCTGCCACTCCCGATGCCAGAGTCCTTTCCGGTAATGGTATACCGGGCCGTACGCGCCGGAGAATAGAAGCACCAGCAATCATCCGAAACCGCCATCTCTCAAATCCGACCTCAGCAATGGTCATCGAGTCTCAAGCGAAAGGTAGATTGAACGCATGGACCGCAAACTAGGCATCGCCGTAATCGGCCTCCACATGGGCTACGGCCACTTCAAGCAGGCTAACGAGCATCCCAAGGCGCAGCTTGTGGGCGTCTGTGACACGAATCAGGCCGAGGTGGACAAGGTGACGGCGGAGTTCCCCGTCAAGCTCGCCACCACCAACTATGAGGACATTTTGAAGTCCCCGGACGTGGATATTGTCTCGATTACCACCCCCGACCACTACCACCTCGAGCAGACCCTGGCCGCCTTCGAGGCCGGCAAGCATGTGTTGGTCGAGAAGCCCATGGCCCGCACCGTGGACGAGTGCGCGCAGATGGTCGCTGCCGCGCGCAAGGCCAACAAGAAGCTCATGGTGGCCCATGTCTGCCGCTTCTACAGCTTTTTCGCGGACTGCAAGCGCTGGATTGACGAGGGCACGCTGGGCGAGGTCTTCAACATCGAGACCAGCTACATCCACAACTACGAAAACATCCCCGGCTGGGACGGCTGGCGGTTTGACCCCGAAAAGCGCCACTTCCTCATCGGCGGCGGCTGCCACGCCATAGATCTCGCGCGGTGGCTCGGCGGCGACATTGACGAGGTCAGCTGCTACAGCAACCACTACAACATCCCCGTGCAGCAGTATGACGACCACTGGAACCTGAACGTGAAGTTCAAGTCCGGCGCCGTCGGCCGCATCATGGCCAGCGACGGCTGTCAGCGGCCGTACAACATTGACTGCCAGGTATGGGGTAGCAAGGGCACCGTCGAGGGCGACAACACCAGCGACACGTTCAAAATGTGCCTGACGACCGTGCAGCGCAACAAGTGGCTGACCTTGCCCAAGGAGACCATGGCCAAGGCCATCGCGAGCGAGATCGGACACTTCGTGGACTGCGTCATCAACGACACCACGCCGCTGATTGACGGGGTGGACGGCGCGAAGACCGTAGCGACAGGCTGGGCGGCCATCGAGTCGTCCAAGACCGGCAAGCCGGTGAAGGTCCGCAACGAGTTTTAGGGGCAGGGATCAGGGGTCAGGTATCAGAAAGCGCGGAGGCCGAGGGCCTCCGCGCTTTTGCGTGTCTATAACCGACCGCCAGCTACCAGGCAATCGCGGTCAACGCCCCCGGCGGGAGGACCACCGTCGCCTGGCCCTGTCCCGGTGTCACCGGCACGCCAAACAGGGTCTTCGCCTTCTCGATACCTTCACCCGTCAGGCGCACATGCTGCGGGTTGTCGGTCTCATAGTTGGCAAGTAGCGCCATATGCCCTTTCGGCGACTGCCACGCCCATTGCCACACCACGATCCCCGAGTTCTCGGGCGATACCTCGAAGGTCTTCTCCCCCACCTTCACCAGCCGCACCTGCTGCCGCGCCACGTCCAGCTTCGGGCCATCGATGCGCTTGCCGCCCGTCAGATACGGCTGCATCAGTGCGATTTCGCCGATTGACTGCCGCAGGGCGTTCATGAACTCGCCGTCGAGCGACTCGATGCCGACCCACAGGACTGCGCCCTTGCCGCCGCTGGCCGCCGTGGCGAGCAGGTTGACGCGCAACTGCTCCGCCGTCGGGAAGACGTGCGGCACGGCGAGGTCTGACGCCAGCACGAACGGGATGACGGGAGCCTTGGTCTGCTCGCAAGTCTCCCGCGTCGGCCCGGCGTATTGGGTGCCGACCTCGTAGATCATCGGCGCATGGAAGGCCACCTCAGGTTCGAAGAGCCGGATGTCCATGCCGCGGTTGGCGATCCATTCCGAGTACGGCGGCCCGCATAGCCCGAGGCGCACTTTGGGGTTCACCGCATGAATCGCGTTGGCGTGATTCTTGACGATTTGTCCGTTTTGCCACGCCCGGAAGTGGCCCCAGGCATTGTCCGGCAACTGCTGGATCTGCAGCGGCGTCATGGCCCTGACTTGCTCCAGCGGCAGCTTCGCGAACGCCGCGAAGGCCGCCCGGCAGCGGTCGCAGAAGCAGCAGTTGAAGACCGGGGGCTCATAGTTGATGATGAGCATCGTCGCGCCCAGCGATAGTCTCTTCTTGTATGTCTCCTTCAGCAGGCCCCACCAGGGCTCGGCGCGCTCCACCTGCGCCTGGGTGCACATCTTCCCGTTGTCTGCCTTGCCGGTGTCCATCACCAGCGGGAAGTCTCCCCCACCCGCCTGGTTGTACCCATCCCAAAGCCAGGCCCACGTGAAGAACCCCGCCTGCCCGAGTTCACGGTCTATGGGGGCATACTCAGGCTGATAGCTGCCCAGCGACAGCCCGCCCTCAATCGCGGCATAGTTGAGGTAGTCCAGCACGGCCCGGCGGGCCTGTTTCGTCGGCAGCCTCAGGGCATCCGTATGCTGCGCATACAGCGGGAACTGCGCTACGCGGGCCAGCTTGCCCGGCTTGGTCTTCTCCAACTGCGCCGCAATCTCATGCTCCGGCCCGAGTTGGCCGCCGCTTTCGGTTCGCCAGCGCCACTGGAAGCTCTGCGGGCAGCCCGCCTGCGGCTCGACGTACACAAAGTGATAGGCCGTCCACTCCGGCCCGCCGGGCTTCAGTCGCTTCACAAGCTCCGCCTCGCGTACCGGCACCCGCCAGCGCAAGGCAGCCTGTCCATCGCGCGTGATCTTCTCCGGCTTGAGCGTGACCGGCTCAGGGATCGTGTCCCGGCTGCACGTCACCGGGCCGGTGATCTTCACCTGCAGCGGGGTCTCGATGACGAGGTGCGGGTCTTTGACCTCATCCTTCCGGCCCCAGAAGAACATGCTCACCGGGTTCACAAGCCCCGGCAGCAGGTGCAGCGTGCAGTCAGGCCGGCGGTGGGCCGGATACCACATAAGCTGCAGCGGCGACCCATCGTCGGGCGGCGGCTGTCGCTGGCCCTGCTGGACCTCAACCGGCGGAGTACCCGCCGGAAGCTCCTCGATCGTGACGTCATCGAACCAGGCGTAACCTGGCGACTCCCACAGTTTCACCTGCAACCGCGCCCAACTCGTCTCCGGCTTGGTCTTGAAGTCCACGGTCTGCGTCTGCCAGTCCTGCGTGCCGCTCATATAGGCCGTGTTGTGCCAGTGCGACGGGGCTTCGATACCGTCTTCATACAGGATCAGGTAGGCCCGGCCGCCCGGCTGTACCGCCACCCGCATGACCTTGACCTGCAGCCGGTACGCTGTCGATGGCTTGAGTGCAATCTTCGGCCCGTAGGTCCAGGTGGCGCGCCCGGCGGGATCAGTGACATCCAGCCGCAGCGAGTGCCCGCCCGCAGGCTCAGTATTGTCCAGCACGCCGCTGACGTTGCCACGGGTTGCGCTAAAGCGCCACTCTCCCTGCCCTCGCTCGAAATCCTCGGACAGCACAGGTGCAGCCAGAGCCGACGAAACGGCAGCCACGCCTGACAGCAGGACCAACAGTCGCCACATAAGCGAATCCCTTCTTTCTTCCTTGGCAGGGGGTCTAGCGGAAGAGGTTATAGTCGCGCGGCTCCAGCCCGGCTGACCGGACCAGTTCCTCCGCCAGCGCAACCATCTTGGAGCAAAACTCCCCCCGTTCCGCCTGTGTGCTACTGCGGGGCAATTCCCCCCGTAGCACCCTGCGAATCGTCACGCCGCGGGGATCATTCGCCAACGCCCACACTGCGGCCTGCACAGCCATGTGGGGACGCGACTCAATTCCGGGGAGGGCCAGTAGACCGGCTAACGAGGGATTGGGGGAAGCCACAGGCACCATAGTGTCCGCGGCGGTCGCCTCGGGCAGCCCGAGGTTGGTGCAACAGGTGTGGATGGTGATAGTAGCAACGCGGCGGCCAGTGAGGTCAACCGGGACGGAGCCCAGCGTCGTCTGCCCCTGCCGTCCGCCCGCCTGCGCCCAGAACTGCGTTCCGGGAGCGATGTTCGCCATCAGGGGCGCGTCGCCGTTGCGCCCGATGCTCCCGCTTACGGCCCTGTCACCCGCGCCATGGAATTCAGCCCACAGGGCGCCGCTGTTCAGGCCGTCAATGAGATCCACAGAGCCAACCGTTACCGGCCATGCCGCCACGCAGCATAGCAATCCTACCAGAGCGATCAGAATACGCATGATCGTCGCCTCCTGTAGGACATTATTCGCGCTGGCAGGCTGAAGTTCCTACCGTGCCCCGGCGATACTCAGCGCGGTCCCGATGTCCTCCGCCACGACCTGGCGCTTGTACTTCTCGATCTGGTAGCTCCCGCCGGTCTGCAGATATGACGGAATCACGCGCTTGCCCTCGAAGGTGAACTCCTGCGAGCGCAGCTTGTATGTCGAACCCGCGGGAATGGCCCGTTTGCCGGTACGCCGCCGGGCGATCTCGTTCAGGGCGGCAATCGCCACATCCCCCATGAGCAGGTATACCTGCACGTTCGGGAACTGCGCCAGTTCTTCCTCAAGCGCCGCCGCGTCCTGTTTCATCAGCGCCTTGTCCACCGCGTTGCCCGTCTTCGGCGTCTTCACGGCTGTGGTGATGTAGACGCCCAGGGCGCTGATCTCGCTCATGGTCTGCACTGGCACGCCAGCCTCGTTAAAGGCCTGCAGAGTGTTTGCGCGATAGGCCGAAGCGGCTGTCTCAGGCGCATAGAAGCCCTCCGCCGGATCGGGCGGAGGGCTTTCGCAAATCATGACGATGCGGACCTTGTCGTCCGTAAGCCCCTCGGGCAGCATAAGCCTTCCCTCCTAGACTTCCCGGCGCCACCGTGTGCCCTGCGCGCTGTCTTCCAGCACGATCCCCTGCGCCAGAAGCTGATCGCGGATCTCGTCCGCTCGGGCGAAATTGCGGTCCTTGCGCGCCTGGTTGCGCTCCTCGATCAACCCCTCAATCTCCGTGTCCAGGCTCTGCTTCTCGTGGGCGATGAAGCCCAGGATCGAGTCGGCAACCTGCAGGAACGCCTTGATCTCGTCAACATTCTGTTGATCGAGCGCACCCTCCACCAGCGCCGGGTTCGCCACCTTCATGACCTCGAACACCGTCCCCGTCACCCCGGGGATGTTGAGGTCGTCGTCCAGCGCCGCTTCGAAGTCCTCGCGGGCCTTTGCCACCGCCTGCGAGACCTCGTCATTGTGTGTCTCAGACGGTTGTAGCTCGTCCAGACGGTCCGCGAAGTCCCACAGCCGCGCGATGGCCTGCGCGCTCTGGTCCACGCCCTCGAGCGTGAAGTTGAGCTGGTGGCGGTAATGGGCCGTGAGAAGCTGGTGGCGGATCGCCATGGCGTCATAGCCTTTGTCCAGAAGGTCCCGTAGGGTGTGGAAATTGCCCAGACTCTTGGACATCTTCATACCATCAACCAGCAGGTGTTCCCCGTGCAGCCACAGCCGCACGAACGGCTTGCCCGTCGCCGCCTCGCTTTGGGCGATCTCGTTCTCATGGTGCGGGAACAGCAAGTCCACCCCGCCCGTGTGGATGTCCAGCGTGTCGCCGAGAAGCTCTCGCGACATGGCCGAGCACTCGATGTGCCAACCGGGCCGTCCCGGCCCCCACGGGCTGTCCCATGACGGTTCCCCTTCTTTGGCGGCCTTCCACAGCACAAAGTCCTGCGCGGCGTCGCGCTCGTACTCGTCGCTGTCGAGCCGCCCGAAGCCGCTGTCGGCCCGCTCCTCGGCACTCACGCCCGACAGCCGCCCATACTTCGGAAAGCTGCTGATATCGAAGTATACGCTGCCCTCGCGCTCGTAGGCGTGTCCCTTGTCCTCCAGCATCTTGATCAACTCGAGCATCTGCGGGATGTGCTCGGTGGCCTTTGGGTACTGCCACGCGGGCTCAATCCGCATGGTGTTGAGGTCTTCGAAGAAGTACTGCGTGTAGCGCTCCGTGTACTCCTGCAGGGTCACGCCCTCGCGGATGGACCGCGCGATGGTCTTGTCGTCCACATCGGTCAGGTTCATGACCTGCCGGACCTCAAACCCCTTGTGCCGCAGCGTCCGGCAGAGCACGTCCCCGAACAGGAAAGTGCGCAGATTGCCGATGTGGGGGAAGTCATAGACCGTCGGGCCGCAGGAGTACAGACGCACTACCCCCGGCTCGAGCGGCTGAAATTCTTCTTTGTGCTGGGTGAGCGAGTTGAACAGCTTCATTCCGGTCCTCCTGCGCGGCCCGAAGCCGCGCCAAACAAAAACGCAGCGACTTATTCGCTGCGCAATCATGCCACATTAGCGAGTGCCTGTCTACTTCAGGGCGCCGATCTTCCCGTTGATATGCCGGGCCATGCGCCGCACCGCTTCCTGGTCCGCAGCGGTCGTGCTGTTGACGGAGAGGCTGGTACAGTAGCCCTTGTTCCAGGCATAGCCGATGGTGGTGCGGCCCGAGGTCGCCGTGACGCCGCCCTGGCTCAATCCCGTGATCGCGCCAAATGCGCTACAAGCCCTGATTTCGGCCTTCCGGCGCGCGTAATAGGCCATGGCCTTGCCGGGGCTGCTGAAGCGGAAAATATCGACCGTCAGGCGCCCCGTCCCGTCCCTATACACGCGCTGGGCAGCGGACGTGATGCCATCCTTGAGCATGCTCGGCACAGCGCCATCGTACAGGCTGTACATGGCCTGCGTGGTAGCCGCCTGCTTGTCAGCACCCGCGACGATAACCCAGCCTCTGACCACGTTGCATGCCGGCAGTAGCGACAGCAGCCCGCCCGCGGCGGCATGTGCCAGGACAGTGGCCAGGACTATAGCCAGGCTGAAGCTATACTTTATCAGACTTCGGCGGCTCATTGTCGGTGTCTTCCACGGCCTTTTTGATGTCGTCCGTCGCTTCCGACGCAGCCTTTTTGAACTCCCGCAGTCCCTGCCCCATCCCGCGCATCATCTCCGGGATCTTCTTGGCCCCGAAGAGCAGCAGAATGACCAGTATAACCAGCAGAATTTCGCTTGTGCCCAGGCCAAACATATGTGGCCTCCCTTTATCCATGCGGCGCCTGTGGCGCCGCCGCCGGCGGCGCTTCCGGCTGGGCCTGAACGAGGCCCTCTTCCGTTAGCTGCTCGACCTTCACTTCCGGCACCAGCTTCTCAATCTCTTCGGCCTCGCAGCACGCCGCGCCGAGTTTTGCCGTATTGGCCGCCCCGGCCGCCACCGCCCACCGCAGCCGCCCCTGCAGCCCCTCTTTGCGCAGGCCCGCGTGGATCAGCCCGGCAACCATGGCGTCACCCGAGCCGACCGGGCTCACCTGCTCCACGGCTGGCGACTTCGCCCACCAGTTCCCCGCCTCGGCAGTCACTGCGATGGCGCCCTGCTTGCCCAGCGAGGCCAGCACCAGCTTGATGCCGTGGCGCAGCAGGTCCCTGGCGGCCACTGTGACGCCTGTCGGCACGCTGAGTTCACTCTGCACCAGACTGGAGAGCTCCTCCAGGTTCGGCTTCACAATCGTGGGGCCGGCCTGTACTGCCTCGGCCAGGTATGGCTCACGCACGTCCAGCACCACCGGCAGCCGCGCTTCTTTGGCCGCGAAGATGAAGTCGGTGTAGACCTCAAAAGGCACCCCGCGCGGCGCGCTGCCGGCTATCACCGCCAGTTTGCAGTGCCGCAGCAGCTTGGTCCACTGCCGGTGGAGCAGGTCGAGTTCCGCCGGTGACACCAGCGGCCCGACCTCGTCAAGCTGCGTCTGCGATCTGGTCGTTTCGTCAACGATGTTCAGACACAGGCGCGACTCTTCGGCGATTTTGACGAACTCAGGGCGAATTCCCTCGGCTCGCAGCATGGCGGTCAGATGGTTGCCCACGTTCCCGCCTGCAAAGCCCGTCACCATGACCTCGTTGCCAAGCTTGCGTAGCACGCGCGCGACGTTCACGCCTTTGCCACCGGGTATGACCCGGAAGCGACGAGGGTGGTGATAGTGCCCAACCGTGAAGTTGGCTACCTCATAGGTGCGATCTATGCCGGCATTGGCCGAAAGAACAAGAATCACGCCGCACGCCCCCTGAGCATTTGAAGCGAGAGGGGCCGCCGTCGGCCCCTCCCATTATACCCAAAACCGAAACAGTCACCGCGTAGGTCGGGCGTCTCGCCCATGAACCGCGTAGGTCGGTTCGTCTCGAACCGACACCACCGGCAAGATGTGGGTTTGGGGACAAACCCACCTACGCGTTGAGGCGGCGGGATACGAGCCCCCTGCGACGCAGCCGTCGCGCCGCCCTACAGCGACGATCTAGTTCAGCAGGTTCCCGATCCGCTTCAGCGCTTCCTGGATGTTCTCCACGGAGTTCGCATATGACAGACGCAGGTGACCGTCACCATATTCCCCAAACGCCGTTCCGGACAGCACGGCCACGCCGGCCTCTTCGAGGATCTTCTTGGCGAGCGTCCGCGAGTCGATGCCGGTGCCGGTGATGTCGGGGAACACGTAGAACGCGCCCTTGGGCTTGAGGCAGCTGAAGCCCTTGATCTGGTTCAGGCCATCCACGATCACGTCGCGGCGGCGCTTGAACTCAGCCACCATCGCGCGGGACTCGTCCATGGGGCCCTTGAGAGCGGCGATTCCGGCCTTCTGCACGAAGACGGTGGTGCAGGATACGCAGTTGGTCTCCAGCTTGGCGATGGCGTCAGCCACTTCCACCGGGCAAACGCCGTAGCCCAGCCGCCAGCCGGTCATCGCGTGGCTCTTGCTGAAGCAGTCGAGCAGGATGGTCCGCTCTTTCATGCCGGGCAGCGCCGCGATGCTGTAGTGCTTGCCCTCGTAGAGAACCGACTCGTATGGCTCGTCGCTCATGACGATGATGTCGTTCTTGATGGCGACTTCAGCGATGGCCTCGAGGTCTTCCATCTCCAGCACGCCACCAGTGGGGTTCTGGGGCGAGTTGATGATGATCATGCGGGTCTTGGGGGTAACCAGCGAGATCAGTTCCTGCGGGTCGAGGCGGAAGTCGTTCTTCTGGCGCAGCGCGATCGGCACGGGCTTGGCGCCGACGAAGTTGATCATGGACTCGTAGATCGGGAAGCCGGGGTTGGGGTAGATAACTTCGTCGCCCTCGTCCACGCAGGCCGTGATGCCCCAGTAGATGATGGGCTTGGCGCCCGGCACGATCACGACTTCGTTCGGGCTCACGGGGAAGCCGCGGCTGGTGCTGATGTGCTCGGCCACTGCCTCGCGCAGGTCCGGATCGCCGGCCGAGGGGCCATAGCCCGTTACGCCCTCGTCGAGAGCCTTGCAGGCCGCGTCCTTGATGAACTTGGGGGTGTCGAAGTCGGGCTGGCCGATCTCGAGGTGAACGATGTTCTTGCCCTCGCGCTCAAGCTGCTTAGCCCGTGCGAGTACTTCAAAAGCGGTCTCGGTGCCGAGACGCTGCATGCGGTTTGCCAGATGCATTTTGGTGTTGTCCTTTCAGGTTGGCTCTACTGGGCCGGCTAAAGCTCGGCCCCTCCGGGAGGCTGGCAGACGCCAGCCTCGGCTGTCACGCCCGGGCTTTCCCCGGGCTGACTAGAGCCGCCCTGGTGACAACCTTTGCGTAGAAGTGGGATACGAGTGTGTGTGATGTTCATATATTCAAGCGGTTCCGGCTGTAGCGTTTCGGGCTGTAGGGCGGGGGCTCCGTACCCCTGCGGTGCAGACACCGCTCCGCCGCTCGGGAAGGTCGTAGATAACGGCAGGCGGGGTACGAGTTGCGATGCGGACATCGCCAAGCCCCGCCCTACAGCCCGAGCCCGCTCCCTACCGCGGATACTCGTTACACAGCAAATGCTCCGCCGCCTCGTCTTCCTCAATCGCCGAAAACCGCGGAAGCTCCTCCAGGAAGCGGTTATCGGTTACATCATCGTTAACCTTCGAGACCTCGCCTGAGAGCACCTGCCCCTGGCCCTGCTCGGCCCAGAAGGTGTGGTACAGGTACGAAGGCAGGGTGATGCTCTCCCCCGGCGTCAGCCGCACCACGCTGCCGGCTTCCACCTCGACGCGGTGCCCGTCTATGGAGACCTGGACCGGCTTGTCGCTCAGGCCCTCCTGATCGTCCTTCCACCACAGCTTGAGCAGCAGGTTCCCGCCCCCGCGGTTGATGATGTCTTCCATCTTGTTGAAGTGGTAATGGCACGGGCAATACTGGTCTTCGCCGATGATCATCAGCTTTTCGCAGTACGGCTTCTCGTACTTCTCGGTGAGCTTCAGGTTGCCATTGCGGATCGTGAAGAGCAGCAGTCCGACGTTGGCATAGTCATTGGAGCCGAAATCGGTACAATCCCAGCCGAGCATGTTGTCGCGGATCTCATCCCACTCCGCCCCGCGCCCCTGCCACTGGTCGGCCTTCCAATAGCCGAATGGCGGCAATTTGAAGTTCATCTGCTCGCAGAAGGCGATGCCCTCGCGAATGATTTGGTTGATTTGGGAACGTTTCATCGTGCAGCCCTCTCCACATCATAGGAACGCCTGAATCTTAGCCAGCCAGCGCCGCCTCCGCCACCTCCCGGTACGTCACAAATCGCACCTTATCCATCTTCCGCTGCGCGTGCTCAATCAGCCCCGCCAGCGCCTGCATCTGCGGGTCATGCCGCGACATCGTGTCCGGGTGCAGCGCCACCGCGTATACCAGCCCCCCCATATCGTACGCGAAATCGAGGCAGTCCTGCAAGTGCTTCGTAAACCGCTCCACCGGGCGCGCCAGATTGTCCAGAAAGTGCCGGTCGGTATACCCCGAAATCGGGATTTCAAGCAGCCCATTGGGGTACCGGCGCGGCTGGTGGTGCTTGATTATCTGATACGCATTCTTGTCTGCATAGACGTCGTAAGGGCCGCTGGGGGTCTTTGTGGCGTAATGGCAACTGACAAACTGCAGCCCCTGCTCCTTGACGATCTCCTGTGCCCGCGGGTGGTCATGCAGCCCATGTGCATACCCGCCGGGCCCCCGCAGCCCCACTGGACGAAACCCCAACTTCTCCTCAAACAGCCGCGAAGTCTCCGTGAGCTCCCGCGCTACCTCGACTTCCTCGCCGATCAGCGGAAGATGGCTGTAAGTATGCTGATCAAGCGCATGCCCCCGGCTCAGAAGTTCCGCCGCCCAGTCCATAGGCTGCTCAAAGCTCTGCCCGAGCAGGAAGTATTGCATCCGGAAGTCAGCCTGCTCGGCCATCTCGGCGACATCCATCGCATACCGGATAGTGCGATCATCCAGGTGGCCGTGGGTTTTGCCGGTGGAGTTCGTATCGGCGTATTCGCCGATCATCTCGCCGTCCCAGCCGATGGCCACGACCGCGCGCGCGTCAGCAAAGAGGGGCACGTGAGCCTCCTTACGGAGATAAGACATGGCAGCCGGCCATCAACAGCCGGCTGCCATGATCTGTAGCAGCGTGTGGTTCAATTATGCCAGCCGGAGACGATTCTGGCAAGGCGCCTCCGGCTGTAGGGCGGGGGCTCCGTACCCCTGCGGTGCAGACACCGCTCCGCTGCTCGGGAAGGTCGTAGATAACGGCAGGCGGGGTACGGAGCCCCCGCCCTACAGCCCGACACGACTCCGGCCCTACAGCAACTCCGCCAGTTTCACCAGACACGAGCCTTCCGCCGCCGACTTGGCCACTGCCTCAGACACCGCCAGCGACTTCAGGCCCTCTTCGTAGTCGGCGTACACTTCCGACCTGTCGCCCTGACAGGCCTTCACGAACGCCTTGTCCTCACCGGTGTAGCCATCGGCCTGCATGGCATACTCGCCCGTGCCGTCCTTTCCGGCCCAGGTCAGGCTGTGCCCGGCGATCTGCAGCGTGAACTCGTGCGCCATCACGCGCAGGCTGCTCTGGCCCCAGCCCGTGACCATCGAGGTGTTGCTGATGTTGCCGATGGCGCCGTTCTCAAACACCAGATTGGCCGCCGCGGCGTCCGCGATGTCATAGTTCTCCAGAGCCTCGTGCATGAACAGCCGCGTCTCCAGCGCCGACACCCCCGTCACCTCGCCGCACAGGTACCGCGCCATGTCAACGATATGAGTCGTCTGCTCGACGAACTGCCCGCCGGACTGTGCCTGCACGCGCCACCACGGCGCTCCCGGGGTCCCGCCCCAGAAATTGCCGAACACCAGCCCGATCTTCTTGCCGGCCAGCATCTGCTTGGCGCGGATCACATGGTCGTCCCAGCGGTACTTGTAGCCCACCACGGTCGCGATCCCGCTGCTCTTGATGGCCTCGAGGATCGGCTTGGCCATGTCCACGGTGATCGCCACGGGCTTTTCGAGCAGCATGTTGATCTTCCGCTCGCAGGCGGCCAGTTCGGCCGGACCGTGAGCAAAGGGCGGCGTGCAAATGACCACGCCGTTCAGACCGCTGTCCAGAAGCTCAACCGCGCTTTTGTAGGCCTTCCCGCCAAAGTCATCGGCCGCTTTTTGCGCCCGGTCGGCGGCAACGTCAAAGTAACCCGCCATCTCAACTTCCGGCATCTCCGACAGACGCTTCATATGGCCCTGCGCAATGCCGCCGGTGCCGATGAAGCCAATACGAATAGACATGATATCCACTCCCTAATGATGGTGTGCAGCGGTGCCTTTCGACGGGCCTGGCGGCCTCACCTGCCATGCGAATAATGGCCCTGACAACGTTTGACATGCCCTTATTCACGCGCTATAATGCTGATCCCCACGGGCGGGTAGCTCAGCTGGGAGAGCGCCTCCCTCGCACGGAGGAGGTCGAGGGTTCGAATCCCTTCCCGTCCACCACAGTATTGCTAAGACGCCCCTTCAACCGAAGGGGCGTTTTGCTTTTCCCCTACTTCCTCAGCTTCAGACGCTGCTCCACGCCCGGGACGAACTTCTGCTGCGACGGCTTGAGCGTGTACTCCGTGCAGACCAGCTCATCAGCGGTGATCTGGTACTGGTAGTACGCAAATGGCTTCTCGCAGAACGCCTTGGCCGTCAGGTAGTGTATCCCGTTCTTCTCCTGGTACTTCCCCGTGTGATAATGGCCGTTCAGGACCGCTACAGTGCCTGAATAGGCTTCCAACGCCGCCAACGCCTCGTCCGCGTGCGCCATGCTGTAGCCCTCCACGTCCGTCGGGTATAGCCACTGGTGGGCAATCACGATAACCTTCCGCCCCTCCGCCGTGCGCAGGCTCTCCTGCAGGTGCGCTATCGCCGCCCGCGAGCTTGCCTCCTCCTTCTCCCAGTCCATCGTCCCCGTGTTGAGGACGATGAAACGCAGGTTACCCTGGTCGAAGGTATAGTTCAGCGGCCCAAACAGCTCTTCGAACTGCGCCTGTGGCCCGTCATGGTTGCCATACAGGAAACACGGCTTGCTCGTGCAGTGCTTGGTCGCCAGGTCGCGCACCATTGTCAGGTCGCCGCGCCCGTACTTACCGAAGCCGTCGTCTACCATATCGCCGCCGAACATGACGAAGCCGGGCTGAAAGTCCGCCTGCGCCTGCTGGAGCGCAATCGGCAGCAGGTAGCCCATGATGTCATAGCGCCGATCCACGGCCCACCAGGCGTGCGCAGGCAGCCTTGGGCACACCAGCCCGTCCTTGATCTCAAAGCCGGTCATGTGCAAGTCCGCGATCAACATGAAAGTCGCCAACGCCATACGGATACTCCCGTGGGTGAGGATGCGGATGGTTTCGCCCTCACTGGCCGCTTCTCCTGTCTTCCGTCAGACGCAAACTGATCGGCCAAAATGGGGACGGAGCCTTGACGCCGACTGAGGCTCGGTCAGTTCCACCAACGAAACGTCGGCGTCAAGGCTCCGTCCCCATTTTGAGCGCTTCCCTGCGCCCACACGTGTACACCCCCCCGCCCTCATGTTGACGCCCCCGATACCGTCTGCTAAACTGCCTGTATCCCCGTGTCGCACCACCCGGAGGCGTCGTTTATGCCCGAAGTCACCAAAGATGACATCCGTCATGTCGCCAAACTAGCGCGCCTGGCTCTTTCTGAAGAGGAAATCGAGCGCGTTGGCGGCGAGCTCAACCGCATCATGACACATTTCCAGGAATTGCAGGAACTCGACACCAAAGACGTGCCGGTTACCTCGCATGCCGTGCCGATGAAGAACATCTACCGCGCCGATACGACGTGGGAGTCACTGCCGGTGGAGGACGTTGTCGCCAACGCCCCCGACGCAGTGGATGGCTTCTTCCGCACGTCGCTATTCATGGAGACTGAAGAGTAGGTCGCATCCGCCTCGGACTGTAGGGCGTAGCGACGTTTGCGTCGCAGGGGGCTCCGTACCCCGCCGCGCCGTTATCTACGACTACCCGAGCGGCGGGGTACGGAGCCCCCGCCCTACAGTTGGACCGTCGTCGCCCGAAGGAGATTGTTCCCGTGCAATTGCATGAACTGACCGCATGGCAACTGGCCGAGAAGCTGCAGAGCCGCGAAGTCTCTGCCGCTGAGGCCGTGGCGGCTTCTTTTGACCGTGTCGAGGCCGTTGAGGGACAGGTCAAGGCCTATCTGACCCTGACCCGCGAGGTCGCCGAGCAGCAGGCCGCCGCCGTGGACGAAAAGCGCGCCAGGGGCGAGGCCGTCTCCCCGCTGGCTGGCGTTCCCATCGCCCACAAGGACCTGCTCTGCACCACCGGCGTCCGCACGACCTGCGGCGCCAAGATGCTCGACAACTTCGTCCCGCCCTACACCGCCAGCGTCGTCCAGCGCTGTGAAGAGGCCGGCTTGCCCATGGTCGGCAAGTCCAACATGGACGAGTTCGCCATGGGCTCTTCCACCGAAAACTCCGCTTTCCAGGTCACGGCCAACCCGTGGAACCTCGAATGCGTTCCCGGTGGCTCAAGTGGTGGTTCCGCCGCTGCCGTGGCCGCTGGGGAGGCCTACTGGGCCCTCGGCTCCGATACCGGCGGCAGCATCCGCCAGCCCGCCTCGCTGTGCAACCTTGTCGGCATGAAGCCCACCTATGGCCGCGTCTCCCGCTATGGCGTCGTCGCCTACGCCTCCTCGCTCGATCAGGTCGGCCCGCTGGCCAAGGACGTGCGGGACTGCGCGCTGCTTCTCGGGGTCATCTCCGGGCAGGACCCGCTGGACTCGACCTCCGCCGCGTTGCCCGTGCCTGATTACACCGCCAACCTCGGCCAGGACGTCAAGGGCCTCAAGGCCGGTATCGTCCACGAGCTGCTCTACGGCGAGGGCATCGAGCCCGACGTCCGCGCCGCTGTCGAGGCTGCTATCAAGCAGTTCGAGGCCCTCGGCGTCACCTGTGAGGAAGTCAGCCTCCCCAACGCTGAATACAGCCTCCCATGCTACTACATCATCGCTCCGGCGGAGTGCTCCAGCAACCTCGCACGCTACGACGGCGTCCGCTATGGCCACCGCACCAGCGAGGAAACCACCGATATCTATGACATGTTCTCCCAGAGTCGGGCCGAGGGCTTCGGCCCCGAGGTGCGCCTGCGCATCATCAAGGGCACTTACGTCCTGAGCGCCGGGTATTACGACGCCTACTACAAGAAGGCCCTGCAGGTCCGCACGCTCATCAAGCGGGACTTCGAGCGCGCCTACGAGAAGTATGACTTCCTCGTCTGCCCCACCTCACCGACCGTCGCCTTCAAGATCGGCGAAAAGGCCGACGACCCGCTGGCCATGAAGCTCGCCGATATCTGCACGCTGCCGATCAACCTCGCGGGCATCCCCGCGATGAATGTCCCCTGCGGCTTCTCGCAGGGCCTGCCCATTGGTATGCAGCTAATGGGCCGCTTCTTCGACGAGCCGACACTGCTCAAGGTGGCCTACGCCTACGAGCAGTCCACCGAATGGCACAAACAGCGCCCCGCGCTGTAAGGACAGACACTTTCAGGCTTCACACCTCGCGGGAGCGGCATTTAGTCGCTCCCGCGCCCAGTTCTGCAGAAGGTCCGGGCCCTTTCCTGTTGAACCTCCACAAAGCGTCTGTCTTGCACCCCAGGGAGGCCCGCCATGTACCGTCTGCTCAGCCTGCTTGCCCTGCTGTTCTGCTTCACTGCCCACGCCGCCCCGAATA
>JBDKRC010000258.1:0-3015 GCA_039683575.1 Armatimonadia bacterium | reverse complement strand
ACGCCGCCGACGTCGGTCTTGTGCGTGATGGTTTCCGAGAACAGCTTCAGGACGACCGGATAGCCCATGCCCTCGGCGGCCTTGGCGGCTTCGTCTTCGCTGCGGGCGATGACGGTCGGCACGGTCGGGATGCCGTAGGAAGCCAGCACTTCCTTGGATTCGAACTCGGTAAGGATGGTGCGGCCAGCCGCGCGCGCATCGGAGATAATCTTCTCGACCTTGGCGGTGTCGGCGGCGCCTTCTTCCTCGGCCTGCGGGAAGACCGGCGTCTCATAGAGGGCCTTCAGGCTGTAGTTGTACCGCCACATGTTGTAAAACATGCGGGCGGCAGTGTCGGGATAGGCGAAGGTAGGAATGCCGGCGGCGTTGAGGATGGCTTCGCCGGCGGCGACTTCAGGTCCGCCCATCCAGCTTGCCAGCACGGGCTTGTCGCCGAGCTTGGCGTAATTCTTCAACTGGTCCGCGATCTTCGTGGACTCGGTCATAGCCTGCGGAGTGAGGCAGACCAGCATACCGTCAGCCTGGGGATCGCCAGCGACAACTTCGAGCGTCTTGACGTAGCGCTCGGCGGTGGCGTCTCCGATGACGTCCACGGGGTTGCCGTGGCTCCAGGTGGACGGCAGGAACTCATTGAGCTTCGCGATGGTGTCGTCGTTGAATGCGGTCAGCTCACCGCCGGCGCTGATGAGCGCATCGGTGGCCAGCACGCCCGGGCCGCCGGCGTTGGTAACGATGGTGAGGCGCGGACCCTTGGGACGGGGCTGCTTGCCGAGCACTTCGGCCATGTTGAACAGGTCGCTGATGTTGTTGACCTGCAGAACGCCGCTGCGGCGGAAGGCGGCTTCCAGAACGTCGTAGCTGCCGGTGAGCGAGCCGGTGTGAGAGGCCGCGGCTTTGCCGCCGGCGGCGGTGCGTCCGGCCTTGATGACGATAATCGGCTTGGACAGGGCCACTTCGCGCGCGGCGGAGAGGAAGCTACGGGCGTCGCCGACCGATTCCATGTAAATCAGAATGCTGCGGGTGCGGGGATCGTTACCCAGGTAGTCGATCAGGTCGCCCCACCCCACGTCGACCATGGAGCCGATGCTCATGAAGGCGCTGAAGCCGACCATTTCCTTGAAGCTCCAGTCCAGAACCGCGGTGCACAGCGCGCCGCTCTGGCTGATGAAGCCTACGTTGCCGGGCCGGGCGATACCGCGGGCGAAAGTCGCATTCAAACCGGAGAGCGGGGCCATCACGCCCAGGCAGTTGGGGCCGATCACACGAACACCGCACTCGCGGGCCGCGACCAGCAACTGCTGTTCAAGAGCGGCACCTTCCGCGCCAATCTCCTTGAAGCCGGCCGAGATAACGACCGCTCCGCGCACACCCACTTCGCCGCACTGGCGGATCAAGCCGGGGATGGTGGCGGGCGGCGTGGCGATCACGGCGAGGTCCAATTCGGCCGGGACATCTTTCACGCTCGGATAGGCTTTGATGCCGAGGATGCTGGGGCGTTTCGGATTGACCGGAAACACGGTGCCGCCGAATGGCGTACTGATCAAGTTCCAGAGGGTGGTACGCCCGACAGTGCCGGGGTTCTCCGTGGCGCCGATAACGGCCACGTTCTTGGGCCGGAAGAATACATCCAGCGGATGCTCTGTCTGCCGCAGGATGTCATGTGCCGACTCCTGCGACTTCTTCATTGACATTTTCATGAGGCCTTGCTCCTTAGTTCAGGTCAGACTTAAACAATGGCGAAATTATCATCCTATATCTTCTGATTAATGGCTGTCGGGCGCAAGTGTCGAAGGGCCGGGGGCAGGCACTTCTCAGGCGGGAGCAGCGTCCCCGGGTTGGCAGGAGAACTCACGGGCGCAAGTGCCTTCTCCATCCCTGTTCCAAAGGCTTGGAAGAGCGCCGTTGGGTTCCTTTGGCACAGCGGGGGCACCGCAGGAGGGTGAGGACGAGAGCTGAGGCGAAGGGGCGTTTTCGGAGGGAGCGAGGGCGGGTACCGTGGTGGCGTTGCCGGGTTCGTTTGGCACGGCGGAGGTGCGCAGGAGGAGGAAGTTGAAGAGGGCGCGCTGGTAAACATTGTGGAGCCGGGTCTCATAGCGATGGATGAGGGCGAGTTCGGGGCGTGAGGCGAGGGAGCTGAAGGCGGCGGTGACGCGACCCAACTCATCACCGGGAGGCTGAGCGGACAAGGCGTCGTCGAGCAAGCGGGTCTCGAGGGCCCAAACCCGGCGCAGGCGCCAGGTGGCGGCGACCATCTCTTCGAGCAGACCGTCCTCGACGCCATCGGCGGGGCCGAAGCGATTGGTGAACTGGTCATGCAGTTCCTGGAATCCGGCGGGGGACTCATTCGAGAGAACCACGTATTTGGCGAGGAGGCCGTGACGGAGGGCGTTGCGTGAGGAACGGGCCTTCCCTTCGGGCGTGACAGGGCCGAGGGAGCGCGCTCCATTGGCGCGGGAAGCGAGAATTCGACGTAGCGATGGCATACAGTCTCCACATTGAGTGTAACTTGCGCGACGAAATCAGACACAAGGAAGTCGTTTAGAATCAATTGATTTTGTGCGGTGACCGGGAAGTACGCTTTGCCTGCTGGGGGTGAACCAGAGACATGGCGTGGTAGAGTCTGTTCGGGATGTGGCGATTGAAAAGCAACACGAGAGTTCGTCAGCGGCGGCCGAAGCGTGACGATCCGTCCGGCACGAGGACACTGATCGCTCTCCGGGGAGAATCGGTGACCGGCTACAAGGAGAATCCGCATTCACCTACTTGCCAAATATAACCAAGTAGATTAATCTGGCTCCATAGAGAAGCGGACGCCGCGCTGCAAGCTGGTGGTTGTCAAAAACCTGCTTGCAGCGGGCAAGGTTCGCGCCACGGTTTCGGCGCTCGCTTGCGGTGCGGTCCTGGGCTTCGGCTTCGCAGAGATCGTCGGCGTCGTCGCGGCGCTTACGTCAAGAGACTTCTACAAAAGCATGACCACGCACGCCGATCACCGTATCTGGCAGGACGTCTACCGGC